>CAYHAR010000053.1:3687-19876 GCA_964354595.1 uncultured Anaerolineae bacterium | reverse complement strand
GAAAGACTGCTGCGACCTCTTGTATAAGAGGCCGCAGCAGGAATACTTGCAATTGGCGGCGCGAAACTAGGGCGTCGTAAAAGTGCCGATGACGGACCCGGTCGTGGCACAGGTCGAGCCGTCAAACCCTCTCAATGCCACCATATAGTCATAGGTCTGGCCCGCTTCCAGGCCGCTCAGTGAAAACAAGTGGCTGGTGGCCATGGCGGATGTAGGCTCAGTGTGATACGTAAAATCGTCCACGCTGACATAGCCACTATGAACAACGAATGGCAGGTACGCTGTGGGAGTGAGTGAAGAAGTGATACTGACAGTGGATGTCGAATGCAGACGATAAAAGACTTGGCTGAACGCTGGCTGGCTGGTCGTCCACTGAATCTGCGTCGTCGTCCCGGTCATGACCGTCGGATTGAGCGATAGATCTGGCGCAAGAACTGGACTATTCGGCGCCAACATACGCTTTTTCACCTCTACAAATTTAGTGGGATCTATCAGCCAACTGCGAAACCGAGTAGACGCGTGAGGAACAACTGAATGTTTCAAAGCAGACAACAGATACTCCCACAGGGGTCGAATTCTACCACAACACTACCATCCCCGCCAGCAAGTCAGCGATCAGTTCTCAGCGCGCCACGACGATCTCTTGCAAAAGGATCGCATCATCCGGCCAGCGTCGACCGTTCTCGTCGAACGCAGCCAGCCGTGTCTGCGAGGCCGGATCGTACATTCCCACGACGAGCCGATACTTGCCCGGCGGCGTGGCCGGATCAAGCGCGAAGAAATGCCGGTCGGCCACGACCTCGCCCGCCATCCAGCTATCAGTCGGCTTGAAGCCCAGAGCAGGCGGGCCATCGTGCTGTCCCCACACTCGCTCGCTCTCGACGTGAGTAAAGACCGTCAAGCTCGTCGTCATCTCGCGCGTGGTCTGCCAATACAATGTGAGCTCGACCATGATTGGCTGACTTGACTTGCCGATTTGTTGAATGTCGTAACCCAGCAACTCGACCTGCCCGCCCAAATCGGCGCGAAACGGGCGCTGCATAGCGGGCGGAGCGAACACGCGCCCGGCGTTGATGCTCATCGTCCCCGCGCTCACGGGCGCAGCGACCGGGCGACCGGTCGAGTCTACCAACGTCAATTGCAGCTCTGCCGGGCCATCCGGCGCGCGACACGATGCAGTAATGTGATGCCGCGTGCGCCACACGTCGCCCGGTCGCCACTGCGAGGTTGGCAGCCCCGGCGCTAGTGGTTGGGGGCTGCCCTGCCCGGCCAACGTCACCCGCAGAGTGTAATCATCAGAGGGTGGTCGCTCGCTGCGCCATACCGCCGTAAAGTAGAGCGTCTCGCACGGCTTGAGCGTCTGCTGATCGAGTGCAACTCCCAGCAACGTCAAGTCACCTAATCGAGCCAGACCTGCCGGGCTGATTCCCAACGCCGCCGCATCCGGCGCGCGCAGCGGGCGCGTCACCACCACCTCGCCCAACTCTAACTCGCCGGTCTGGTCGCCGCGATACACGATTTGGCGCAGCGCATAATTTCCCGGCGGCGCGCCGACCGGCAGCGTGATGGCGTATTGTCCCATCACCGCCTGCCCCGGCGGCCATCGCTCGGAAAGAAACAGCCCACTCAGCAACTCGTCGCGCCGCGCCCACTCTTGCCCCTGCGCGTCCACCACCCGCAGTGATCCGCCGGCCACACCTCGTGTTGAAACATCCGCGCGCCAAAACATTCGCACGGAGAGCGGCGCGTCGGCGGGCAGCGGTTGCGGAGAAAGTGTGACTCCCAACGCTATCAGCCCAGGCAGCGGCGATTGATTCAGGCGGCGCGCCATCGGCGGGTCGAGCGGAAATGGAGCAGCGTGGTCAAGCGTGAAATGCCGCAAGCGCAGCCCAACGAACTGCGCCGTCACCGGCAACTCGGTTCCAATGTCGCTCAACAGCGCGGGGACAACTTGTGTCGGATCTAGAATATCTTCTTGCCAGAGCGCCAGCCACACGCCGCGCCGCTCCGATTGGATGCGATTGAGCGTGGGCGCGACGGTGGCATAGTCCAAAACGTGCGTCACGTCCAGCACGGGATCGTCGGGCAGCGCCACCCAAGGCGGCGCATCATAATAAGCCAGCGCCGGAAAGGCATGACCGCTAACGAGCACGATCGCTTCGTCAGGCCGGACATTCTGACGGAGATAAGCGACCGCGCCGCGCCAGTCGTCACGCGGGGAATCTCCCCTCAATATGCCCAGGGCCGACGCGGCCAATCCGCCGGCCAACGCGATAGCGGCCAGGGTCGCCGCCGCCTTTGCGCCAGGGCTGCGTGTCCGCCACAAGGCGCGAAGGCCCGCCGCGACGAGCAGCCACGCCACTGGCGCGAGCGTTATCACATAACGCGACTCAAATTTGGGACGCCGGTAAATGCTGACAAACAGCAATGCCAGCCAGACCGACACGACCACAAAAGCCAGCCACACACTGCGACAACTGGAGGGCGATGTGACTGCATTCAAGATGGCAGCCACCACCGTAACGCCGCACAAAACGAGGAGCGCATCCGCGACAACTGACGATGCGGATCGCCAACTGACCAGGGCGCGCGCCGCCCTAACTAACGCCGAAGCGATGTCCAGTTGCCCCGGCCAATAGATCCGGCTCGACTCTGAAAGGTCCAGGATGCGTGGCATAGTCGCCGCCACGCCTATTGCCACGGCGCCAAAGGCCAGGACCCCGGGCCGGAGCGTGCGCCAGCGCCGCGGTGTCGTCGTGAGCCAGAACGCGCCTAGTCCAGCGAGCAGGTACAACGTCAGGTAGTGACTGTAGACTGCGCCCAGCGCACACGCGGCGAACGCCGCCCACCAACGCGCATTGACTTGGGGCTGGTTGGCGTGCGCCCGAACGAGCGCATAGGTCGCCGCCATCCCCAACGTCGTCGCCTGGCTGTACATCCGCGCTTCCCGCGCGTACCACAGCAATAGCGGCGAGAGGCACACCAACGCAGCGGTCACTTGCCCCGTCGGCCGGTCGAGCAACCGCCGGGCCAGCGCCCAGGCCAGCGGCACCAACGCTACGCCGAAGGCGAGCGATACAAAGCGCAAGGCAAACTCGGTCGAACCGAACGAGGCGACGCCGGCGCGCAAGAAGATAAAGTACAATGGGGGATTCAGGTCTGCCGAAAGCATCCGAATTGCGGTGGATATATCCGATCGTACGAGGGTGGCACTATAAGCCTCGTCGTACCACAGGCTTTCTGCGCCCAGTCCGTAGACACGCAGGCCAAACGCCGCCAGCGTGACCAACCAGAGGAACAATGGGGGCCGCATCCATCGGCGTGTGGCACTTGGGAGATTCACAGTCCACCTCGGCAAACCCGCGCGTGTTGGAGCACTGCGTCCTTATACCATACCCCATTGCTTCGGTCAAGGGTAAGGGCGTTCAATTGAACGCCCCAACGCGGCCCGCACTTTTGCGACTTGGTCTTCAGTCAACTGGTGATGCTTGATCTCGACCCTCTACACGCAAATCTTTCCCGGCTACGATAACGTCGTCCGCCGCCCTGCGCTGGGACGGCTCCTGGGCGCGCTGATCTATACCGCCGAGCGCACGGCGTTGAGAATTCTGGGGTTATTGCATTTGTTGTTGAAAAAGACCTGGCGGGCCTGTGAGACCGGCCAGGTCTTTTATCGCGCATCACAAGGCGACGACCAGCATGACTTGTCTTTGTCCTTGATTTTGAAGCACGATGGGCAGGTAGATGTTGTATCGGCGTGGCAGTTCCAGCGTCGTCCACGTCCTTCCACCGTCGGTTGTCTTGAAGAGACCTCTTTGAAGAGAACAACCGGACAACTCGCCCCCCTGCTCTTTCGCGCACATTCCGTTGCTGGTGTAAGCCCACCCCATATCAGCTGTGACAAAATCAATAATTCAAAAAGGTGTGACCAAAATCAGTTGACTTGGGTGTTCAGCTGATTCCCTTACAAATCGCACAATACGGGTCCAAGCCCACATTTTGAACGGGAAAATCGAGCCTTGGACCCGATAAAGGGACACTACCCGAAATATCAGGGTATGCTATAATCAACATTGGCGTCTCCTGCGGTCGGTTGGGATGGGGCAATGCCAGTCTCACCGCAGTTGGTTCTTGGCGCCATAGTGAGGTACTTGGCTCGCTATGCTCGGAACAGCTACAGACGCTCTCATCTTGAAGAAAGACCATACATACAAGCAAACACACAATGCTCCTATGACTGGCAAGCATTTTGAAAGCGATTGGCAGAACTGGGTATCAGGTGGAAGAGTTGATGAAAGCCGTAATGGACCTGTCCGGCGCTCATACCGGCGGGGATGGTCGAAAGTGAGGTCTCCATGTCTCAACCTCTGAAAGTATTGTATCTCGCCGCCGAGGCCGCGCCGTATGCCAAAGTCGGCGGGTTGGCCGATGTGGCCGGCTCGTTGCCCAAGGCGCTGCGCGCGTTGGGGCACGACGTCCGCCTCGCGCTGCCGCGCCACAAGGCAGTGGACGGCGCGCGCTGGAAGCTCAAGCTCGCCGCCGCGCCGTTCCCGGTCCCGGTCGGCGCAGACCACAAAATGACTGAGGCGCTGGAAGGCGCAGCCGAAGGCGTCCCCGCCTACCTGATTTGGGACGAGCACTATTTTGGGCGTGACAGGGTGTATGGCTACGACGACGACGCGCAGCGATTCGTCTTTTTCGGGCGGGCGATCCTCGCCTTCATCAAGCAGAGCGGCTGGCAGCCGGACGTGATCCACGCCAACGATTGGCATACGGCGTTCGTCCCCACCTGGCTGGCGACGGCGGGCAAGGCCGATCCGTTCTACGCGCCCATCGCCACGGCCTATACCATCCACAACGTCACCTATCACGGCACGACCGGCAAGGCGATTCTCCCCTTTGCCGGGCTGGAAGGCCACGTGCATCACCTGGAAGTCGAGCCGCCCGGCGCGGTCAACTGGATGGCGCGCGGCATCTATCATTCGGACGTGATCAACACGGTGAGCAAGCGGTACGCGCAGGAAATCCTCACGCCCGAGTTCGGCGCGGGGATGGAGGGACTGCTCAAGCATCGCCACGCGGAGCGCCGCCTATGCGGCATTCTCAATGGCGTGGACTATGACCAATGGAATCCCGCCACCGACCCGCACCTGGCTCAACGCTTCAATTCCGAGTCGCTCGACGCGCGCGCGCTCAACAAGGCGGCGCTTCAGCGCGAAGCGGGCTTGCCGGTCCGCGAGGGCGCGCCGCTGATCGGCTTTATCTCGCGCCTGGTAGACCAGAAAGGCGTAGACGTCTTGTCCACCGTGCTCGACCGGCTGTTCGCGCGCGATGTGCAGTTCGTGCTATTGGGCGCCGGCGAAAAACGCCATGAGGAAATCTTTGGCGCGTTGCCCAAGCGCTTTCCCAACAAAGCCGCCGTATTCTTAAAGTTCGACGCGGCGCTGGCGCAGAAAATCTATGGCGGCGCGGACATTTTTCTCATGCCCAGCCAGTTCGAGCCGTGCGGCCTGGGCCAGATGATTGCGATGCGCTATGGCAGCGTTCCCGTCGTCCGGGCGACCGGCGGGCTGGCCGATTCCGTCAGCGATTTGGACGCGGCCAACGCAACGCGCAAGGGCACCGGCTTTACCTTTGGCGATTACACCAGCGACGCCTTTTGGAATACGTTGGAGCGCGCGCTGGACGTGTTCCGCGACAAGAAAACCTGGCGCGGCTTGCAAGAGCGCTGCATGAAAGCCGACTTTTCGTGGAATGCTTCGGCGAAAAAGTACGAAGAGCTGTATCGGAAAGCCATCGAGTTTCACAAAAGCTCATAGACCTGACCCACCGGGGGCCTTTGGCTCCAGGTCTAACGGCGGTGACCCATGCGAGTACTTGCCATGATCCTGGCCGGCGGCGAGGGCCGGCGACTGAGCATCCTTTCGCAAAAGCGGGCCAAGCCAGCGGTGCCTTTTGCTGGCAAGTACCGCATCATTGATTTTACGCTCTCCAACTGCGCCAACTCGGGCATCTATACCGTCGGCATCCCGACGCAATACCGCCCTCGCTCGCTCAACGATCACATCCGCACGGGCGCTCCGTGGGACCTGGATCGCATGAACGGCGGCGTGTGGCTGCTCCAACCCTACCTGGGCCGCAGCGATTCCGATTGGTACTCGGGCAGCGCCGACGCCATCCAGCAAAACTTTGACTTTGTCCGCCGTCACCGTCCTGAAGTGGTGCTCGTCCTCTGCGCCGACCACGTCTACACCATGGATTACGACCGGATGATCTCGTTCCACGTCGAAAACCGGGCCGATGTCACCGTTGCGACGCTCAAAGTATCGCCGGAAGAGGCTTCGCGTTTCGGCATCCTGGAAACCGACGAGAGTTATCGCGTCGTCCGCTTTGAGGAAAAGCCGCCGGAGCCAAAGAGCACGCTGGCCTCGATGGGCATTTACGTCTTTAACACCGAAGTGCTCAGCGACGTGCTCAAGGCCGACGCAGCCAATTCCCAATCCAGCCACGACTTTGGCAAGGACATTGTCCCCAAGATAATCGGCCCATACCGCGTTTTCGCTTACCCGTTCTCCAGCTACTGGGTGGACGTGGGAACCATCCAGGCCTACTGGGAAGCGCACATGGACTTGCTGGCCGACCATCCCCCGCTCGACTTGAACGACCGCACTTGGATTATTCACACGCGCTCGGAAGAGCGCCCGCCGGTCAACATCCGTACGGGCGCGGTGGTGCTGCATAGCCTCATCACCGACGGCTGCACCATCGAGGGAACGGTCGAATACAGCGTGCTCAGCCCGGGCGTCCGCGTCGAGCGCGGCGCGGTGGTGCGCTATTCCATCATCATGACCGACGCGATCGTCCGCGCTGGCGCGATGGTGGATCGCAGCATCCTGGATAAACAGGTGGATGTCGGGGCGGGCGCCCAAGTTGGCTTTGGGGCGGACTATACGCCCAGCCGCGTCACCGATCTTTCCTCCGGCTTGACGCTCGTGGGCAAGAGCGCCGTTGTTCCACCCAACGTCAAGGTCGGGCGTAACTGCATCGTCGCCAGCGACGTGCGCCCTGAAGATTTCCTCGCCGATAACGTGCCCAGCGGCACCGTGGTCGGCTTTGTCGGGGACTCGAGCTAGCTCCTGTCGCTTTCCTGGAGAGTTGCCATGAACAAGATTCATTTGTCGCTTGCCATCCACAACCATCAGCCCGTCGGCAATTTTGACTGGGTATTTGAAAACGCCACCCAATTGGCTTACGAGCCGATGGTGGCCGCGCTGGAGCGGCATCCCGGCGTGCGCCTGGCTTTGCATTATACCGGCCCGCTGCGCGATTGGCTGGTCGAGCATCGGCCTGAGCTGATCGCCCGCGTCCGCGCGCTGGTGGAACGCGGCCAGGTCGAGATGCTCACGGGCGGCTATTACGAGCCAATCCTCATCGCTTTGCCGGACGCGGACAAGGCCGGGCAGTTGAACAAGATGACCGCCGCCGTCAAAAAAGATTTCGGTTACGACGCCACGGGCGCGTGGCTCACCGAGCGCATCTGGGAGCCGCACCTACCCAAGTCGCTGGCCGAATCCGGTGCGCAATATACCATCGTGGACGACACACACTTCAAGTACGTCGGGCTGGCGGACGAAGAGCTGTTCGGCTACTATATCACCGAAGAGCAAGGTTACGCGCTCAAAGTCTTTGGGACGCTCAAGTACCTGAGGTACGCTATCCCGTGGGCCACGGTGGAGACTGTCATCGAGTGGCTGCGCCGTCAAGCAGATGCCAGCGGCAAGCGCGTGGCGGTGATGGGCGACGACGGCGAAAAGTTTGGCCTGTGGCCCAGCACGCACGTTCACTGCTGGGAAAAGGGATGGATGGAAGATTTCTTTACCGCGCTGGAGGCCAACGCCGAGTGGCTCATTACCACGCCGCCCGGCGAATATGCCGCGCAGCAGCCCGCGCTGGGCCGCATCTATTTGCCGGCGGCGGCCTATGACGAGATGACCGAGTGGGCCTTGCCGCCGCAGCAGAGCGCCGAAATCGTCGCGCTCAAGCGCCGCCTGCAAGAGGAACACCGCGACGACATTCTGCGCTACCTCAAAGGCGGGACGTGGCGCAACTTTATGACCAAATACCCGGAAATCAACTCGATGCACAAAAAGATGCTCCTGGTGAGCGACAAGGCGCACCGGATGAAAAGCCGCAAGCAGCGAGCCGCCGCGTTGGACGCGCTGTGGGCCGGGCAGTGCAACTGCCCGTATTGGCACGGCGTGTTCGGCGGCGTTTACCTGTTCCACATCCGCGAAGCCGCCTACGAGCGCCTCATCGCCGCCGAGACGATGGCCGACGCCGGTGAGCATGGCGAGGGTGCGTGGGTGGACTCGCTCAAGGCCGATGTGGACAAGGACAGCCACGACGAGGTCATCCTTTCGAGCGACGCGCAAAACCTGCTGTTCGCTCCGGCTTTGGGAGGAACGCTGGTGGAATGGGACTGGCGCGCCATGGGCCTCAACCTGCTCAACACGCTCACGCGCCGCCCGGAAGGCTATCACGTCGAATTAAAACAAGCCGCCGCGCGCGGGACGCTGGTTCTCTCGGGTCAGGAAAAGGGAGCGGCCGGCTTTACCCATGTGGTGCGCGTCAAAGAGATGGACTTGCAGGACAAACTGTTTTACGACTGGTATCGCCGCGCGAGCTTGCTGGATCATGTCTTTGCCAACGACACGACCCTGGAGGCATTCTACCGCTGCCAGCACACCGAGTTGGGCGATTTTGTGAATCAGCCTTATGAGGCCGGGTTGACGCAGACCGGCGACCGGCTCATGCTCAAGCTCTGGCGCGAGGGCGGCGTCTGGGAGGACAACACCCGGCGTCCGCTGCGAATTGAAAAGACCGTCATGCTTTCGGCGGGACAATTGGCTCTGGAGGTAACGTACCAGTTGACCAACACCGGCGAGGAACCCATCGCAGAGCGGTTCGGCGTGGAGACCAACTGGGGCATTGCCGGGGGCGACGGGCCGCAAGCCTACTCGGTGTGGCCGGGCGGCGACTTGGTGCGCTTTAACGCCCTCCACGCCGTCGAGAGCGCCAACGAGGTGGCGCTGGTTCACGAATGGTACGGGCGGGTTATCCTGAACACCGACCGTCCGGCGAGCTGGTGGCAGTTCCCCATCGAAACCATCTCGAACTCGGAAGCCGGATTCGAGCGCATCTACCAGGGGACATCGGTCACGTGCCATTGGTCGCTAGAGCTTGCCCCAGGCCAGGCGTGGCAAGTCGCCTTGCGCTTCAAATTGCTCTAGGACGTGCTGCGTATCGTCACGCAATACGGAATACGCAACACGAAATCACCGAACGGGTAAGAATAATTGACAACCGATAGCTTTCTCTGCTTTCACTGCCACTTTTACCAGCCGCCGCGCGAGGACCCCTTCACCGGCCAGATTCCGCGCGAAGCGGGCGCCGAGCCTTATCACGACTATAACGAAAAAATCACCGCCGAGTGTTACCAGCCCAACGCGCTGCTGGGCAATTTCGACCACATCAGCTTCAACGTCGGGCCGACGCTGGCCGCCTGGCTTGACGCTTCGCGTCACGCGCACGAGACCTACGACCGCATCGTGCAGGCCGACCGGAACCATGCGGCGCGCGTCGGCGTCGGCAATGCGATTGCCCAAAGCGCGCACCACACGATTTTGCCGCTGGCGCGCCGCCGCGACAAGATCGCGCAGGTGGCGTGGGGCATCGCCAGCTTTGAACATCACTTTGGGCGCAAGCCGGCCGGGATGTGGCTGCCGGAAATGGCGGTGGATTACGAGACGCTCGAAACGCTGGCCGGAGCCGGATTGACGTTTACGATTCTTTCTAGCGAGCAAGTGGGCGGCGATACCGGCGGCCGGGCCGGGCCGTACCGCATCCGGCTCAGCGCCGGGCGAAGCATGGCCGTTTTCGTGCGCGACCGCTTTCTTTCCAACCAGCTCTCGTTCGACATGGACAAATTCCCCGATCCCAAGACCTGGGCCGGGCAGGCGCTCGTTTCGCGCGGGCCGGGGCTGAGCCTCATCGCCACCGATGGCGAGACTTTTGGGCATCACAATCGCGGCGGCGAGCACTTTTTACACAGCTTGCTCCTGCGCGATGCGCCCGCGCTCGGCCTGCAGGTGGTGTCACTGGCCCGGTACCTGGCCGATCATCTGCCGCAAATCGAAATCGAAATCTTGGAGATGACGGCGTGGAGCTGCGGACATCACGTGGCGCGCTGGGCCACCGGCTGCGAATGCACGCCGGCCGACAGCCGCTGGAAAGGCGCGCTGCGCCGCGCGCTGGATAACCTCGCCAGCGAGATGGACCTGGTGTACGTCACCGAAGCGCGCGCCGCCGGCGCCGACCCCTGGCCGCTGCGCGATGCCTACATCGCCGTCGTGCTCGGCCAGATGGATGGGCCGGCCTTTCTTTCCGCGCAAGGCCTGAGCAACCTCTCCACCGCCGCCGCCGACCGGCTCTTGAAACTCTTGCAGGCCGAGCTGTATCGCCAGCGGATGTATGCCAGTTGCGCCTTTTTCTTTGAAGAGCTTGCGCGCATCGAGCCGGGCTATGCCATCGCCAACGCGGCTCGCGCCCTGCTACTGGTCAAGCAAGCCACCGGCGAAGACCTGGCGCACGGATTCCGCCGGGACCTGTCGGTGGCCTTTAGCGCGCGCGCCGGCGTCACGGGCGCGGACTTGTACGACGCGATCATCGCGTCGGCCCAGGCCAATAGCTATATCAAATGAGATCCTTGTGCGTCCACTGTCACTTTAGCTTGCCGCCGCGCCAAGACCCGTTCACCGGAGAGGTCGCGCGCGAGGCCAGCGCGGCTCCCTTCCGCAATCTCTATGAGCAGACCACGGCCGAGTGTTATCGCCCCAACGTGGTGATGGGCAACTTTGACTTGATCAGCTTTGATGTCGCGCCGGGGTTGTTGGACTGGCTAGAGCGCCGCGATGCCGCCACCTACAGCCGCATCCTCGCCGCCGACCGGGGCAACGCCATGGCCACGACGTTCCACCACGTCATCCTGCCTCTTCTTTCCCGGCGCGACAAGGTGACAGAAGTCGCGTGGGGGCTGAAAGCCTTTGAGGTTCACTTTGGCCGCAGGGCTGAAGGTCTGTGGCTGACGGACATGGCCGTGGATCACGAGACGCTCGACGTACTGGCCGAAAGCGGCATCGTGTTCACGCTGCTTTCGTCGGAGCAGATTCGGGGCGACCTGACGGCGGAGCACGTCGGCGCGGGACCGTACCGCGTGCGAGCGGGAAACGGGCGCGAGCTAGCCCTCTTTGCGCGCGACCACGCGCTTTCCGACAAAATCGCGTTCGAGCTGAGCCGGCTGGGCGGGGCGGGCATTTTTGCCGCGCGGTATCTTGCGCCTCGCGCGGACGAAGGGCTGCTGCTCCTCGCCAACGACGGCGAAACCTACGGCCACTGCCACACCAGCGAAGAAATGTTTTTGCGCTACCTGGTTCGACAAGAAGCCTCTCACGCCGGGTATCAGGTCGTGCCGCTGACCGGATTCTTGCGCGATCACCCGCCGAGGCTAGAGGTCCAGATTGCCAGCCCGTCATCGTGGGCCTGCGTGCATGGCGTGGAGCGCTGGCAGCGCGAATGCGAGTGCGCGTGGCCCGCCGCATGGAAGGCGCCGCTGCGCCAGGCGCTCGTTCGCCTGGCCGCCGCCGCCGACGCCATCTATGAGCGCGAAGCGCGCGCCGCCGACCTCGATCCCTGGGCCGTGCGGAATGGTTACGCCGACGTGCTACTGAATCGCCTCACCGGCCCAATGTACCTGGCCGGGCACGAAAAACGCGCGCTCACCCTCCAGACCAAAGAGCGCGTGCTGTGGTTGCTCGTCGCGCAGGCGCACCGGCTCGCCATGTTCAACAGCTATCCGTTTTTCGGGACAGAGTTCGGCGCGCCCGAGATGCGCAACATCTTGGCCCACGCCGCGCGCGCGGTCAGCTTTATCACGCAGGCCACCGGAGAAGATTTATCCGGGGATGTGCGCCCCGACCTGGCGCAAGCCCAAGACCCCAGCGGCGAGATCTCGGCGGCAGACATTTACGCTGAAATCGTGCAAGCGCAGCAGACATGATGCAGAGCGACACGCTGATTTGCCTGGGCGCTTTTGTCACAGCGGCGCTCGTCGGCGCGTTGGTGCTGGCGCGCTCAATGCCTCTCGCGGATGTGATTCAAGGCCGCCAGCGGTTGTTGGCCCATGCAACGGCTGTGTTGACGGCCTTGTTCGTCGCGGGCATGGCCGGGCTGGCGGCGTATCTGCTGCTCTCAACTTTCGTCAACCCCTGAGCTTCCGAGTTCCACCGAGTTTCCGAAACCACAGGGCCTCGGGGGAACTGGGGGAAACTCGATAGGAAAGGGCTATCGAACAATGAGCAAAGCTGAAATCGCAGTGGCGTGTTTCAAAGAGGGCTTTAGTTGAGCGCAAGCCGTGTTTTCGACTCTGGGTCCAGAGTCAGGATTAGACCGAGAAACAGCCCTGAGAGTGACGGGAGCTTTTGGCGCTGGCATGGCGCGGACGGGCCAGACCTGCGGCGCAGTCACTGGCGCGCTGATGGTGATCGGCCTCAAGCACGGCCAGACCCAAGGGGAAGACAAACAGGCGAAAGAAAAGACCTACGCGCTGGCCCGCGAGTTTTTGGAGCGATTCAAGGCGCGCAACGGCGCTCTGCTGTGCCGCGAGCTGCTGGGCTACGACATCGGCGCCCCCGAAGGAATGCAGGCCGCCAGAGACAAGGGACTCTTTGCCGCGCTGTGTCCCAGACTGGTGGCGAACGCAGTAGAAATTCTCCAAGAGCTTGTGTGACCCCGACTGCGTTGACTGTGCAAATCTTTTGAGCCGCAACCCCTTTGCAGGGGCAAGCAATGCAAAGAGCGCAAAGAAAAAAATCTTGCGTGCTTGGCGGCTTGGCGTGAGAAAAAACTGGGTTGCGACCAAAGCCGTGCGATGGGATTATGGCCGCAACGAGCGACGCGAAGCGTAGCGCAACGGCCCCAACGCCTGCACCATCGCGCTGGCGGCAAAGCCCTCGGCGTAGGGCGGAAAGTACACCGGGTTATCGCGCAAAGCTTTCCACGTCTGCGAAAGCCCCAATGTCCCCAGCTCCCGCGTGCGCGCGACGAGGTCGAGGTCGAGGATTTCGGTCAAGATGGTCTCGTGCTGATCGGCCTGTTGCAGCACGCGCCCATCCGGGTCTACGATGAGCGAGCGGCCTCCGCCGTAAGGGCCGGTGCCGTTCACGTCCACAAAGTAGCACTGATTGAAAATCGCGTTGGCCTGGCTGATGACCAGCTCTGCGCCCCGGTCGGAGGTGGCGGTGAGGCTGGGATGCAAGATGACTTCGGCGCCCATCCAGGCCAGCGTGCGCGCGACTTCGGGGAACCACATGTCGTAGCAGATGCACAGGCCAAATGTTCCTACATTCGGAACTTTGAACACGCAGAACGTGTCGCCGGGCGCGCAGGCTTCCAAAGGACGCCACGGGAACATTTTGCGATAGCGCGCGGCGATCTGCCCCTCCGGCGAGATGGCGATGGCGGTGTTGTAAATCACGCCATCGTCGCGCTCGCTCATCGAGCCGGGGATCAGCCATTTGCGATGACGCGCGGCCAACGCGCACAAGCGATCCGTGGTTGGCCCTGGAATAGTTTCGGCCTCGGCCTTGTGGCCGCCTGGCACAAATTGCGCCAGCGCGTCCAGGATGAGCTCGGGCAGGCAAAACATGTCCACCCAGGGCAGCAGCAAGCTCGTCTGCCCCACAACGGATTCGATTTTGTCCAGCGTGGCTTGCGGGTCATGCGGCGCAGGCGACATCTGGATAGCGGCAATTCCCACTAGTCTGCTCATACGTTACCCCAATCTTGAACCAAATGGTGACTGCTTTGGTCGTCATTGCGAGCCGCCAAAGGCGGCGAAGCAATCTCTTGACACGCGCGAGGAGATTGCTTCGTCGCTGGCCCTGTCCGACGCTCCACAGGAGCGTCGGGGGCCCGCCAGGCGTCGCTCCTCGCAATGACCTGAACCGTTATACTAGATGACATGCAACCGTTCGCCCCTCTGCCACCGGGCGCAACTCGGGTACCTCGACGCGGCAACGCGCCTCGGCCAGCGGGCAGCGCGTGTGAAAGCGGCAGCCCGGCGGCGGGTCAACCGGACTGGGCACTGTGCCTTGCAGCACGATTCGCCGGCGGTGGATGCTCGGGTCGGGCACAGAGATGGCCGAGATGAGCGCCTGGGTATAAGGATGCAGCGGCGAATCGAACACGGCCTCCACCGGCCCGGTCTCGACCAGCTTGCCCAGGTACATGACGCAAATCCGGTCGCTGATGTGTTGCACCACGCCCAGGTCGTGCGAGATGAAAAGATACGTCAGCTTGTGCTGCGCCTGCAACTCGTCGAGCAGGTTGATGATTTGCGCCTGCACGGAAACATCCAGGGCCGAAGTCGGTTCGTCCAACACGAGCAGGCGCGGACTGAGCGCCAACGCTCGCGCCACGGCCACGCGCTGACATTGTCCGCCGGAAAGCTCGTGCGGGTAGCGGTCGAGGTGCTGCCGCCCCAGGCCGACTTGCTCAAGCAGCGCCAGGACGTGGCTCTTTAATTCCTCGCGCGGCTGGCGGCGATGGGTCATCAGCGGCTCGGCCACCACGTCGAACACTTTGAAGCGCGGGCTGAGCGACGAGAGCGGACTTTGAAAGACAATCTGCATCTCTTGGCGCAAGCGCCGCATCGCATCGCCCTTCAACGCCAGCAGGTCTTGGCCGTCAAACGTGATTTGCCCCGAGGTCGGCTCGACCAGTCGCAGGACGCAGCGGCCCAGCGTCGTCTTGCCGCAACCGGACTCGCCCACCACGCCCAGCACTTGGCCGGGGTAAACCTCCAGACTCACGTCGTCTATAGCGTGCACAATGCGCGGCCTGCCAGAAAACCATCCGCCGGGCAGCTTGAAATGCTTGACCAGCGACTGGACCTGCACGAGTGGAACATCCCCGCCTGCCCCCCGTTTTTCTGGGGGGTTAGGGTAAGGCGTATCACGCACGCGACGCCTCCCGGTGCAGCCAACACGCGCTCGAATGACTCTCGCCCACCTGAATGAGCGGAGGTCGCTCGACGCGGCAGCGGTCAAAGGCGAAATCGCAGCGCGACTCGAACGGGCAGCCGACCAGCGTGCCGGGGTTGCCCGGCACCGTGCCTCGAATCGCGGTCAACGGCTGGCCGCGATTGCTCCGGCGCGGAATCGCGCTCATCAATCCGCGTGTGTAAGGGTGCCGCGGCGACGCAAAAATCTCGGCGGTGCGCCCGGTCTCTACAACGTACCCGGCATACAGGACGGCGAGCCGGTCGCACGTTTCCGCCACCACGCCCAGGTCGTGCGTGATGAGCAGAATCGCCAGATTGAACCGCCCAAGCTCTTTGAGCAAGCCCAGGATTTGCGCCTTGATGGTCACGTCCAACGCCGTCGTCGGCTCGTCGGCGATGAGCAACGACGGCTCGCACGCAAGCGCCATCGCAATCATCACGCGCTGCTGCATCCCGCCGGAAAGCTCGTGCGGGTACGAGGCCATCAGTCGCCGCGCGTCGGGCAGGCCGACGGATTCCAGCGCCTCGATGGCCCGCCGCGTGGCCTCGCGCTCGCTGCCGCGCTGATGCTGGCGGATGACGCGCACGATCTGCGAGCCGACGGTGAACACCGGATTGAGCGAGGACGACGGGTCTTGAAAGATCATGGAAATCTGCCCGCCGCGAGTCTGCTGCATCTCGCCCTCGGATTTGAGCAGCAGGTCGTCGCCCTTGAACAGGACGCGGCCCGCCGTGATCCGGCCCGGTCTGGGCACCAGTCGCAGCACGGCAAGGCCCGTCACCGTTTTGCCGCAGCCGGTCTCACCCACCAAGCCAAACACCTCGCCGGGCATCACGTCGAACGAGATGCCGGACAATGCCTGAAGCGTCCCGCGCGAGGTGCGGAACTCGACTCGCAAACCTTCAATTTGGAGTAATGGTTCCATCAGCCAATCTCTGATCTCTAATCTCTAATACCCAATGTCTAATACCTGATAGCCGTTGAGGATTGGGTATTGGAGATTGGAGATTAGCGGTACTGGCGCGGATCGAAAATGTCGCGCAGGGTATCGCCCAACAGGTTGAACGCGA
>CAYHAR010000053.1:0-3587 GCA_964354595.1 uncultured Anaerolineae bacterium | reverse complement strand
TACTGGCGCGGATCGAAAATGTCGCGCAGGGTATCGCCCAACAGGTTGAACGCGAGAACCGTGATGAAAATTGCCAGACCTGGAAAAGTGGAATACCACCACTGATCCAAAATAAACGTGCGCCCCTCGCTGACCATCAAGCCCCAATCGGGCGCGGGCGGCTGCGCGCCCAGGCCGATGAACGCCAGCCCCATGGAAGCCAGAATCACCGTGCCAATGTCTACCGTCGCCTGCACCAGAATCGGCGAAAGACAATTGGGCAAAATGTGCCGCAAGATGATCACCGACGACGGCACGCCGATGGATTGCGCGGCTTCGACAAAGTAGCGTTGCCGCAGGCTGATTGCCATGCCGCGCACCAGCCGCGTGTACCACGGCCACCAAGAGATCGCCAGCGCCATCGCCGCGTGCTCAAGCCCTGGCCCCAACGCCGCCACAATCGCCATCGCCAAAAGCAGCGACGGGAACGCCAGGAACAAGTCGGTGATGCGCATGATGAGGTCGTCGAGTCGCCCGCCCGCAAATCCCGCCAGCGCCCCCAACGGCGCGCCGATGAGGATGGCAATGAACACGACGCCGAGCGACACCAACAGCGCCGGTCGCGCGGCGATAATCACGCGGCTGAGCATGTCGCGCCCCAACCGATCCGTGCCAAAGGGATGCTCGCGTGACATGGGCAGCATGCGCGTGGCGACGTTGGTCTTGCCATAGCCTTGCTCGGGAAAAGGCGCAAGCCACGGTCCGGCGATGGCGACCAACACAAACGCAAGAATGACGAGCACGCTGAACAATGCCAGCGGATCGCGCAAGATGACGTAGGCGACGTGCGCCGCCTGCCGGCGCGGCGCTAGCTCGCCCGCTTCGGCGGCTCCTCCTCGACGGTTCAACCATTCGGCGATCTGCATGATAGCCTTTATCTTGTGTAGGATCAGACCTTGTGTCTGCCCCAATGGGCGACCACAAATGGGCGACCACAAGGGTCGCCCCTACTAGGCCAGGCTGATGCGCGGGTCAATCCACGCCTGAGCCACGTCAACCATCAGATTGATGATCACGTAACCCGCTGCGGCCAGCAAGGTGATGCCCATGATGGCGGGATGATCCGTATTGAGCAATGAATGCACCGTGAACAGGCCCAGCCCCGGCCAGTTGAAAACGATCTCGATAAAGAACGTGCCGGTGAGCGCATAGGCCAGCGTCAGCCCGATGACGGTGAGCGTCGGGCCAATCGCATTCTTGAGCGCGTAAAAGTAAATCGTAAACCATTCGGGCGTGCCATAAGCGCGCGCCGTGCGGATATAGTCTTGCGAAAGCACTTCGATCATGGTCGCCCGCGTCATGCGCGCGATGAGGCCGATGGGATACGCGGCCAGCGTCAGCGCCGGGAGAACGGTGTGCCATGCCACGTCTTTTAAGGCGATCCAGTTGCCGGTGACGGCGCTATCTATCAGGTAAAAACCGGTGAGCGGCTGGATGGGAGACGAGAAGCGTAAATCGGTATCAAAGCGCCCGGCCAGCGGCAGGAGGTGAAGGTTGCGAAAGAACACGACTTGAAGCAGCAGCCCC
Source organism: uncultured Anaerolineae bacterium (assembly GCA_964354595.1). Lineage (GTDB taxonomy): Bacteria > Chloroflexota > Anaerolineae > Fen-1058 > Fen-1058 > JBGLNJ01. The sequence continues at coordinate 2,021 of CAYHAR010000053.1, read as the reverse complement.
GCCCAGAAAGCCGGCATAGACACGCCGACAATCGAGAGTGTCCGCACGGCCACGTCGAACGGGCTGCCCTGCAACTGCGCCGAAAGCACGCCCAACGGCACGCCCACCAGCACCGCGAATATCATTGCCGTGAGAAGCAGTTCTAGCGAAGCGGGCCAGCGGTCGCCGATCTCTTGCAGCACCGGGCGCTTGGTGGCGATCGAATCGCCCAGGTCGCCGCGCAGCAGGTCGCGCACATAGTACGCATACTGCACCGGCACGGGCCGGTTGAGGCCCAGCTTTTCGCGCGTCCGCTCCAAGTCCCCCGGGTTGGGGTGGGGGCCGATATACAGCGCCGCCGGGTCGGAGGGGATCACGCGCGCCAACGTAAACGTGATGACGGACAGCCCGACCAACACCAGGATGGACATGGCAATGCGGCGGATGACGAACTCGAGTTTGCGCATCGCGAGTTGACCTCATCCCCCCAACCCCCCTTCTCCCAAAGGGAGAAGGGGGCCAGGAGATGTAGGAAACTATTTGATGTTCAGCGGGTAATAGAAGGTCGAGAACGGATAGTTCAGGTTATACTTGTACCCCAGCAAAGTCTTGGGCACGATGGGGACCGTCTTGTCGTCGTAGAGGAACAGCGCCGGGCTGTCTTGGACCAGGATGTTCATGGCCTTGGTATACATTTCTTGCGATTTCTTGGGGTCAGGGACCATGATCGCCGCCGCGTCGTCAATCAGCTTGTCGTACTCGGGGTTGGCATAGTAGCCCAGGTTAAAGAACGGCTTCTTTTCCGAGCGGAACATGGCGTAGAGGTTGTCGGCGCCGGCGTCGCTGTAGGTGGGCCAATAGAGCAGGAGTAAGATGTCTTGCGCCTTGGTCGGGTCGTCTTTGGCCAGCTTCCACTGCTGACTCCACAGCATCGGCTTGATCTCGACCTCGATGCCGATTTGCTTGAGCGCATCCTTGAGGACGGGCGCAAAGCGTTCCTCATTCTGGTTCTCGGCCGCATAGGTCAACGTCAGCTTGACCGTCTTGCCCGCAAGGCCGGCCTGCTTCATCAGGTCTTTGGCTTTGTTCAAGTCTTGCTTGTACTGCTGCACATCCTCAGAGTAGGGCCAGATGCCCTTGGGGGCAGGCCCGCGTGATTGCGTGCCATACCCCTGAGCGCCGATGGTAACAATGTCATCGTAATTGACCGCGTAGGCAATCGCCTGGCGGACGAGCTTGTTATCCAGCGGCGGCTTTTTGGTATTAAGGAAGGCAACATAGTCGAACGGCGACGGTTCTTCGGTCACGGTGAACTTCTGGTTGTCCTTGAACCGCTTGATGTTTTCCCGTGGAATGGACGAGGCCAAATCAACCTGGCCGCCTTCGAGCATCTGCTGTTGCGTGACGGCTTCGGGCACGATGCTGACTACCACCTTCTCAAAGTGGTTGACGTCCTTCCAGCCACCCCAGTAATCCTTGAACGCATCCAGCACGACTTCTTTATCGGGCGCGTACGATGTTAGCTTGTACGGCCCGGTGCCGGCCTCGACGCCCTTTTCAAAATACTTCTGATCCTTGGCAGCTGCTTCGACAGCCTTGGGGCTAAAGATCCACGCGCCATACGTCGCGCCCACGATCAACTCTATCGGCGCGGCATACTTGAGCTTGAAAACGACCGTCATGGGGTCGGGCGATTCCATCTTGTCCACTGGCGCCCAGATGAACGCTGCGCCCTGGCCGAGCGTGATCGTCCGCGAGATGGACTTGATCACCGCGTCGGCATTCAGCTCGGCTCCGTCGTGGAACTTGACGCCCTTGCGCAGATGGAATGTCCAGGTCGTGCCATCGTCCGAGCGCTCCCACTTTTCAGCCAGCGCGGGTGTATACTTGTCCTTCGCGCCCGGCGGGTTGACCCACAGCAGCGGCTCGTACAAGTTAGCCATGTACGCCGCTTCGGTGGAAAACGACGCGCTGGGGTCCCACGTCGTGACGCTGGCCGTCGAGGCGACCTTGAGGATGCGCGGCGCCGGTGTGGGCGGCAC
>CAYHAR010000052.1:0-19913 GCA_964354595.1 uncultured Anaerolineae bacterium | reverse complement strand
CGTGCCTCTCAACCCGACTTGACAGAATCACGCACTCGGTCGGGGCGGCCCCGACGCGGCGGAGGCCTTGTTTGCACTCTTGTCAAGGGACTTGGCAGCAGCCCTGCCAGCCTGGGCGAAACAGCGGTGTGTCCACCAGGATTTTGCTGCCGCAGGCGAATTGGCGTGACCATCGGGGCGACCACAAGGGTCGCCCCGACAAAAAGTCCCTGGCTTTCGGGAGACGCTGAGACAAAAATACCCGGCTTGAGCCGGGTATGCTGTTGTCCCCTATCGAGTGCCCGCGAGAGGACTCGAACCTCCACGCCTTGCGGCACAGGCCCTCAACCTGCTGCGTATGCCAATTCCGCCACGCGGGCAACTAAAGTTATTATAGTCGTTTCATTCCACTTGTCAACCATTCCAGGATGGCGTACAATGCAGCACAGGGAGTGCACTGATGAATAGCTCGATCGATTTGCCCTTGTTCCCGTTGAATACCGTTCTGTTTCCGGGCCAGGTGCTGCCGCTGCATATCTTTGAGCCGCGCTATCGCCAGATGATCGGCCAGTGCGTTGAAAAAGAGCTGCCATTCGGCGTTGCGCTCATCCAAGAAGGCGAAGAAGCGGATGAGCGGGCCAAGCCTTACGCGGTCGGCACGACGGCGCGCATCACGCAAGCCGAGCGGTTGGACGATGGGCGGCTCAACATTATCACCGTCGGCGAGATGCGCTTTCGCATCGTCTCGCTCCGGCAAGAGCCGGAAGGCTACTTGCGCGCGAGCGTCGTGCTTTGGCCCTGGCTGCCCGGCGATGAGAACAAGGCTTTGGCGCTGGCGGAAAGTGTGCGCGACCGGTTGCGCCGTTACGTGGGCATGCTTTCGGAGGCATCCGGCATTCCTCTGGAGGCTGACGACCTGCCCGAGCAACCCACGGCGCTGGCCTGCCTGGCGGCCATCGCGCTCCAGGTGACTCGAACCGAAAAGCAAAACCTGCTCACCTCGCCTTCGATTGCCGCCTTGCTTTCCCAAGAGGTCAGCCTGCTGCGGCGCGAGCTGCGCGTGCTCCACGTGATGCTCAACTCACGGGGCCGCCCCACAGATGACGATGCTCCCATCGTCTTTTCGGACAATTGAAGATTCACCGCCAATTTGGACTGATCCCTGATTGACCGATTGACCTTCCTCAGGTACAATGGCGCGCACGTGGGAGATGAGACCGATGAAAATTGTCGTTGATGCAATGGGCGGCGACCACGCGCCCGGGGTAGTGATTGAGGGCTCAGTGCGCGCGGCGCGCGAGCTGGGTGTCGAAGTCATTCTGGTCGGGCTGGAAGATGTCGTCAAGCGCGAATTGGCGCGCCACGGCGATACCTCCGGGCTGCCGATCAGCGTCGTCCACGCCAGCCAGGTCGTCGAGATGCACGAGCACACGCTGGCCGTCAAGGAAAAGAAAGACTCGTCAATGAACGTCGGCGTCCGGCTGGTCAAAGAAGGCCAGGCCGACGCTTTTATGACAGCAGGCAACTCGGGCGCGGGGATGGCGGCGGCGCTGTTCGGCCTGGGCCGGATTCGCGGCATCGAGCGGCCCGCCTTTTGCGCTGTGTATCCGGCTGCGCCGAACCGCTGCGTCATCCTGGACATCGGCGCGAACACGGACCCCAAGCCGGAGCATTTGCTGCAAAACGGGCTGATGGGCAGCCTCTATGCTGAGCGCGTGTTGGGCATCCAAAAACCTCGTGTGGGTCTCGTCTCTAACGGCGAAGAAGCCGACAAAGGCTCGCTGCTCGTGCGCGATGCCTACAAGTTGTTTGCGGCTAGCTCGCTCAACTTTATCGGCAACGTCGAGGGCAAAGACATCACGCGCGACAAGGCCGACGTGATCGTGACGGATGGCTTTACCGGCAACGTCATCCTCAAGCTTTCGGAAGGAATACTCTCGTTCCTGCTCCAGTTTCTCAAGCGGCAATTCACGGGTGGACTGCTCAACAAACTGGCGTTGGTTCTCATGCTCCCCGGCGCGATTCTTTTGCTGCCCGGCCTGTTGTTAATGTTGCCTGCGGCGCTTGCATTAAAGCGCAAGATGGACTGGCGCGAGTACGGCGCGGCGCCGGTGCTCGGCGTGGATGGCGTGGTGCTCATCGCGCACGGTCGCAGCGACGCCAAGGCCATCTTTGGCGCTATCCGCTCGACGAAAGCCGCCGTCGAAGGGCGCGTGGTGGAAGCAATCAAAGAGGGTTTAGCGGCGCAGAAGCAACCCGCCGCGTAGAACTAGGTCCGATTTCGGAGCGCGAGTCGAAAATAAGGCGTGCGCCGAAATCCAAAACCAAAAATCCGAAATCGGTAGAAAGTCGAGAAATGCCTGTTTACCGTCCCGACGACCAACGCGTCGTTATCACCGGCGTCGGCGCCATGACGCCGCTGGGCTTGACCATGACCGAGACGTGGGCGGGGTTGATCGCCGGGCGCTCCGGCATCGGCCTCATTACCCAGTTCGACGCCAGCCAGTTGCCCACGCGCATCGCCGGTGAAATCAAGGGTTTTGACCCCGGCAAATATATGAACTTTAAAGAGGCGCGGCGGATTGCGCGCTGCTCGCAACTGGCGATTGCCACCGTCAAGGAAACATTGGCCGACGCGGGATTGCCGCAGCAATTCGGAGCCGACGGCGAAGGCGAGCGCGTGGGCGTGCTCATCGGCTCGGCGGTCGGCGGGCTGGAGCGCGCGAGCGCGGAAATCGAAGCCTTTCACACTCATCGCCGAGCGGACAAGGTGGGGCCGTTCGCCGGCACCTCCATGCTGCCCAACATGCCCTCGCACCACGTCAGCCACGCGACGCAGGCGCTTGGCCCTAACAGCACGGTGGCGACGGCGTGCGCCACCGGCACGCAGTCCATCGGTGAAGGCGCCGAGTTTATCCGCCGCAAGGCCGCCGACGTCATGATCTGCGGCGGCGTGGATAGCCTGGTGCAAGATTTCGCCATCGCCGGGTTCAACGCGATGCGCGCGCTTTCCACTCGCAACGACGCGCCCGAACAAGCCTCGCGTCCATTCGACAAAGACCGCGATGGCTTTGTCCTTTCCGATGGCGGCGCGCTGGTCGTGCTGGAAAGCTTGCCGCACGCCCGCGCGCGCGGCGCGCGCATTTATGCCGAAGTGTTGGGCCAGGCATCGTCTTCGGATGCTTATCACGTGGCCGCGCCCGACCCGACCGCCGCGGGCGCCGTCCGCGCGATGCGCTGGGCGCTGCAAGACGCGCGTGTGGATGAAGGCGAAGTCGAGTACATTAACGCGCACGGCACGTCCACGCCGCTGAACGATTCCATCGAAACGTTGGCGATCAAAAAGCTCTTTGGCGATGCGGCGCACCGTATCCCGATCAGCTCCACCAAGTCCATGTTGGGTCATTGCATGGGCGCTTCGGGGGCGGTGGAAGCCATCGTCTGCGCCCTGACGATTCATCAGGGCGTGATTCATCCGACGATCAACTATCAGACGCCGGACCCCGAGTGCGATTTGGACTATGTGCCCAACGTGGCGCGAGACGCTTCGCGGCGCGTGCGTGTGGCGCTTTCGAATTCATTTGGGCTGGGCGGCCAAAATGCCTGCCTGGTGTTGGGAGCCATATCGTGAAAGTCATCCGCAACGACGGTTACATCCAAAAGCGAAACAAGATTGGCCGCTACACCAGCCTGGCCGGGCTGGTGGTCTTGATGGGCGGCATGTTCATCTCGATCTTTCGCGCGGAGTTGATCACCTATTCGTTTGTGTGCCTGGCGGTCGGCTTTGCGCTGTCGCAAATCGGCATCTATTACGGCAATCGCTTTGTGCGGCCCGACCGGCCCGACGAAGCGTTGACCAAAGCCCTCAAGGGATTGGACGACCGCTATCGCCTGTATCACTACCAATTGCCGACGGCGCACGTGCTGCTTGCGCCGGAGGCCTGCTACGTTTTTACGGTCTATACCCAGTCCGGCCGAGTCGCCGCGCGAAAAGATCGCTGGCGGCAATCGTTGGGCTGGCGCTGGCTGTTTGCGTGGTTGGGCCAGGAAGGGCTGGGCAATCCCACCAGAGCGGCCGAGTTTGAAGTCGAGTCACTCCGGCGATACGTGGCGAAAAAGCTGCCCGATGTGGAGACGCCTCTGACGCCGGTCATTGTGTTCAGCCACCCCACCGTGGAACTGGACGTGGCCGATACGACGGTGCCGGTCGTTCACGTCAAAAAGCTCAAGGATTGGCTGCGCGGCGCCAAGAGTCAAGGACTGACATCGGGCATGCGCGCAGAACTGGCGAAGCTTTTTGGAGACCAGGGATAACTCTCTTGCCTTGCTCGGCAAGGTAGCAAGATTGCCGTACACTCTGTGGATATCAAAGAATATCAAGTGATGTACCGGGTGGAGGACCATCACTGGTGGTACCTGGGAATGGAGGCCATCACCCGGAAATGCCTCGAACGATACTATCCGCGCGGAAGCCATCTGCGCATCCTGGACGTGGGCTGCGGCACCGGCGCGGTGATGGGCTACCTGGCCGATTACGGGACCGTCACCGGTATTGACTATTCGGCCGAGGCGCTCCGCTTTTGCCAGGCGCGTCGGCGTGAGCGTCTGGCCCAGGCCTCGGCGACGACTTTGCCCTATCGCGACGAAACGTTCGACCTGGTTGCGTCGTTTGATGTGATTTGCGCGCTCGGCGACCCGGACGAAGTGTCGGCGCTTCAGGAATTTGGCCGCGTGCTTGCCCCCGGCGGGCGCGTCATCTTGCGCTTGCCCGGCACGCCGTGGCTGCACGGCCAACACGATGTGGCGGTGGACATTCAACGTCGCTACACTACACGCGACGTGGACGCCAAGCTGCGCGCAGCGGGCCTGGTCCCCGAACAGGTCACCTACGCCAACACCTTGTTGTTTCCACTGGCGGTCATCAAGCGTTTCTCTGAACGATTTTTCCCGCCGCAGAACGGCTCTGACTTGACATTGGGGATGGGGCCGTTCGATGGCTTTTTGCGTGTTGTACTTTCGTCAGAAGCGCCGCGGGTGGCCCGGTCTGGATTTCCGTTTGGACTGACTGTGGTGGCGCTGGCGCGCAAGCCGTAAGGAGACCCGATGGATCGCCTGCCTAGCCTGTCCATCTTTTTCCCCTGCTATAACGACGCCGGAACGATTCCGACGATGGTCATTCGCGCCGCGCAAACGGCGCGCGAGATCACCGACGATTTCGAGATCATTGTGTTGGACGATGGCAGTCACGACGATTCAGTGCGAGTGCTGGAAGAGGTCCAGTGTGCTCTCCCGCAACTGCGCGTGATCGAGCACGACCGGCCCTGGGGCTACGGGGGCAATCTGCGCGCGGGCATTGCCGCCTCCACCAAAGAATGGATTTTTTATACCGATGGCGACGCGCAGTACGACGCGCGCGAACTAGCGTTATTGGTGGACGCGTTGCGCCCCGGCGTGGATGTGGTCAACGGCTGGAAGATCAAGCGGCGCGATCCGGCACATCGCATCTGGATCGGCCTGGCATATCAGTACTTTGTCAAGCTTATTTTCGGCCTGGTCATCCGCGACGTGGACTGCGATTTTCGATTGATGCGCCGCAGCATCTTTGACGTGGTGCAGCTCGAAGGGGTGCACGGCGAGATCACCTTCGAGATGGTCAAAAAAATTCAGGACGCCGGCTTCCAGTTCGCCGAGGCGCCTGTCCATCATTATTATCGCCAGTACGGTGAATCGCAGTTTTTTAACTTTCCGCGCGTGGCGCGCACACTGCGCGATCTGGTAAGCTGGTGGTGGCAGCTGGTGGTGAAGCAAGAAGCCAGGCGCAAGAAGCAAGACGCAGGACACAAGTCGCAGGACGCAGGTCGCAAGGCGCAAGATGCCGGCTCACTTGCCCAGATGTGAGCATGTCGCGTGAACACGGCCTCTCAAAAGGCTTGACGGTCGGCGCGGCGGCGCTGGTGGGTCTGGCTGCCGCGCAGCCGTTGTTTGTAGGGCGGCTGCCGTGGGCCGCCGATACGCTCATCCATCTCTATCGCCTCGTCGAACTGGATCACCTGCTGCGCCACGGCTATTTCTTTTCGCGCTGGGCCCCCGACCTGGCTTATGGCTATGGCTTTCCTCTGTTCAACTTTTATGCCCCGCTAAGCTACTATTTCGCCGAAATCTTTAGGCTCGTCGGGATGGATTTTGCCCCGGCGCTGCTGGCGACGTTCGCCGCATTCATCCTCGTCGCCGGATTGGGCATGTACGCCTGGGCCGCCGACGCTTTTGGTCAACGTGCGGGCCTTGTCGCGGCGGCGGCGTATGTGACTGCGCCTTATCTGCTCTACAACGTCTATCATCGCGGCGCGCTGGCCGAAGTGCTGGCGATGGCGTTGATGCCGGCCATCTTGTGGGCGATGACGCGGCTGGCGCAAAGCGGCGCGCGCAAATACTTTGCCCTCACCGCGCTACTCTACGCTGCTCTGTTCTTGGGTCACAACATCACGGCGCTTGTCTTGACCCCTGTCATCATCTCCCACGCCGCGCTTTTGTCCACGCATCGCGCATCACGCATCCCGTATCACATATTACGTGTTGCGTTCGCGCTCTTGCTTGGCCTGGGATTGTCAGCCTTCTTTTGGGTGCCCATGTTCTTTGAGCGAGACCTAGTGCAGATTTACCAGCTTTTCTCGCCGGAAGCGTTTGACTATCGCTTTCACTTTGTGACGCTGGGCGAGCTGCTGTCGCCGCCCGCGCCCGCCGATCCGAACCTGGTGTTGCCGTCTACGCCACACAGCATCGGGCTGATCCCGTTGGCGTTGGCTCTCGTTGCGCTGGTATTCAGGTGGAAGCAGTGGGATCGTCCACAAAAAATGACGGCAGCCTTTGCCGCGTTTTTGGCCCTGGCCAGCCTGTTCCTCACATTGCCCGCGTCGCGCTTGGCGTGGGATGCGTTTTCGATTCTGCGCTTTGTCCAATTCCCGTGGCGATTTCTCGGCCCGGCAAGCCTCGGCGTGGCTTTTCTGGCTGGCAGCACGTTTTCAGGTCGCGTCCCAGTTGATCGTCTGTCACTCGTCACTCGTCACTCGGCACTGGTCGTCATTGTAGTGGCGGGCTGCGTCATCTACAGCTTTACCTGGCAATACGTTCCATATCTCGCGCCGATTGCGCGTCCGACGGTGGCCGACATTGCGCGTTACGAGCGCGAATCCGGCGCGCTCGGCACGACTTCGGCGGGCGACTATTTGCCCGGCACTGTGAAAAAGCTGCCGGACGCGAATGCGCTGGTCGAGCGTTACGCGCGCTCTGACGTGATTGAGCGATTCAATCTTGCTTCGCTTCCGTCCGGCGCGCAAGTGCTGGCTTCCCGCTATCGCCCCCTCTCTGCCGATGTGACGGTGGAGAGCCAGTCGCCGTTCGTCGCCACGTTCGACGTTTTTTACTTTGCTGGCTGGCAAGCGCGCATTGATGACCAACCCGTCGCCATCACGCCGACTGACCCACATGGGCTGATCGGATTCCCTGTCCCCGCCGGACAGCATCGCCTCCAAATATTTTTTGGCTCCACGCCATTGCGAATAGGCGCGAGCATCGTATCGCTGTTGAGCTTGCTGGCGTTGGTCATAGCGAGCCTCACCTTTGACCGCAGACCGTCTCCCGGCGGAGATCTGCGACTGACCACAGACCGCAGCTTGCGACCTGTGACCTGCGACCTGCGCTTTGCGACCTGGGTCTGTATCGTGGCGATTGGCCTCATCGCGCTCAAATCACTTTACCTGGATTCGCGCGAGACGATCTTTCGCCGCACACGTTTCGACGGGACGCGCGTGGCCGGCGTGGAACGTCCACTGAATGTGAGCTTTGATAGTCAGGTGGCGCTCATGGGCGTCGAGCCAGCGTCGCCTGTTGTGGACATGGGCGGCTCGGCGCGCGTGGCGCTTTACTGGCGCGCCGCGCGCCAGCTCGACGCGGATTATTCGGTCAGCGCGCAGCTTGTGGATGAGCGCGGATTTGTCTACGGTCAGCGCGATAGCCAGCATCCGGGCGGCTATCCCACGTCGAGATGGACGCTCAACAACTATGCGCGCGACGCGCACGAGATTGCCCTCGCGCCGGGCACGCCGCCGGGGGAATATCGTCTGCGCGTCGGTGTGTATCGCGTGGGTATCCCCGGCGGGCTGAATGTCCTCGACGCCAACGGCGCGCCGACTGGCAAGACGGTTGACGTGGCAACCATCCTGGTAAAGCGACCGGGTGGAATCCTTCCGCCCAGACTCGCCGCGCCTCAGCCCGCTCATCTCTCTGGCGCAACGCTCGCGCCTGGAATGAGCTTGCTGGGGTATGACTTGCCACAAGCTCAAGTCAACGTCGGCGCGAAATTGCCATTCACTCTTTACTGGCGAGCCACGGCGGCGCAAACGCGCGACCTCAAAGCGCGACTGCAATTGTCCGATGCAAACGGCGCAGCGATTTTCTCAACTGATGTTGCACCCATTGGCTCGCAGTTCCCGACAAGTCGTTTGCAAGCTGGCGATGTGATGCGCGGGCCGGACGCCATTCGCATTCCTGCCTCCACGCCGGGCGGAGCGTTCACCTTGCGCCTCGCGCTCGTAGATGAATCGGGCGCGGCGCAAGGCGACACTGTCGAGTTGGGCCAGGTGACGATTCGCGTGCCGCAGCGCGTGATGACAGCGCCGCGTGTTGAGCATCTGGCGCAAACCGATGTTGGCACAGTACGCCTGACTGGCTACGACTTGAGCACGACACAACTCGCACCCGGTGCGACGTTGACCGTCACGCTAACATGGCAAGTCCAGCAAGAGATGACCAGTGACTATAAATCGTTTGTCCATTTGCTCGATCCGTCTGGCCGCCTGGTCGCGGGCAGCGACGCCGTCCCCGCCAACTGGACTCGCCCGACGACGGGCTGGATTGTGGGCGAGTACGTCGCCGATTCACACACGCTTGCGATTCCAGGCCATCTCCTGCCCGGCGATTATCGGATCGAGGCGGGCCTGTACGACGCCGAGAGCGGCGTGCGCCTGGGCGAGCGGGTTCTTTTCGACCAGCCAATCGTCATTGGCCCGTGAGGAAAGTTGCTATACTTTGATTGAATGGCCGAGCGCGTATGCCGACAAGGTCTTTGCGGGCGATTTTTCCACGCGCGAGGAATTGGGGCAGTCCAGGCGCAAAAGCCGAGTTCCCGATCCAGATTCACCTTTACTATCTCAAGCCGTGATTAGACGGAGGACGAATGACGAATGATGGTTTTTCCGGCAAGCGCGTATTGATCACAGGCGGGCTTGGCTTTATCGGCAGCACGCTGGGTTGCAGGTTGGCCGACCTGGGCGCGGACGTGCTGTTGGTGGATAGCCTCATCCCCGAATACGGCGGCAATCTGTTCAACATCGCCGGTTACGAAGGTAAGCTCAAGGTCAACATTGCCGACGTGCGCGACGAGTTTAGCATGGATTACCTGGTGCAGGGCCGCGACTTGCTCTTTAACCTGGCCGGGCAGACGGCTCACCTGGACTCGATGCGCGACCCGTACACCGATTTGGAGATCAACTGCCGCGCGCAGCTTGCGATTTTGGAGGCGTGCCGCAAGAACAACCCCGGCGTCAAGATCGTCTACACCAGCACGCGCCAGATGTACGGCAAGCCGGATTACTTGCCGGTGGACGAGCGTCACTTGCTTCACCCGACCGACGTGAACGGCATCAACAAGATGGCGGGCGAGTGGTATCACATCCTGTACAACAACGTCTATGGCATCCGCGCCGTGTCGCTGCGGCTGACCAATACCTACGGCCCGCGCATGAGAGTCAAAGACGCGCGGCAGACTTTTCTGGGCATCTGGATCAGGCGGCTGATCGAAGGCGAGCCGATTGAAATCTGGGGCGATGGCACGCAGATTCGTGATTTCAATTACGTGGATGACGTGGTGGACGCGCTGTTGCTCGCCGCCATGACCGAGGATAGCAATGGTCAGGTGTTTAATCTCGGCAGCGAGGAGACGATCAACCTGCGCGACCTGGCTGCCCTGTTGGTCGAGATCAATGGCCAAGGGTCCCCTTTAGGGTATGGCGGCCGTTATCACATCATTCCCTATCCGCCGGACCGCAAGCCGATTGACATTGGCGACTATTATGCCGACTATCGCCGCATCCGGGGCAAGCTGGGTTGGACGCCCAAGGTCAGCCTGCGCGAAGGACTGACGCGGACGCTGGAATACTATCGGCAATATCGAGAACACTATTGGTGAGAAGCATGATTCCTCAAGCAAACCCACATGCGCAATACGAAAGCCACAAGCAAGAGATTGACGAGGCCGTCGCGCGCGTGCTTGAAAAAGGCCGCTACATCCTGGGCCAGGAATCCGCCGCGTTCGAGCGCGAGTTCGCGGACTATATCGGCGTGCGCTTTGGAATTGGCGTAGGCAGCGGCACCGAGGCGCTTCACCTGGCGCTGCGCGCCTGCGGCGTGGGGCCGGGCGACGAGGTCATCACCGTGCCGCACACTGCCGTCGCCACCGTCGCCGCCATCGAGCTGTGCGGCGCAACGCCTGTGCTGGTGGATATTGACCCGCGCTCGTTCGACCTCGACCCGACGAAATTGCCCGCCGCCATCACGCCGGCCACCCGCGCCATCCTCCCCGTCCATCTCTACGGCCAGTCCGCCGACCTCGAGCCAATTCTCGCGCTCGCCCGCGCGCACAATGTCCGCGTGATCGAAGATTGCGCTCAATCGCACGGCGCGACGTATCGCGGCAGGCGCACCGGCTCTTGGGGCGACATGGCCTGTTTCAGTTTCTATCCCACCAAGAATTTGGGCGCGATTGGCGATGGCGGGCTTGTGGCGACCGACGATCCCCAACTGGCCGAGAACGCGCGGCTGCTGCGCGAATACGGCTGGCGCGAGCGATACGTCAGCGACATTGCGGGATGGAATACGCGCCTGGACGAATTGCAGGCCGCCATCCTGCGCGTCAAGCTGCGGACGCTCGACGCGGACAATGCCAAGCGCCGATACCGGGCGGCGATGTACGACGAGCTTTTGACGACGGCTGCGGTGACAACGCCGTCCGAGATGCCCTACGGCCAGCACATCTATCACCTGTACGTCGTGAGGAGCGCGCGGCGCGACGAACTGCAAGCATTCCTCAAAGAGCGCGGCATCGGCAGCCTGGTTCACTATCCTGTGCCGATTCATTTGCAGCCTGCCTATCGCGGGCGGCTGGGCGACGTGGGATCATTCCCCGAAACCGAACTCGCCGCGCGTGAGATTCTTTCTTTGCCCATGTTCCCCGAGTTGGCTGAACAAGAGGTGCGCCAGGTGGTTAAAGCCGTGCGCGCGTTTTCCGTTGGTCAGTGAGCGGTGATGCCTTTACGGCGCAAAAGTAATCACCCGAAAGCGCGCCTTGACGAAACGGCCCTTATCGTCTATACTTTTCCTTGCGCCGAAGTGGCGGAACTGGCAGACGCGCACGACTCAAAATCGTGTGGGCTATGCCCTTGTGGGTTCGATTCCCACCTTCGGCACCTCGTTCAGTAGGGCGGCATTCCCATGCCGCCCTCAGTTTTATGGGAGACCTCGATGCGGCGCACACTCCTCGTGATCGTTCTGGGATTGGCGATGGGCCTGGGGGCCGGGCTTGCTGTGGGTTGGAGTTTTCCGGTCAACACCGTCAAGACGGATCCCACAGTCCTTTCGGTCGAGTGGCAGGCGGACTGGACGTTGATGACGGCGCAGGCTTACAGCCTGGACGGCGACCTCAACGCCGCCCGGCAGCGGCTCGCTTTGCTCGGCGAAGGCGATCCCGGCGCGCGAGTCGCGCAGCGAGGCGAGCAAGCGATTGCCGAGGGGTTGCCGCCATCCTATATCGGCACGCTGGCGCGATTGGCGGCGGCGCTCGGCGCTCGCTCGCCTGCGCTTTCAGCCTATCTCACGCGATGACTGACGAACGTTTCCGCGCACTCTGCATCTTTCTCGTGGCCGCTGCTGTGGGGCTGGTCGGCGGATTGGCCGTGGCGTGGTTTGCCAGCCCGGTGCAATACACCTCCGTCGAGCCGGCCGAGCTACGCCCGGAATTTCGCGCGACGTATCTGCAATTGGTGGGCGCGTCGTTCGCCGTGGAAAACGATTGGACGCGCGCCCAATTCCGGCTGGACGCGCTGCGCGATCCGGGCGTCGGGCGTCAGCTCGCCGAAGTGACGGAGCGGGCGATTGCCCAAGGTCGCCCCGCGCCGATGCTGCGCGCGCTGGCGCGGCTTGCGGATCAGCGCGGCGTTCGCACGGCGGCGATGATCGTTTATCTCGCCACGCCCGTGCCGACGTTCACGCCTTTTCCCACGCCCGCGCCGGTCAAGCGGCCCACGCTGCTGCCCACGCTCACGCCCACTTTCGCGCCCACGTTCGCGCCGCCGGATACGCCCACGCCGCTCCCCACCTTCACGCCGACGCCGGCCCGGCTGCCGGTGTATTTGCTCATCGCGCAGGATCGTATATGCGAGCCGGGTTCCCCGCAAATTCGCGTCGTGGTCCAGGACGACCAGGGCCAGGGTGTGCCGGGCCTCGAAGTGTGGGTGACGTTTGAAGATGGCGCAGATCGTTTTGTGACCGGGCTAAAGCCGGAAAAGGGCAGTGGCTATGGCGATGTGGAGATTCAGCCTGACAAGACCTATGCTATTGCCATCGCTCAATCCGCTCTGCCGCTCGCCACAGGCATCAAGACGGAGCGGTGCCCGTCGTCCGATCCCGCGCAGACGGTCCTGGCCTCGTGGCAATTGACGTTCCGTCCCGTTCCTCCGACGGCCACGCCGACTGCTACGCCGACGTTGGCCGTCACGCCTACCCTCACGCCGACGGCGACGATGACCTCCACCGCCGCGCTGTCCGTCACGCTGACGCGCAACCCGTAGCTGCCATGACGCAAGTGGTTCGATCCCGCGCGCGCAGTTCCATTTTCCGCCAGCCTGCTGGGCGGCTGTGTCTTGCTGTGTGTTTGATCGCTTTTGGGCTTTGCGTGTGCAAGCTCGACAGCAGACCGCTGTGGTGGGACGAAGGCGTCAGTATCTATATCGCGCAGCTCGTGCCCGTTGATTTGTTGCGTGCTACCGCCGCTGATGTCCATCCGCTTGGATATTACTTACTGTTGTACACTTGGGGATGCTTGGTTGGATGGGGGCCTTTCTTGATCCGCTTCCTGTCGATGATGCCCGGCGTCGCGGCGATAGCTTTGCTTTACCCGCTGAGCCGCCGCATCGCCGGTTCTGGGGTACGGGGGATGCCACAGGCGGCGATGCTGGTGGCGGCGATGCTCCCGGTTACCTTGTCCCTGGCGCGGGAAGCCCGCATGTATAGCTGGGTCATGTTGTTGGCGACTTGGTCGTGGTACACGTTGTTGGGTGCCATTGCGTCGCCGCACAAGGCTTCCAGGTGGGTCACGTATTTCCTGATGACGGTGCTGGCGTTCTATTTGCATTACACGTATGGGCTGGTGTTTGGAACGCAAGTGATCTACGTGGCGCTCGTCACGCGCTCGCGGCGCAGTCTCCTGCGCCGATGGACGCTGCAAGGGGCGGCTGCCGTTGCAGTTCTGGTCTGGGTGATGTACGTTGCCTCGAGTCTCACCCGCGCGGTCGGCGTTCACATCGCGCCGGGTGGAAGCGCGATGGGCCCGCTCACTTTTCTCGCCCGCTATGCCGAATATGCCGTTGCCGGGTTCAATTCAGAAACGACCTGGCTGACTGTCACCGCCACGGTCGCGTTGAGCGCACTTGTGTTTGCCGGATTGGTTGTGGCGGCAAGACGCCGGGCGCTCGGTGATTGGGCTTTGTTGACCTGGATCATTATTCCGATTGCAGGCATGTGGGCTTTCGGTCTCTGGTATCGTTACGAAGGTGAGTTGACGCGCCCTGTGCTGGCTCTGACTGCTCCGGCGCTGGCGCTGGCAGCCAGCGCCCTGCTCGGTCGTCCAGTCCAAAAAGTCCTGCGAGTTGCGGCAGTTGCGCTGCTGGGCGGATGGGTCGTATTAACGATACCCACGCTGGCGCGCTACTATGAGACTCTCCCCGATCCCGCCGAAGACTATCGCCCGCTCATCGCTCAGATGCGCCCGCTGGCTCGCCCGATGGATGCCGCGTTGACGGCTTACGTCTGGCAGGATGGTTACCTGGCAAGCTACGCGCCAGATTTGCGCCTCACCTTTTATCGCAACGTGTACAAGGCCAAGACTGCGCCTCGCTTGCTCGAAGGGATCTTTCGTGCGCACGACCGGCTGTGGATAGTCAACTATCTGGCCGATGTGCACGACACGTATAGCCCGCTCAACAACTGGCTGTATCACAACGCGGCTTTGGCGTTTGACGAATGGTACGGCAATACGCAGTTAGCCTTGTTCGTGCGCGCGGGCGATTCGCCCATCACGTGGCCGGCCCACGCCACGTTCGAGCATGGCATCACGCTGGACTATACGTCGCCAGCGACTCGCAGTCAACCGGGAGATGTGTTGAATTTGGATTTGCGCTGGCAGGCGGCTGCGCCGCTTGATCGCTCTTACAAGGTATTTGTTCACTTGCGACAACCGACGGGCGCGCCCATCGCCCAAAGCGATAGCGAGCCGGCCGGCGGATTCGAGCCGACGAGCGCCTGGCGGCCCGGCCAGCCGGTGATAGACCGTCGCGCGCTGCTCGCGCCGCTTGGCGCGCAACCCGGAGCCTACATGCTCTACGTGGGCGTCTATGATCCAGAGAACCAAACCCGTCTCTCCGTCCTCTCGCCTTCGGGCTGCGACACATCCGATAGCGTCTGCGTGGGCCGCGTCGAAATCACTGGCCCGGCGCGCCCCTGAGATGAGTAATTGCCAGTTGCATTTTGACGCTGGATTTGATACAATAGAGGCAACTGGAACTGGCCCGGTGGTGACGGGCATTGACCCCGGCTCGGTCCCAAATTCACAAGGAGGCCTACCATGGCCAGTGTCAAATACGAGCACGTGTTCAAGCGGTACGGCGAGGTCGTCGCAGTGAACGACCTCAACATCGAGATCGCCGATAAAGAATTCCTTGTCTTTGTCGGTCCCTCCGGCTGCGGCAAGACGACCAGCCTGCGACTGTTAGCCGGACTGGAAGAGATCTCGGATGGCAGTATTTTCATCGGCGACCGGCTGGTCAACGACGTCGCGCCCAAAGACCGCGATATCGCCATGGTGTTCCAGTCCTACGCGCTCTATCCCCACATGAGCGTGTACGAGAACATGGCGTTCGGTCTCAAGCTGCGCAAGACGCCCAAAGCTGAGATTGATCGGCGCGTCAAACAAGCCGCGCAAATCCTGGGCATCGAGAAACTGCTGGATCGCAAGCCCAAGCAACTCTCCGGCGGCCAGCGCCAACGCGTCGCGGTGGGGCGCGCTATCGTGCGCGAGCCAAAGGTGTTCCTCTTTGACGAGCCGCTCTCCAACCTGGACGCCAAGCTGCGCGTCCAAACGCGCGCGGAAATCTCCAAGCTGCACCTGCGCCTGGGGACGACCTTTATCTACGTGACTCACGACCAGACCGAAGCGATGACGATGGGCACGCGCATCGCCGTGATGAAGGACGGGCTGCTCCATCAGATTGACACGCCGCAGATGCTCTACGACCGGCCCGCCAACGTCTTTGTGGCAGGCTTTATCGGCTCGCCCGCGATGAACTTTTTCGATGTCAAGCTCGCCTCCAGCGACGGCAAGCTTGTCATTGACGGTGGCTCGTTCAAGTTAGACGTGCCGTCGGATCGCGCCCCGGCGCTCCAGTCGTACGTCGGCCAAGAACTGGTTCTGGGCATCCGTCCGGAAGACTTGCACGATCCGGAATTCACGCCGCCCGGCGTGGCGGCGGGCCACATCCCGTCCGAGGTGGACGTGACCGAGCTGATGGGCAGCTCGGTGAACCTGTACCTGCTCGCCGGCGGCAAGCAGTTCGTCGCCATCGTGGACCCGCGCACGCGCGCCCGTGTGGGCAACAAGGTGGACATCGTCGCCAACATGTCGAATTTCCACATCTTTGACAAACAGACCGAGCTGGCGATCCGCTAGCCATTCCATGGGTTACTCAAAGGGCCGCCGCGCAGGCGGCCCTTGTTATTCTCCTGTATCCTACGATCGTTTTGCGCCATACCCTTGACCGAATTATCGGGCGATGGTACACTCTGCGCGGACTCGGCCAGACCGCCGGGTCAAGAGAGGAAAACGTGAAGAAAAAATCCAAAGGGCAAACCCGCCCCAAGCCGGGGCAGGCTCGCCGCCAAGAGATGGAGCGCAAGCGCCGACTGGCGGAGCAGCAAGCCGAAGAACAGTTGTGGCGTGAGATGCAGCCGTTCTCAGCCCAGTTCGATTTGCAGACCGACGACCAGGACGAGCAGATCGCGTTCGCTTCGCACATCATGATCGAGTCGGCCTCACTGTACGACGAGCCGGAATTTCACGATTTGGACTTTCCCTTCACGCCCGCCGAGGCCATGTATGCGATGGTGAGCACGTTCAATGTCCGCGTGCCTCCGCCCGATGAACTCGAGCGACTGCCCGAAGAAGAGCGCAACGACGCGCTGTCGGGAGCCCGGGTGTATGCCATTGCCGAGTTTATCGAGCCGCGCTTTCAAAAGGACTTGCTCAAAGCTTTTGCCCGCTGCCGTCAGCGGTTGGCGCGCGAAAAGCGACCCGACCCGTTGGCGATGGCCGCTGCGGCCGAATGGATACTGCGCGGCGACACCCGGCCCGAAATCTGGGCGACGTGCGGCATCTTGCACCGGGCTTTTCGCAACACGCTGGAACAAGCCTTTGCCCTTCAGCGAGCCGCCGACGAGGCGCTTGCAGCCGCCCAGGCCATTCAGCCTGGTGTGACCGAGGTGGAAGAGCTAGAGCCAGGCTCGCCGGCGGACAAGGCTTTCCGCAAAACGGCGAGCAAGACGCCCGGCCTGCTCGAATATCTGGACCGCCAGGCGGAATTGGAATTGGAGCGCATCGAGACGCTGCGAGAGAACGAAGGCGAATTGGCGATTGAGCTATTCGACCCGGAGGAAGTAGACCAGCTTTTTGAAGCAATGGTCGCTTGCGTACAAGCGCCTGGCGCTGACCTGGCTCAGCCCGGCCACCGGGCGGTCGGGCGAGACGAGAGTCTGGCTCTGACGCAGCAATTGTCCGAGGCGCTCAAGGCCGTGTGCCCGCCCGAACGCTTCCAGGAATTGATGCAAGACCTGGAAGGGATCATGGAGGAGGGCGACCTATCGGATCCAGTCGTTCAAACGGCGCGAATGCTCTACGGCCCACTCTCGGATAAAAGCTGGCCTTATTGGGAGAACCCAGCGTTCATCCAGTTTTGTCTGGGCGCTGTGCTCGAGTCAGCGCTTGGAGCGCAAGACGAGTTGATGGACGAAGAATTCGACGAGGAGGACCAAGACGATGCGTGAGTACACTGACGGGGCGACAGCGGTTGTGCGCGGGGCGCTTGCGGCGGGCTGCACCTTTTTCGCCGGATACCCCATCTCCCCGGCCACACAGATTTTGCTTCAGATGGTGCGCGACTTGCCGCGAGTGGGCGGCCTGGCCGTGCAGGCCGAAGACGAGATTGCCAGCATTAGCATGTGCATCGCCGCGGCCATGTCCGGCAAGCGCGCGATGACGGCCACCAGCGGCCCCGGCATCAGCCTTTATAGCGAAAACGTGGGGCTGGCGATCATGGGCGAGGTGCCGCTGGTGATTGTGGATGTGCAGCGCGCGGGTCCCGCCACGGGCGGCGCGACGACGGTGGGGCAGGGGGATGTGCAGTTTGTGCGATGGGGCGCGTCGGGCGGCTATCCGCTCATCGCGCTTGCGCCGTCGTCGCTGCCCGAATGCTACACGCTGACGATGAAAGCCTTCGACCTGGCCGAGCGCTTCCGCTGCCCGGTGTTTGTGATGATGGACAAAGAGCTGAACCTGACGACGGCCACGGTGGAGATGGACGAGTTTGTGACCGTGCCGGTGCGGGAACGAGCAATCGCTCCGCAGGCGGAGGGCGAGTTCAAGCCTTATCGCTTCACTCCGGCGGACGGCGTGCCGCCGATGGCGCACTTGGGCGAGCCGCGCATCGTGCGGTTCACGGGATCTTCGCACGACGAGCGCGCGTTCTTGACCAAAGCCCCGGCGCAGGTGGGCGCGCTCAACCGTCACCTGACCGAAAAGATCGAGGCGCACCGCGACGAGATCGAGCTGGTCAAGGCGGATTTGGAGCACGGCGCCAAGACGCTCGTGATCAGTTACGGCATCACGGCGCGGGCGATGGAAGACGCGATCCTCGAGGCCAGAAGCAAGGGCATGGCCGTTTCCGCACTGACGATTCAATCGCTCTGGCCCGTGCCCGAGACGAAAATCCGCGCGGCGCTGCCTGGCGTCGAGCGCATCGTCGTGGCCGAGCTGAACCTGGGCGAATACCGGCGCGAGATCGAGCGCATCGCGTGTGATCGCGTCGTCGTCGGCCTCAACCGCGTGGATGGCGAGCTGATCGCGCCGGAGCAGTTCATCGCGGCGATCAACACCCAAGGTTGTGGGGCTGGCCGCTTCGCGTAATGCCAGCCCCTTATCGTCTGTCTGGGGGCGACCGATGCAGGCGCTCGAAACGGTGCGGCTCTTCATTCGACCCTTTACCCTGGACGACCTGCAAAAAGCCCACCGGCTGTTGGACCTTGACCTGCAATGGGCCGGGCCTGGATTCACCCTTGCCTAGCGAAAGGAAAAACTCGAGTTTGCGATCCATCTTTCGCAGTGGGCCGTCACGGGCAACCTCTATGGCGACCGGGCCATCATCTTGAAGGAAAGCGGCCAGTTGATTGGGATGTGCGGATTCCGTCCCTGGCTGCTCGCACCGGCCGAGCGGTCGCTCTATGGCTAGGTGACTTGCGATAGCTCTTTCAGCGCACTTGAGCTCGGCGTCGGCTATGGCCTATCCAGCGCGCACCGGGGTCGAGGCTACGCCGCCGAAGCGGTCAGGGCGCTGATCGAATACGGGTTCAAGGAGTTGAGGGTCGCGCGCATCGTGGCGCTCACCGAACGAGGCAACACGGACTCGGTCCGGCTGATGAAGCGAGTCGGCATGCAGGTCGGACTCAATCCCGCCCCGGTGGATTATCCGTGGGCGGTGGGGATGATTGAAAACAAGTGACGCCTGGCGGAGGACTGTGGCATGGCAAAACATCTGGTCGTCTATACGCGCGCAATCTCTTGTCCTGATCAAGTCCGCGCCCACAAGCTATTGACCGAGTGGAGCGTGCCATATCAAGAAATCAACTGCTCCAGCGACGCACAAGCCTCGGAGCGGATCAAGGCATGGAACGGCCACCTGGGCGTGCCGGCGGTCGTCGTGGCGGAGGAAGGCAGTATCCTGCCCTTCCGCGAGCCGGGTCCACGCCCGGTAGGCCGCTCGACGCGCGACGTCAATC
Source organism: uncultured Anaerolineae bacterium (assembly GCA_964354595.1). Classification (GTDB taxonomy): domain Bacteria; phylum Chloroflexota; class Anaerolineae; order Fen-1058; family Fen-1058; genus JBGLNJ01. The sequence continues at coordinate 506 of CAYHAR010000052.1, read as the reverse complement.
GCGGCACGCTCATCACCGAGCCGAGCGAGGACGGCCTGCGCGAATTCCTCAAGCAGCATGGGTTGTTGTCGTGAGCCAAGACCCTTAGGGTCTTGTTATGGAGGCGTCCATGACCGGCCATCACTTTATCAGCTACTCTGCGGCGGACGGACGCGAGTTTGCCCGGCGGTTGGCCGATGCGTTGTTGATCGGGCCGCCCTCGACGCCGGTGTGGCTGTTCGAGCGCCAGTTGGAGCCGGGGCGCGATTGGGACGCGCAACTGGCCGAAGCCATCGCCGCTTGCGAAAGCCTGGTCTTTTGCATGACGCGCGACAGCGTCCGCGACCAATGCACCTGCAAGCAGGAATGGACGCACGCGCTCAGTTACAAAAAGCCCATCACCCCGCTCCTGGTGGATCGAGAGGCCCACCTGCCGTTCCGGCTGAACACGCGCCAGTACATTGACTTTACCGGCGACTTTGAAGCGGCGATGGCGCGGTTGCGCCGTCACCTGGAATGGCTGGCCT
>CAYHAR010000051.1:0-20005 GCA_964354595.1 uncultured Anaerolineae bacterium | reverse complement strand
CCCATTTACCTGTATGATGGTGCCCAGTTTATAAAGGCTTGGAAGCGCGCAAAAGCACAAAAAGAGAAATCACAGCCAGAAGCGGCCTGACACTGGTTGGAGCGACACGAAGCCATAGACGTAGCTGTGATACTCTCGACGGAGAGACATCACCGGCTGTTCTGCCAGTCTTACGCTTGGTGACAGGCATACGCAGCCTACACAGGAAACCATGCCCTGCGAAGGGACTGACCGGACCGGGTGGGCCGGACGCTGCGCGCCGTGCCCACCTCACGGAAGGCGATAGCAGCAGGTGATGCGGAGGCGACGTCGCAGGCGTGCCAAAGAGGCTGATGTGGTACGCTTCGCGTCGCACGCTGGAATCCGTGCGGGAGAGGGCGGGCGCTTACGCAAGCAGGCCGCCGCCATCGTGCAGCGGCTCAGGTCGGCGGGGATTATTGGGTGAAGAACGTGAAACGCGATTCTTACCGCAAAGGACGCCAGGAACATCTTGAAAGCTTTGCGCTCTTGGCATCTTGGCGGTTCAAAAAGGAGTGAAACCATGCCCGACAAACTGTCTTGGATCACCGACGAAATGAACGCCCTGCAAGAACAGGGCCTCAAAATCACCCTCCGCACCATCGGCTCGGCGTGCGGGCCGTGGATGGTGGTGGACGGCAAAAAGGTGCTGAATTTTTGCACCAACAACTATTTGGGGCTGGCCAACGACCCGCGCCTCAAGACCGCCGCGCAGAAAGCGATTGAGGAGTGGGGCGTCGGCCCGGCGGCGGTGCGCAGCATCGCGGGGACGCTGGAATTGCACCGCGAATTCGAGCGACGCATGGCCGCGTTCAAAGGTGTCGAGGATGCGCTCTACGTCCAATCCGGCTTTTGCGCGAATCAAGCCGCCATCGCGCCGATGGTGGGCAAAGAGGACGTGATCTTTACCGACCGGCTCAACCACGCCAGCATCATTGACGGCTGCCGGCTGTCCTCGGCCAAGATCATGATTTACGAGCACTGCGACGCGGCCGACGCCGAGCGCGTCATCCAGGAGAACGTAGGCAACTATCGCCGCGCGATGCTGATCACCGACGGCGTGTTTTCGATGGACGGCGACGTGGCCCCACTCGACAAGCTATACGAGGTGTGCGAGCGCTACGGCGTCATGACGATGGTGGACGACGCGCACGGCGAGGGCGTCCTCGGTCGCGGCGGTCGCGGCATCGTGGATCACTATGGCCTGCGCGGCAAGTTTGATCTAGAAGTCGGCACGCTCTCCAAAGCGTTCGGCGTCGTGGGCGGTGTGATCGCGGGCAAGAAAATTGTCGTGGACTGGATTCGCCAGCGCGCGCGACCGTTCCTGTTCTCGAGCGCCGTCACGCCGGCGGATACCGCCGCGTGCCTGGCGGCGGTTGACCTGCTCGAACAGTCCACCGAGCTGGTGGACAAGCTGTGGGAGAACACCAAGTATTTCAAAGCCGAGATGAAGCGGCTCGGCTTTGACACCGGCGTGAGCACGACGCCCATCACACCCATCATGCTGGGCGAAGCGCCGCTGGCGCAACAGTTCAGCCGCAAGCTGTTCGAGCGCGGGCTGTTTGCCATGTCCATCGGCTTCCCCACCGTGCCGAAAGGCAAAGCGCGCATCCGCGTGATGATCAGCGCGTCGCATTCGCGCGAGGATTTGGACCAGGGGCTGGAAATCTTTTGCATGGTGGGCAAAGAGTTGGCGGTGATCTGATCCGCCCGCAGGATTGGTTCAGACTGTGAGGCTGACCCTCCACGGCCTTTTTGGTTTGCGGCCTGGCCGTAAGCAAAGTAAAATTGCAGCAGCAAACGAGCAGGGGGTGTGTGACGGCGACCGAGCGACAAGTGATTGAGGGATTGCGCGACCTCGATCCAGGCAGGTGGTCTGAGGTGCTCGACTTTGGATACCTGAGACAACGCGCGGCTGTGGATCGCGCTCAGGCTCATACGAGGCAATTGACGGCCCGTGATTTGTTGCGGTCAAATGTAGTCGGGCTGTGGGCCGACCGGCGCGACATTGGCGACAGCGTGGCATTTGCTCGTCAACTGCGAAAGCGGGCCGAGCGCCGAGGAGCCGCGCATGATTCTGCTTGATACCGACGTGATGATTGACATTTTGGGGCCGCAGGACAACCTGCGGCCTTTTTTGTCCCGCGCTCCGCAAAACCCAATAACCCAAAGTGATTTCCCAACCTTAAAATCTTGCGCCCCCTCTTGACTTTTGCGCCGGTTTGCTGGTATAATCTTGATTAGAACATTAGTTCTATTTCAACAAGGAACGGCCATGGCAAATCGTCAAGTGCTCGAGCTGCAATCCGACCGAATCGAGATGGTGCTGGCAAGTCACAAAGCTCCGGCGCGCGTGACCGGGGGAGTGGTCACGCCGCGCGCGGTGCAATACCATCTTGCGCCTGCGATGGGCGTCAAGGTCAACAAGGTGCAGGCGTTGGCAGATGAATTGGCGTTGGCGCTGGGCGTGACCAACGTCCGCGTGTCGCGGCAGGGAAGCAGCGTGCAGCTCGAAGTCCCGCGCGACGACGCCCGGCCGGTCAAGCTATTGCCGTTGATGGCGCAGTTGGCGACTTCACCTGCACTTGCGGCAGGTGCAAGTGTGCCTGGGAGGGGCGACGGCAAGCCCAGTTCTTATCCCCAGGATACCCTTAAGGGGTATGAACGTGGCGCGTACGCGGCTTCGCCCACCCCCAGGGTACCCTTAACGGGTACGCCCCTCCCTCTCTTTACCGCGGTCTTGGGCATGTGCGACGACGGCGCGCCGCTTTTGGTGCGGCTCGCTTCGCCCGACGTGGCGCACGTCTTGATTTCCGGCACGACCGGTTCCGGCAAGACGGCGTTATGCCAGACGATCATCCTGAGCCTGGTGATGACGCACCGGCGCAGCCAGTTGCAGCTTGTGCTGGTGGATCCCAAGCGACGCGCGTTCGCGCCATTTGAGACTCTACCGCATTTGCTGCGCCCTGTCATCGGCGATGCGAGCGAGGCCGTGCAAGCGTTGGGCGAGCTGGTAAGGTTGATGGAAACAAGAGGCGTACCCATTACCCCTCAAGGGTATCCTGGGGACAAGGGTGCCCTGGGGGTAGCGCAACGCGGAGCGGAGGTGACGCCGCGCATCATTGTCGTGTTGGACGAGCTGGCGGACTTGACCTGCGGCGCGAACGCGGGCGGCAAGGCGTTGAATGAACACTTGACGCGGTTGGTTCAGCGCGGACGCGAGGCAGGGATTCACGTCATCGCCTGCACGCAAAAGCCGTCATCCCAGGTGCTGGGGACGCTCGTCCGGGCCAACTTTCCGGCGCGGCTGGTGGGCAAGGTCGTCTCGCCGGAAGATGCGCGCGTGGCGGCCGGCATCGGTGGAACGGGAGCGGAGAGACTCTCGGGCCGTGGCGACTTTCTGGCAGTCGCCGCCGGACAAGTGGTGCGTTTTCAGGCGGCGTATGTGAGCGCGGCGGAGATGGAACAGGTCGTGGCGCAAATGGGCAGCGCGCCGCGTCGTTGGGATGTGGTCAACGGGCGGCCCAGCCTGTTGCGTCAAGCGGCGACGCTGGTGGCGGGAGCCGGTTGATTTCGGACACCTGCACTTGCGCCGAAGCGCAGCGCAGGTGCAAGTGTGTCGGTAGATCGCTTGAATTGGATGGCACGAACCGAAACACCTGCACTGCGCAGGCGCAAGTGTCCGCAATCCAAAATCGAGAGGTACAACGTGAGTCGGGCATTGGCAATCGTTGGATTGGGTGTGGCGGCGTTCGCGGTGACGCTGGCAGTTTACATCGGCAGCCGCCTATCGAACGAGGCCATGTCGGTATTGACCGGCGCGGCGTGCGGCGTGAGCGCGATGCTGCCGGCGGTCGTCATCGGCGCGCTGGCGCTGCTTCGCCGCCGTGATCGGGAAAATGTCCCGCCGCCGCAGCCCTGGTCGCAACCGGGCGCGCCTCAACAATATCCGCCCATCATCGTCGTTGCGCCGCCGGCTTTATCCAACGCGTTTCCGGCAGGCGATTGGCAGCGAGCGTACTCGCAGGGTTTCAGCACGCCGGTCGGCGGACGGCAGTTCAGCGTGATCGGCGAAGAGGAAGGAGTGTGGAACAATGAGCGTCACGGCAGTTGGCAGTAGAGCGTTGAGGTTCGCAAAGCGCGGAGCGCGCCGGCCGCGCAATCGCCGGGGCGAGGCGATCCGCATGGAGGCCAAGCGCTTTGAGTATTTCCCGCAGACGTTCGTCTGGCACGGAAAGCGATACGACGTCCACGCGGTCGAGCGATGCTGGACGGTTTCGCGCCGCTGGGTGTGGGATGTGGAGCGGCATTGCTTCCGCGTGCGCTGCGCCGAAGGGACATTTGAGCTGTACCAAGATGCCAAGCGCAATACCTGGCATGTGGATCATTTCGAGCGAGTGTAGAACAAGTCGGCAACTTGTCTCACAGGAGGTGTGCCATGATTCAGGAAGGTTTGCTGTGGTTCGACGACGATCCGGCGCGGGCGACCGGCGACAAGATCGCGCGCGCGGCGCAGCGTTACCGGCAAAAGTACGGGCACAGCCCGGATGTGTGCTATGTGCATCCGGCGCATCTCAAGGAAAGCAGCTTGGGCCTATCCGAAGAGATCAAAGTGCTGCCCGCCAAGAGCGTGCTGCCGCATCACTTTTGGCTGGGCGTGTTGGGTCAGAAGGAGGGGCGCGGCGGGCGGCGCGCAAGCGGCGCGCACGCCGGTTGATGGAGAATTGCGCTGCCGAGATTGAAGCCAGGTGTGGTACAATGATCTTGTCGGCACAGTTGGCTTTACAGTTGGGCCGCCGCCGGCAGTGTGATCATCAGACCTCCGAGGTCTGGGAGACCTCGGAGGTTTTCTTTGTATGAAAGAGTGTCGCCATGGACGAACTCACCGAGTGGTTGTTAAAAGGCTCACCGTGGGTCGAGTATCGAACACGGCTGGATTTGCTCGGCCAGCCCAAGAGCGCGCCAAAAGCGCAAGCGGCCCGGCAGGCTATGCTGGCTCATCCGCAAATTCGCACCCTGCTGGCTGAATTGGCCGGCTGGCCTGGCCCTCCGCTCAAGCGTCACAACGACGCGAGCCATCTCTTGCACAAATTGACCTTTATCGCGGACGTGGGCCAGCGAGTTGGCGACCCCGGTGTAGATCGAATCGTCAAGCGCATCCTGGCTCATCCCTCGCCCGAAGGCGAGCTCCAGGTTGTGGTCAACATTCCCACTCACTTTGGCGGCGCGGGCAAGGACGAATGGGCCTGGATGTTGTGTGATGCGCCTTCCATCCTCTACGCTCTGGTCAAGCTGGGCCTGGAAAAAGACGAGCGAGTGAAAGCGGCGGCTCGTCACCTGGCGAGCTTGATTCGTGACAACGGCTGGCCGTGCGCCGCCACTTCGGCGCTGGGCAAATTCAGAGGGCCGGGCCGCAAGACCGATCCTTGTCCCTATGCGACGCTGGTGGCGCTCAAGGCCTTGTCTCAGATGCGGCAGTGGCGTGATAGCGATGTTTGTCGAACCGGCGCGGAAGCTTTGCTGAGCCTGTGGGAGCAGCGCAAGGAAAGCCGGCCCTATTTGTTCGGCATGGGCGCGGACTTTATCAAGCTTAAAGCGCCTTTGATCTGGTACGACATCCTGCACGTGACGGACGTGCTCACCCAGTTTCCGTGGCTGCGGGGAGACAAGCGGCTGCGGGAGATGGCCGCGATGGTCGAGGCTAAAGCCGATGAGCAAGGTCGCTTTACGCCTGAATCGGTGTGGAAGGCGTGGAGCGAGTGGGAGTTTGGGCAAAAGCGCGCGCCGTCGCCGTGGTTGACGCTGATGGCCCAGCAGATGTTGAAACGACTTGATGCGTGACCTTTACCCCGTTAGCCCCGCGACGAGCAAATCCAGCGCGGCCACGTCTTCTGCCTGGCCGGTTTTGATCTGCACGTCTATCTCCAACAGGCGACGGTAGATCACTTCGAGCTGCGCCATAGAGAACGCGCGCGCTTGCTTGCCGGTCTTGTCCGCCACAAACGGATGCAACGACAGTCGCTCGGCGGCCTGCGCGCCCGTGACACCCTGCCCCGCCAATTCTTTCATCTCGATCATCAGCCGGAACTGGCGGACGATCATGCCAAACAGTTCCAGCGGCGCTTTGCCCTGCTCGATCAGCCGGTGCAGCTCGACGATGGCGCGTTTGCTTTCGCCCGCCGCCAGCGCATCCACCATGCCGAACAGGTCACCCTGCTGCGCGTCGGCCACGAGCAGCCGAACATCCTCGGGCGTGACCGGGCGCGACCAATTGACGTAGGCCAATAACTTTTGGATTTCCTGGTCGAGCAGGCGGAGCTTGTTGCCTTGCTCGGACGCGCGGTCGCGGTCCGAGGGACGCGGGTCGTAGCCCACGGCGGTGACGAGCGCGCTGGCCGCTTGCGCGGTGATTTCGCCGCCATGCAGCCTGGCGCGTTTTTGAATCCAGCCGATCATGCTCTCTTTGGAAGGCAGCGGAAACTCGATGACCGTGCGCTTGTCAGTCTGCATGGCGAGCTTGAGGAGGGGATTGGTCGCGGGCAACGCCCGTGACTCGACAAAAACTAGCCGCGTGGAATCGGACATGCGCGGGAGATAGTCCAGCAGGCCGGAGAGGAATTCTTTGGACGCGGCGGAAGGCTCGCTTTCGCCGGCGTCTTTGCCGCGCCGCGAGGCCAGGCGCGCCAACAGTCCTTCGACGACGACGAGGCGCTTGTCGGCCAGGAACGGAATGGCGTCGCTAGCGTGGATCAGCTCGGCCAGCGTGATTTTGCGACCGTCGAGGATGGTCGTGTTGAGGTCGCGCAGGGATTCGTCACCAACCTTGGACCGCAGGTCGGCGACCAGGTCGCTGCGCGCCAATTCGTCTTCGCCGTGAAGGATGTAAAACATGGCTGAATGGGCTGTATTCTGCGTCTCAACTACGAGTGTCCACGCAGTAGACGGACGGGCCAAAGGTGCTGATGCGCCGAACGCCGAGAATCTCCATCGCGCTCATGTCGGCGCTGGTGGTGATGCGCTCTTGCAACAGCGGGCCGAGGGGTTGGGCTAGCAACAGCGCGAGCGTGGCGACGGCCATGGCCGTCGGCAAGTCTTCCCACGTCTTGCGCCGTCGTCCCAGATTCATCGTCGTAAAAACTGCCGCGCCGGCCAATGCGCCCGAGGCGACGAAATTTGTCCCGCAGCCGGGATGAATGACCAGTTGGGTCTGGCCCGCGCGCAGCCGTGCGAGCGCCTCTGTCGCGGCGGCATAAACCTGTTCGGCAGTCAAATCGCCGTAGATGTAAAAGCAGTTGGGCGTAGAGCGCCCCACGATGCCGACGCCGGGATAGCGTCCGTTGAGGACGTGCACCGTCGCGTGCTCCAGCCCGTGATTTCGCCGCGTCCGCGCGACGAGCGGCCAATCCAAGATACTCATTCGGCTTTTCCTTCCTTGCGCGCGGGCGGCAGAGTGGGCTGCGGTCGCGCGACGATGATGAGGCGATGCGTGTTGTTGGTGAACGGCCAGCACGTCACCAGCGTCAGCCGCTCGTCCGTCGTCGGCTGAATCCACTGCGCGTTGGCGATGCGAACGGGCATGGGCTGGTCGCGGTCGGGTAGGATGTGCTTTTCGGTGACGGCGTAACGATAGACGGCGCTGCCGGCGTACAGGTCAATCACGTCGTTGGGCTTGAGGTCCACCAGTCGCTTGAACACTTGGCCTTTGATGTTGTGGTGTCCGTCGAGCACGGTGTTGCCGGGCAATCCGGCTGTCGCCGAAGTTTTGAGCCAGCCCGCCGCGCGCTGATCGGGCACGTCCCACACGCTGGCGGCGGCTCCTCCGACCTGCTCGACGTGCCAGCCGACGACGATCACGGGCGCGTCCAGCCCTATCGCTGGGATGACGAGGCGATCGGGTGGAACGCCGGTCGTGGCGGGCGTGGGCTCTTGGACCGGGGCGGCGAGGTTGGAGCCGCTGGACACGTTGTTATCGGGCAGCACGATGGGTGCGGGCGCGATGATGGGCGTAGCATCGTCTGTCCGAGCGGGCGCGGGCGAAGGCGATGCTGTCGGAAGCAGAGTCGGCGTCGGCGCAGGCGGGGATGTGGCCGGCGTGACAGCGGGCAGGGGCGTGGCGGCAACCGACAGTGTGGCCGGCTGCGTCGGCGCAGGCGCTAACGTGACGACAAACGACAGCGCCGCCGCGGGATCGGACTGCGCCTGGAGCGTGTCGCGCACAAAGGGATACGCGAGCGCGCAGCCGGCGATGATCATCACAAAGCCGGCCCAGACGAGCAGGTCGGCTATCCGGCGAGAAATGTTGAAAAACATGGTTACACTCGATTCGCATTATAGCGCGTCCTTGCGGACAGAGCAAACCAAATGTCAAATGTGTAACCGTACAACGCGGTTCGACCGCAGTTGCGCGAAGCGTGCGGCTCGGTAGCGGCAGTTCAACTGCCGCCAGAACGATGTGGGTAGTCATCAGGTTTGCCGAGGAATTCTGCGATCTGGCTATTCGGCGATGACATGACGAGTCTGCTTGACATGCGTCGTCATCAGGCTATAATATGTTCCTATATTCACAAAGTAAGTATCCATAGTTTGAGTATGGATTACGGTATGCCGAGAGATGCTGCTATTTCGCCTCAACCAGTCCTGTTAGGCTTCTTGATGCTTGGCCCCAAGCATCCTTATGAAATGCACCAAGAGTTCAGTCGCGAACTCGGTCGTGTGTGGCACGTCGGCCAAAGCCATCTCTATGCTTACCTCAAGCAACTTGAGTCTGGCCTGGCAACGGTCACGACAGAGACGCAACCGAATCGCCCTGCGCGTAATGTCTATCACATCACTCCTGCCGGTCGAGAGGCGTTTCTCAATTGGCTGTGTCAGCCTTCGCAGCATGTGCGCCACATCCGCCTCGAGTTTCTGGCTCGCCTGTATTTTTTCCGCCATTTGTCATTGCCGGGATTGGAGCAACTCGTCGCTGGTCAGAAAGCATTGCTCCAGTCGCGCGTCGAGTCGTTGAATCACGCTATCGTCGAAACTGACGACGAATATTGGCGGCTGGTGCTGGAATTTCGTCAGAGCGAAATGGAAACGATCATCCGCTGGCTGGATCGCTGCCTGCAAACCAGATGAAACAAAATCAAGAAGGTCACTCGTGTTCTCGACACGTCTCGCTTCTCTGTCTCTCGCGCTCGCCCTGATTTTGACGGCCTGCGCATGGCGTGCACCGGCGACTCCTCACGCTGTTCCGCCGGCGGCCACGGCCAAGCCCACTTCCATCAAGCTCACCGATGCACTTGGGCGGACTGTCACGCTTCCCCGTGCGCCGCAGCGGATTGCGTTGGCCGGTCGAGCGGTGACGCTGGTGACGGATGCGGTGTATCTTTTTCCGGCCGCGCCGGCTCGCGTGGTGACGTTAGCCAAAGGGACGCAAGGCAAAGATTTCGTTCCCGTCATTGACCCCAACCACGAAAGCAAGCTCAAACTGGAAACACAAGTCGGGCCGGAACAGGTGGCCGCGGCCAAGCCGGATGTGGTGCTGCTCAAAAGCTATATGGCCGACACGCTCGGCAAGCCGTTAGAGAGTCTGGGCATCCCGGTGGTCTATGTTGATTTTGAGACGCCGGAGCAATACCAGCGCGACCTGGCTACGCTGGGTCAAATCTTTGACGATCCGGCCCGCGCCAAACAGGTGAGCGCGTTTTACCAGGAGCGTGTGGAGCGCGTGACCAAGGCGTTGGTGGGATTGAGCGACGACAAAAAACCGCGTGTGCTGCTGCTTTACTACAATGACAAAGATGGGCAAATAGCGTTCAACGTGCCGCCGATGGAATGGATCCAAACCTGGATGGCGCAGACGGCCGGCGGGCGTCCGGTCTGGAAGGACGCCAAACTCGGCCAGGGCTGGACCAAAGTCAACCTGGAACAAATCGCGGCGTGGGATGCCGATCAAATCTACATCATCGCGTACACCGGCAACGTGAGTGACGTGGTCAAACGCTTGAAGGCTGATCCGCAGTGGCAGGCGTTGCGCGCGGTGAAGCAAGGCACGCTGTATGCCTTCCCCGCCGATTACTATAGCTGGGATCAATCCGACACGCGCTGGATTCTGGGCCTGATGTGGTTGGCCGGCAAGATACAACCTGATCGCTTTGCCGGCTCGAACATTCAGCAAGAGGCTCGGACGTTTTACAAAGAAATGTACAACCTGGACGACGCGGCCTTTCAAAAGTATATTCAGCCGAACCTCGCAGGCGACTTGCCTTGAATCGAAAAGCCACTTGGATCGCTCGCTCGGCGCGCGACACCGGGCATCCACTGATATGGATGGCAGGATTGTTGGTCCTCGTGTTTGCGCTGTCGCTGCTCGTGGGACGTTACCCAGGGCCGCTGCTCCTTTCGCCGGAGCGATTCGCCCATGACGAGTTGGCACAGCGATTGGTGCTCAACCTGCGCCTGCCGCGCCTGCTCACGGCTGTGATGTTGGGCATGTCCCTTTCCGCTGCTGGGGCTGTTTTTCAAATGATCTTTGGCAACCCGCTGGTGGAGCCGGGTTTTTTGGGCGTGTCGCAAGGCGCGGCATTTGGCGCTGCATTGAGCATCGTCTGTCTGAGCAGCGCGGCCTGGCTGGTGCAGGGTTCGGCCGCACTGTTTGCCTTCCTGGGTTTGGCGCTTTCCTACCTCTTGGCGCGTCGAGCGCGCTTTGGCGGCTGGGTGCTGCGCTTGGTGTTAGCGGGCATCGCGGTCTCGGCGCTGTTTTCCGCCGGGGTCGGCGTGCTCAAGTACATTGCCGACCCGCTGCGCCAGTTGCCCGAGATCACGTTCTGGCTGTTGGGCGGGTTGTGGAGCATCACCTGGGCGCAAGTGCGCTCCATCGCGCCCGCCGTCCTGGTCGGCCTGGTCGTGATGTACCGGATGCGCTGGCGATTGAATCTGCTTTCGCTGGACGACGCGACGGCGTTTTCGCTGGGCGTAGCGCCTGGGCGCGAGCGCGCGCTCTTGTTGACGGCGGCGGTGGCTGCAACGGCCGCCGTCGTCTCGGTCAGCGGCATGGTGGGCTGGATCGGCCTCATCGTTCCGCACATGGCTCGCCGACTGTTCGGCGCAGATGCTCGTCGCGCGCTGCCAGCCGCGATGCTCATGGGCGGGCTGTTCGCCGTGCTGTGCGATGACGTGGCGCGCGCACTGCTGGCCGGAGAGATCCCGCTGGGCATCTTGACCTCGCTCATCGGCGCGCTGTTTTTCATCGCCATGCTAATGACGCGGAACATTCGGGCGGAGCGATGAAGAACAGGCCTTTGTTTTTGTTTGACCAGATCAGTTTTGGTTATCAGCCGAACGGCAGGACGGTGCTCCACGCACTCTCACTCGAGATAGAGTCGGGCACAGTCACAGCGATTTTGGGGCCGAACGGCGCGGGCAAGACGACGCTGTTGCATCTGGCCTTGGGCTGGCTTGCGCCGCAAAGCGGCCAGGTGTTGCTCAATGGCCGTCCGCTGGACGGTTACTCGCGGCGCGATCTGGGCCAGTGGATGGCGCTCGTGCCGCAAAGTGAGCGCATCCCATTCGAGTATTCGATCCTGGAGTATGTCTTGCTGGGGCGCGCGCCGTATCTGGCCCCCCTCGATATGCCGGGTGCAGAAGACTATGTCATTGGTGAGCAAGTCATTGATCAAGTTGGACTGGGCCAATTGAATGGACGCGCCATCACCACTTTGAGCGGCGGCGAGCGGCAGTTGGCGCTGGTGGCACGTGCGCTGGCCCAACAACCGCGCCTCTTGTTGCTGGACGAGCCGACATCTCATCTCGATCTCGCCAACAAGGTGCGCCTGCTAAGGCTGATGCAAGAGCTGGCGGCGCGCGGGGTAACACTCTTGCTCACCACACACGAGCCCGACGTGGCGGCGGCGGTCGCCACGCACCTGGTGTTGATGCGCGAGGGAGAGGTGTATCAGGCCGGCCCATTGCCTCAGGTGTTCACGGCGGAACATCTGAGCGCGACGTATGGCGTGCCGGTGAGTGTGAAGCAAGTGGACGGGCGGCGAATAGCTCTGTGGACATGAACGGCGAGGGATGAACCACGCATGGAAAAGATAACCGATTGGATTTCCCTATGACGGGAACTGGTCGAGGTCAAATCGCGCATCCGGAAAAGAGACGTGGGCGCGAAACCTGTTGACCTCTCGTTGGCAGATCACCCATGCCTAAACACATCGCCATTTTGACAGGCCCTTTGGGCAGCGGCAAGACGACAACTTGCCGTCAATTGGCCGACCTGGCTCGGCAGCGCGGGTTGGATTGCGCGGGAATCGTGTGTCCGGCTCGCTTCGAAGGGACGCGTAAAATCGGCATTGACTTGCTCAATCTGCGAACGAATGAATGTCGCCCATTGGCAAAAGTAGACGACCAACCAGCGGCGCTACGCACGACACGATACCGTTTCGACGCCGATGTGATGGCCTGGGGTGCGGCCAGCCTGGACACAGCTTGTCCGTGCGATCTATTGATCGTGGATGAAATCGGGCCGCTGGAATTGGAGCGGAGACAGGGGTGGGTAAATGCGCTGAATGTTCTGCGCGAGGGGCAGTTTGATTTGGCGGTCGTGGTGGTGCGTCCCAGCCTGATAGATGCTTTTCGCGCGGCAGTCGGCGATGTGCCCCTGAGCTTGTTCACGCTGCCGTTCAGTCAGTCGGTTGTTGACCAGTCAACTTGATATAATGCCGTTACCGAATAATTTGCCAATAGAGGTTTCATCGCGTATACTGGGTGAAGTGCCCCAGTAGTACTCTGCCATGGGAGGCGCGATGAAAACCCCCAAGACGTTTACCGCGATCACGCGACAATATTTCTATCCCGAGTTGAAGGTGTGTCCGCACTGCGGGCAGCGATTACGAATCTTGCCAGGACTCGAGACTGAATGGCGTCTTGCGGGTGGGAGGTTACGCAACTCGATGCTTCAATCCTCAATGTGCTCATCGGCTTGTGAGCTACACCTCAACCGTCTGGTTTGGGAATGGGGTGAGGCGGAGACAAGTACTGGCACGCCTCCGCCGTGTGGCCGCCAATCGCGCTGATTATCCGCAGCGCGATCAGAAGCTGCGGTAAGAGCGAGACTCTCGCCAGTTGGCCTATCGCTTACAACATCACAAGTTCTGCGCGAATTAAAAGCGCAGTGGCCTGCGGACTAGTTTTGCGCTTCTTATAGGCGAATTATTCGGTTACGGCTTTTAACCTGGAGGAGCGCCATGCCAGCGCGAGAGGTCTTGATTTTGGCGATGAGCAAGATGCGCAGCGGCATCTGCACGGCCGGCTTGACGACCGAGCGCGATGCCGTGACCGGCCTGCGCTGGGTGCGCCCCGTACGCGAGTTCGACACGCTCTTGCCGGGCGATATGACCGACGCGAACGGTCGCCTGCTGCAATGCTGCGACGTGGTCGAGCTGAATTTGATCTCGCCGCGCCCCGACTTGCCGCACGTTGAAGATTGGGTGACGGATTTCATCCGTTGCCGCCCACGCCTGGCTCGCCGGCTGGAAGGCGAGCGCCGCGCAAAATTCCTGGCTCAATATCTCGACCACCAGGCGGAAGACGTGCTAATTCATCGCACTCGCTCGCTGTGCCTGGCAAAGCCGGAACAAGTGCAGGCGCAGTTTTCTTTGGACGCCTACTCGGGCAAGTACGAAGCGCGCATGAGCTTTGCGCTGCCCGGCGGTATGACCAGAACAAGCGTTTCCGTGACCGATTTAAAGTGGCGTGCGCTTGGGAGAGCCTGGCTGGGGAATGGCGGCCAACTTGCACTGGAACACTTGACGTTGGTCGAGCGATTGCGCGCCGACGCGATTTACCTGACGCTTGGCTTGAGCCGCAACTATCAGGGACAATACTGGCCGCTGGTCGTGGGCGTGCATATCGTCCCCGATTACGACGCAGCGATTGACGTGAATCGCTTGTAGTGACGGCTTTAGCCGTCCAAGATATGAACTCTCGAAGTTCAAAGACCATGACAACCGATGTTCTCGCCGAACTTGGCCTTGAGCCTGCGCAGGCAGGTGAGCTGAACAGCCACGACCGCAGCCGCCTGCTCAACTTTCTCCTGCGTTGGGAGCACACTGACGAAACGCAGGCCTGCCTGGATGCGCTCTTGCGTCTCAACCCGACGATGGTGTCGCTGCTGGACTTGCGCGTGCGCGCTTGCCTGGCTCAAAACCGATTCGACGACGCACTGGCCGTGATGCAACAGCGGATCGCACTCAAAAGGTCGGCCACAGCCCAATCATTGCTGGCGCGCGTCCACCTGGCTCGGAATGATGTGGATACAGCGTACCAGGTCGCCCGGTCGCTGATGGGTGAGCCATCGCCCAGCGTCACTAGTTTGGAATTGCTGGCACAAGTCGAGTTGGCACGCGGTGATGTGGATGCAGCGTGGGCCGCCTGGCGTCGCGTGAATGAGCTCAGTCCGTCAAGCCGCGCCTACTTGCTTGGCATGGTTGCCGTCTATCAAGCGCGCGCCGATTGGGTGAGCGCCAGCGCCTACGCGGTGCGACTGTTGCGGAGCGGAGTCGAAGAAAGCGAGTTGCCGATCAATTACTTGCGCCGCCTGCGCGACTATTTCCGCGCCAGCGGCGAAGAAACGCGCGTCGCCGACCTGGAGAGTGATCTCGCTCGACGTTACGCGGACGAGTTGGCGGATTTACAGGCCAGGCTGTCTGAAAGGGCCATGCCTCGGGTGCGGCCGGCGCAAGTCGAGGCTGAAGCCTTGCCGGCTGAAACGGAGCCATTGCCCGCTTTCGAGAGCGTGCCGGTGTCTGAACCAGAGCGAGCGCACATCCTGCAAGCGGCCCGGCGGCTGTTCAGCTTCGACTCACTGTTGCCCGGCCAGTTGGAAACGATGGCCTGCGTTCTGCGCGGTGAGGACGTGCTGACCATCTTGCCGACCGGCGGCGGCAAGTCACTGTGCTACCAGCTGCCCGCGTTGCTGGCGGAACGCGGCGTGACGCTCGTCATCTCGCCCCTCATCGCGTTGATGAAAGACCAGTTGGATTCCCTGCCCTCTGATTTGCGACCATGGGCGACCACGCTCAACAGCAGTATGCAGAGCGACGAGTTGCGCTCCCGCCTGGCGCGCAGCATGGCCGGAAACTATCGGCTGGTATACGCGGCGCCGGAGCGATTGCGCCAGCCGCCGTTCCTGCATGCACTCAAGCGCGCGGGTCTGAATCGGCTGGTGATTGACGAGGCGCACTGCGTCAGCCTGTGGGGGCACGACTTTCGCCCGGACTATTTCTACATCGCCCAGGCGCGTGAGGCGTTGGGTCATCCGCCGCTTTTGGCCTTGACGGCCACTGCGCCCACGCGCGTGCGGCTCGATATCCTTCACCGCCTGGGACAGATGCGCGTCGTGGCGGGCGACGTGACCCGACCCAATTTGCAGCTTGAGGTCTTGCACGCTCGTAATGCTGATGAAAAGCTGGGCTACCTGGTCAACTTTTGCAAAGCGCAAGCCGGCAGCGGCATCGTGTATGGCGACACGCGCGCCCGCTGTGAGGAACTCGCCGCGCTGTTACGTCAGCAGGGTGTGTCGGCTGACTATTATCACGCAGGACTGGCTGACCGAGATCGAGCGCAGGACGATTTCATGGCCGGGCGCGTGCGCGTCGTCGTGGCGACCGTCGCGTTTGGCCTGGGGATAGACAAGCCCGACATTCGCTTTATCGTTCACGTCGTCCCACCGCCTTCGCTGGAAGCCTACTATCAAGAGGCCGGCCGGGCCGGGCGCGATGGATTGCCTGCCCGCTGCCTGCTGATGTACGCCACCTCGGATCGCGCCACGCTGACTCGCCGCGCTCGCCAAGACGTGATCCCGGTCGAGTTCTTGCGTCAGGCGTACAAGGCGGTCAAGGCACGCTTGAAGGATGCCGCCGTTGGTCGGATCGCCGAGGCCGATTTGCAGCGCGATCTGCAAACTGATGACGACGTGCGCGTGCGGGTGGCGCTCAGCCTGTTGGAAGAAGCGGGCCTCGCGCGGCGCGGTCCCGATGCGCCGCGCGCTGCCACGGTCTGCCTGACGACGGATGCAGACTCTATCACTGTGCCGGAGCTGGCGGCGTTTTGCAAGACAGCGTGTTTGCGTCCAGGGCAGGCGTTGACACTCGACGTGATGGATGTGGCGCACCGCGCCGCGCAGAGCGTGCCGCTCGACGATGTCGAGCCTCTCTTGCTGGAGGGGACCGATCGAGGTTGGCTGTCGTACCGTCCATCCGGGCGGGATTTACTCTTGGAGTTGTTGCCGGTGCGCGACGCTTCTGATCGAGTCGCCGCGCTTTTGGAGCGATACGAGACCACCCAGGCGCAGCGTGTGGATGAGGTCACGGCCTATGCTCAAACCGGGCGATGCCGCCACGGTTATCTCAACGCCTACCTGGGCGGTCGCGTGATCGAACGTTGCAGCGCCTGCGACAATTGCATTGGACTGCCCTCGGTGACGGTCAACTCGTTGCCCGGCGAGCGTGATCAACTGCTGACCATCTTGCGCTGCCTCTCGACCATGTCGCGCGGGCGGGTCAACCTCACGCACATCTTGCGCGGCGATGCTCAAGCTCCATCCAGTGCGCGCACCAATCCTGCGTGGGGCGCACTGGCCTTTCGTTCCGAGACGGCCATCGGCCAGATGCTGGGTCAGCTTGAGAGCGATGGGTTGCTGCGGGCACGGCGTCTTGAGCATGGCGGCACGACACTAGAATTGACACCGGCGGGTCGCGCGGCCCTGCAAGATCCGATGGACTTGGACAGACTGATAAACACGCCTCGCGAATCGCCATCCCCCAAGTCTTCCGAGCCGACTGCGACGATGGTTGAGACGCTGTTTCAATCGTTGCGCGCATGGCGCTCGGAACAGGCGGGCTCGCAAAAGGTGCCAGCTTACGTTGTCCTGCCTGACAGTGTTTTGCGTGCGATTGCCACACAACGGCCCTTGACGCTAGAGGCACTGTCTCATCTCAAAGGGATTGGTCCACGCAAACTCGAACAATATGGACGTGCCGTGATCGAACTCGTGCGCAAGGTCGTGTCATAATACTGAAAGTGTCAATCTCCAAATTGACCGAAATAAAGAGACCCATCTGAATGCTGCAAGTTAGAGCCCTGCGCGGCTCACCATCGCGCTGTAGGGTTATCAACGTGCTGCCGCATGTCTCACTCCGCCAAGAGACTCGGACAGCGACAGCCCCGAAAGGGGCCAGGCAGTGTGGTCACAGCGTCAGTCAAAGGACTGGCGCTGTTTTCTTGTTCGAGGTAACACTTCACGCCAGAGCGGGGAATCAGATGGGGGATATGGTGATGGCGAGCACACCGCCTGGGACAAGTGGCGTGATGATGCCGGTGAATGCCAGGTCCGCGCCTTTGGTCCGCGCACCGAGCGTGGCAGTGACGGCGGCGGATGCGGTGTAACTGACCGGCACATGCGCCCGACACCGCTACATCCGAAACCGTGTTGGGAAAGTGACCTGTTACTGCCCCGTGCCACGAGTAGTTGATCGGCTGTGTGGCCGAAATCGGACTTGCGTGGGCGGTGAAGGTGTAGACAGTTCGGTTTTGACTCGCCCCAATCTCGTGGTACAAGGTTGTCCGCACGAATCCCAGTCAGTCAAGTACAGGCGATGACACTCGAAGGCAAAGTAGCAGTGGTCACGGGCGCGTCACGCGGCATCGGGCAGCAGGTGCGTCGGGTCAACCTTTAACACTTTTTCCAGGTCAATTTTGATCTCGTCCACCTGGGCGTTTCTGCCACTCGTGGGGCTTTCGACGCTCGCGTTCCGAAGAAACGTTCCGCGTGACCGGAGTGGAACGCTGACTCGGCTGGATGTCGGGTTTGCCCTGCTCGCCTTTGAGCCGATTGAGATGATACGCTTCGTGGAAGGGTTGAACAACAAACTCTAGGTTCTCAAATGGCGCTGCTATGGATTGCTCAATTTGGGCCATCTCTTCCAACGCATTTTCCTCGACCTGGAAGGCTACCGCCTGTTCGCTCGAAGGCGCTGCCGCCCATGTACCGCCATATCTGGGGGCTTGCGGAAATTCCCAAGAACCATAAAAAACCGCCGGCTTATCGCCGGCGGCCTACAGGGGAGCTAGGGTTTTGTCGGCGTGGGGGCAGCGACTCCTGCCGACTTGCTCGCCAGCAGCCTGATCAATGCATTCAGCAAGACATTGCTTTGCCCCACCCCTGCTCCAGCACCACCTGTAGCCGCACCGAACGAGGGAGGAGCACCCGGTGTTCCCTGTAGCCGACTTCCACCTTGCCCTGGCATCGCGCCGGGGGTTCCCTGCGGCCGAACTCCACCTTGTCCTGGCCCAGCGCCAGGAGTTCCCTGCGGTACAGGGCCGCCTTGCCCCGGGCCGACTCTTGCACCCTGACCGTTGTCCCGTGTCCAGGCCACCAGGTCATCTTGCGTGAGACGCATATTGGCAATGGCGCTCAACTGCACCGGCGTCAACTGCGCTTCGACGTGAGCCAGGACAGCATTCCGCTCGGCGTCGGATTTCAGCGCCTGGCCCTGGAGTGATTGCGCCACGGGATGCAGGGTCTTGGCTTGCTCGGAGGTGATGGCCTGTTCTGTCCCTTCCAACCGGAGCATTCCCAGCATCAGTTGATTCGACGCATTCAACGCGCCAGTGTGAGACGTGGTGAGCGCTTTGCTGGTATAGGTGTCTCCCGCACTCTTGCTGGCGGCTGCCGGAGTTGATGGATTGCTCTTGCAGCCGGCCAGCATCGCGCCCGCCAGCGCCAAGACCAGTCCCACGCAACAAAACTTATGTCTGCCTAGTGTCATTGTTTCCTCCATGGATATTTCAATCGCCCTTGCGGAGGACTGCCAACCTTCACAAGGGCGAGAGATTGATTATTCGTGCTGCAACACATCAATCGGATAATGTGTATTCAATAGTTGCTCCCACGATGTGCCCGGTGCGGATAGCTAGGATTCTGTCGGCAGAGTAGCAACGCGGCTCCCCGATGACTTTTGGATCAGCAGCTGGAGCAGTGAATCCAGCAAGACGTTATCTTGCCCTGGGCCCGCGCCGGGTGTCCCCTGTGGTACAGGACCACCCTGCCCTGGGCCGGCGCCGGGCGTTCCCTGCGGTCCTGGGCCGCCTGGCCCGGGCCCCGCGCCAGGCGTTCCCTGTGGTACCGGTCCGCCTGGCCCTGCGCCGGGCGTCCCCTGTGGCGCCGGGCCGCCTGGCCCAGGTCCAACTCCTGCCCCCTGACCATTGTTCTGTGCCCAGGTTTGCAGGTTGTCTTGTGTGAGATGCATGGCGGCGATGGCAGCCACTTGCGTCTGTGTCAACTGCGCTTCGAAGCGAGCGGCAACAGCGTTCCGTTCGGCATCAGATTTCAGCGATTGGCTTTGAAGTGATTGCGCCACGGCAAGCAGAGTCTTGGCCTGCTCAGACGTAATCGCCTGTTCTGTTCCTTCCAATCGGAGCATCCCCAGCATCAATTGGTTCAACACATTCAGCGCACCCGTGTAGGATGTGGTGAGAGTCGCGCTAGCGGCTGCCGGAGTTGATGGATTGTTTTTGCTGGTATTGGCGCTTCCCGCGCTCGTACTCGTTGCTGTCGGAGTTGATTGATCGCTCTTGCTGGTACGGGTGCTTCTCACGCCCGTGCTGACGGCGGCCGGAGTCGGTTGATTGCTCTCGCACCCGACGAGCACCAAAAACATGGAAACCAAGATCAACAACATCAATCCGACACACGACTTCAGTACGCCGTCTTGTTGCATTGTCTCTCCTCACGGACTGTGGATTGCGGCTCGTCGTTCGGCACTACTCTCGCCGCAGCGCCTCGATTGGATCGAGTTGCGCGGCTTTGGTCGCCGGATAGTAGCCGAAAAAGATGCCCACGGCTGCTGCTGCGCCAAAGGCCAGCGGCACGGACGACCACACGACCTCGGTGCGCATCGTGCCGAAGGTGTTGAACAAATACGAGCCGCCCACACCGGCG
>CAYHAR010000050.1:0-20072 GCA_964354595.1 uncultured Anaerolineae bacterium | reverse complement strand
CCAGACGAACAGGGCATAGCCCAGGACACACATAATCAACGCAGCAATTTGAGCAGCTAAAGGAAAGCCGCCCGTCCAGCCATAACGCTGATCCAGTCCGGCGACGATATATCGCACTAACTGCGTAAGGCCAAGGATGCTCATGATAGCTGTGTCCCAATGCTTGGCCCCCTTGCGAGGCCCCAGGCGCTCAGCCAGCAGGTCTGGGTTGAAGCGGAAGATGACGATGGCCGTCACCGTGATCCAAGCCAACATCACCGCTATAGATGCCCAGGCAGGCCACCAGTCCATCTGCCCGGCTGACCAAAACAGAGCCACCCCCATGACGACAATCCCCATGGTCTCACGGATGGCATAACGTGCGATAAGCTTTGTGTCCATGTCCTTTCACATCACAGAGATAGCGGCTAACGGTGAGCATCAGGCGCGGCGCGCAGCGAAGCGCCGTCGCCTGCATGCCATTGTTGGGCGGCATCTCCAATTCATGGCCTACCCATTTCTCAGTGTCTTCAAGAGTTTCCCGATTCGCCGTTTTTCCTAGCCTGTCCTTTTGATCTGGACACGGATGAACACGGATTTCACGGATATTTCAATTCTTATCCGTGTGTATCCGTGCGCGAAGCGTCCGTGTCCAAATGAGAGAATCGGGAAACTTTAGTGTCTTATCTGACTTGTAGGCTATCTCTATAGTGTGGTTGGGCAGAAAACTGGACGTCAAATATCGAAGGGATTGTTCTCGATCTTTGCCGCCTTCATTTGTCAGAAATAGCTGCTCGCAGTAGACCGCAATATCTTGAACGATCCGTTCGTAGCGATAATACGCCAACGCGATTGGATCGATCTGGGTTTGACCATAACCCCGGTAGAATAGGGTTTCTTCCTCTTGTGCGGTATGCCCGGCAAACCCCTGACCACCGCCGATGAACATCAAATCCCGCTCTTTGGGTGCTAGGATTGGATTGTCCCAATCAACAATGTAAAGAGCATCGTTGGCGTCAATCAGAATATTGCCTGCGTGAATATCAGAATGACACAAAACAAGTTCCGGAGATCGAGCCTGAAGTGCCAGAGCGAGCCGTTCAGCGCGCCCGACGAGATCGAGAACCTCATCACGTTTGGCTTTCAAGAACGCAGCTAATTTTGCCGCAACGGGGTCGTCAAAAGCATCATCCTCAACACGCTCCACGAACGTCTTGACGGTTTCGCGCCATTGCGGAGAATATGTCTCCCGCTGGATGCGTCTCGTTAGCGTTGGAGGCACTACCGCAGTGTGAATGCTTTTGAGGGCTATGCCAAAATCGAACCAATGACGATCCGACAGGTCAACCTCATAGCCATTGTGGCCCTCGACAAAAGGGTAAAGGATCAACTTGAAGGCGTCCAGGCTTGCCCAGAGTTGTCCTGTTTGGGTTGCTAGTGGGGCTATGATCTGCACGATGCCCTGGTCGCTTAGAAATTTGGGTAACGCCACGGCAGTCTCGTCAAAGACGCCTCGTCTCAACTTTAAAAAGTACGGCGTTTCATCGTCTGCGACGGCGCGATAGACGGCCGTATTCAGATCGGCCCCGAGAGGAAGAAAAGCGACTTTGACAAGCAACCCATATTCATCCTGCAAACAAGCGGTGATTTTTTCGTCTGGGAGATCAGGTTTTTCAAGCATGGGTATGTGAGTTTTCCATCTTCGTGAGAAATAATTTAGGCTGGTGGCTTATGCCGCCCAACGATTAAGGATTGATGCGGCGCGGGTTAGCCCACCCGCACAGGGGGTGGCGAACTAGGAGGGGGCTGACTCCCGCCGGTGTCCCGGTCATAATAATGTCGCCGACCTACGAGTCCATCCTATTTCGCTTCATTGCAGGTGTTGCGCCAGAAAGTGGACGAGCTGTTTGCGCTGGGCGAACAACTGGAGCAGTGCGATCTGCCCGACGGGCTGCTAGGCCATTCGCTTTGGAACTCGACCTCAACGCTTGATCGCCATACATTGGCTGTTGCCCAGCTCGACGACCTGGCCCGGTTGACCTTGGAAAAATTCCGCGAACGCTTTTCTGACGCCCGGATACTGGTAATCATGCGTCAAGATAATCCCGCCCGCGCTCATGCGGGGATAAAAGAACTCTAGCCCGCTGAACGTGCCCTGGTAAAGGTCAACGTCGAGATGCACGAAAGAAAACAGCTTGTCTTGGACAGGCTGCAAATTCCCAGGGAAAAGCCCCGGATAGAAAAAAACGCTTTCGTAGGATTTGAGATAATTCCGCACCGCGCCAAACCTCCCGGTGACCATCCCCTGCTTGAAAAACCCGTCATCTTTTTCGCCTGGCTCGGGCAAGCCATCAAAGGTGTCGAAAAGGTGCAGCGGAACGCGCCCCTTGGCCTCACAAATCAGCCTGGCCGAGCCGCCCTTGTAGACGCCTAGCTCGGCCATGTCGCCCGCCAGCTGGCGCTGCGTTCGAGCCAGCGAGTGGAGCAGAAAGGCTTCGTCCGCCGTCAAGAACAAGTCGCTCTCTCTTTTGATTCGCCGGATGAGCGCCAGGGTGTTTCTGTCCTTTTTGAACGAGTAGAGGATGAGCATTTCCAGGCCAAAGGCTGCGTCGTGGGAAAAACGGCGCAGCGGCATGAACGTTGAAGACATGCGATAGATGTGGTCTACGATTGACATTGTCGCTCCATGTTGATGAATTAGTTCCATATCCTCGGCGTCTCGCGCGGAATAGCAGCCAACAAACGGTACACACCTCCGGCGGCCTTGGCCATTTCCGCCACGGCGATTTCCTCGCCGCCTTGCTTGCCCAGCAATACCACCTCATCGCCGATGGCAACTTGACCGCTAACCTCCACCATCGTGCTGTTGGCGCTGACCGCGATGATGGGGCAGCGTCGGCCCGCGATCAACACGTGACCGCCATTGCTCATCGCCGGAGGATAGCCATCCGCCCAGCCCACCATGAGCGTGGCGACCTGGGTATCCTGCGCAAGCGGAGCACGAGAACCATACCCCACCTGCTCGCCTTGGGGCACTGTTTTAAAGTAGCCCACGCGCGTCTTACACGTGGCGATGGGCTGCAAGTCGGCCTGGCGGACGAGCGCCGCATCCATTCGCCCGCGCTCACTCGGCTCAAATCCCAGCAGCATGATACCAGGCCTCACAACGTCCAAATAGCTTTCTCGCAAAGAAAGGATGCCGTTGCTAGAGGCGATGCTCAACTTGACGTTGACCAAGCCCATGGCCTGGCGAAGGCCAACCAGTCGCCGCACTTGAACGAGATCGCGTTCAAGGATTTCCGTCAGCGTGCTAAACAGGCCCTCGACTTGCAGGTGCGTCTCTTCGGCGACCTGTCGGATGAAATCGGGAGCCGCCTGAAAAGGAACACCGATTCTCCCCAGCCCGGTATCAACTTTGATCCACACTCGCTTCCGGCAATTCTTGGCTCGCGCGCGCTCCGAGATCAACCTGGCTGTATCCAGCGTGAAAATGGCCGGAGTCAAGTTGTACTCAAAAAGAGCATCTATCTCATCCGGCATCAAGTAGGTCAGGCATAGAATATTTCCCTTGATGCCGCCTTTGCGCAGCTCGACGCCTTCCGAAACGCTACTGACGCCAAAAGCGTTGATGCCGTCTGCGGCAAGCGTCCGCGCCATCTCGACTGCGCCAGCGCCATAGGCATTCGCCTTGACGATCGCCATGATTTGCGACTGGCCCACCAATGCCTTGACGCCTCTGAGGTTGTGGAGCAGACTCTCTCGACCGAGTTCAAGCCAAGACCTCATCCGGTCATTCCTCCTCTGCTTGCAGCTTGCGAATCTCTTGCTCTCGCAATGCGCGCCGCAAGATTTTTCCAATCATGCTCTTGGGCAGCTCGCTTCGGAACTCGACCTCGGACGGAACCTTGTACGGCGTGAGCCGCTCTTTGAAATAGGCGATGAACTCTTCGGGTGTGGCTGTCTCGCCTTCTTTGAGGACGACGTAGACCTTGATGCGCTCTCCTTTGCGGGCGTCGGGTATGCCGACGGTGGCGCCTTCCTTGACCTTGGGATGCAGATAGATCAACTCGTCAATCTCGCGTGGAAAGACATTGAACCCGCCGACGATGATCAGTTCCTTCTTGCGGTCGGTGAGGTAAAAGTAACCGTCCTCGTCCATGCTGCCAATGTCGCCTGTGTAGAGCCAGCCGCCTTCGGCAATCGTCTTGCGCGTCTCTTTCGGATTCTTGTAGTAGCCGAGCATCATGGTTGGGCTTTTGAGGACGATCTCGCCCAATTCGCCCAGCGGAAGATCGTGACCATCTTCGAGGCTGACGATTTTCACGTCCACGTCGGAAAAGGGGATGCCGATGCTGCCGACTTTGTGCGTTCCCCGGTAGGGGTTCGCCATGATCGCCGTCACCGACTCGGTGAGGCCATAGCCTTCGATCATCCGTCCACCGGTCTTGGCCTCAAACTCTTCCTTGATGGCCTTGGTCAACGGCGCTGCGCCGACAAAGGTCCCCTGCAGGCTGTTGAAATCGTAGCGGTGAATATCGGGCAGGTTGCTCAAGGCCACAAACATCGTGGGCACGCCGATAAAGAAGGATGGCCGGTACTTTTGGATGGCTTGGGCTACATCCTTTGCCTTGAAGCGCGGCATCAAAAAGATCTCGCCTCCGGCGAGCACGGGCGCATTCATGGTGACACTCATGCCGAAACCGTGAAAGAGCGGCAGCACGGCCAGCATCCGTCCTTCCCCGGAAAAGTGACCCCAGGCCGCCACCTGGTGAGCGTTGGCGACAAGATTATAGTGCGAAAGCATGATGCCCTTGGCGACGCCGGTCGTGCCGCCGCTGTAGATGAGGACGGCCATCTCGTCCGGCTCGACCGGCTCGGGACGCCAATCGGCGAAAGGCGCTTGCTCTAGCAGCGTTTTGAAATCCACCAGCGTCGAACCATCGAGACCTCGCATCAGCCGCCACTCTAGAAAACCTTGCGCCAGGTTGAGCGGGAAAGGAAGAAAATCCGCCAGGCGGCTGTAGACGATCCGCTTGAGCGGCGTCTTGCCTTGCAGCGCCGCCACCTTTTTCATAAAGAGCGGGATGGTGATGGCAGTCTCGGCTCCTGAATCGCCGAAATGAAAAATCAGCTCGCGCTCGGCGCACAGAGGATTCAGTGGGACAATCACCGCCCCCGCCTTGAGCAGCCCGTAATAGGCGATGAGAAACTGGGGCGAGTTGGGCAGCAGCACAACGACCCGGTCGCCTTTTTGGATACCCAGGTTGTGTGCGCTGGCGGCGAACCGGTCAGAGAGCTCCTTGATCTGCCGATAGGAGAGTTGCTTGCCAAAGAAATTGGCGCAGGGCCTTTCGGGATGCCGAGCCGCCGATTCGTCCAGGAGGTGATAGAGCGGAGTACGAGGATAGTCAACGTGATGAGGCACCTCGGGGTCATAGTGATTGAGCCACTTGCGCGGCTCGGGCACAGTGTAGACTGGCTGTGACATGGTCACATCTCTTTCTGTGTAAGTGTTCTCAGCAAATCTGCTCTATCCACACAACGCAACGAATTGAGGAATAAACGAATTCATCCTTCCTCAATCATTCGTTTTCACTCGTGTCAACTCGAGGCGTAAGGCTCACTTGCCAGGCTGTCATTGCGAGGCGCGAAGCGCCAACGCAATCTCAAAAACGGTGGAGATTGCTTCGCTCCCTTCGGTCGCTCGCAATGACAAACTAAGTTGACACCAATCATTCGTTTTATCCTAAATTCGTTGTTGTGCGTGTGTGCGCTGCCGCAACCGCTTTCCGAAAGCTCTCGCGTTAAAAAGATACTCTTGCATTATATTACAAAACGCCATATCATCCCAAGCCGATGGTTGGCGCTCGCGCCGCCCCTATTCTGGCGTTGCTTTGCCAATTGTGGTACACTCTTTTGACGATGCTATCCGGCAAGCGATTGACGCTCGAACAAATTGACGCGCTGTTGCGCAGCAAAGAGATGGGCGTGTTCGCCGGGGTAGACCTGAGCGACATTGACCTGCGCATCCTCGACCTGACGCACGCCAATCTTAGCGGCGCCAACTTGCGCGGCGTGGACCTTTCCGGCGTGGCGCTGGTGATGGCCAACCTGGCCGGCGCGACGCTGGCCGAGGCCGACCTTTCCGCCGCCAACCTCACCGACGCGACGTTGTGGATGACCGACCTCACTGGCGCGCGGCTCACCTCAGCCAATCTCACTGGCGCGTACCTGGCCGGCGCCAAGATGTCCGGCGCGGATTTGCGCGGCGCGACGCTCCTCGACGCGAACTTGTGGAAAGCCGATCTGCGCGGAGCGAACCTCGAAGGCGCCAACCTCTGCTGCTCGACGCTGCGCCAGGCCAATCTGGAAAACGTCGTGGGGTTGCCGGCCGTGTCTGAAGAGTAATCTCCTGGAGCAGCCGTGCGGCAACGCGACATTTTTTGGTTTTGGGTTCCTCTGTTTGCCAGTTGGCTGCTCATGTCCGCCGAAGGGCCGATCATTAGCGCGGCCATCAACCGCCTCCCCGACGAAGTGCTGATGCTGGCCGCCTATGGTCTTGTCCTCAGTCTCTCGATCACCATCGAAAGCCCCATTATGAACCTGCTGGCCACGGCCACGGCCCTGGCCAAAGACCGGCGCGCTTTTCTGCTCATCCGCAAGTTTACGCTGCATTGGCTGATCCTGTTGACGGCGATCACTTTTCTCTTGAGCTACACGAGCCTGTTTGACGTGGTCGTCATCGGCTGGATGGGCGCGCCGATCAAAGTGGCCGAGTGGGTGCGGCCCGGAATGCGCATCATGCTCCTGTGGAGCGCAGCCATTGGCTGGCGTCGTTTCATCCAAGGCGTCCTCATTCGATTCAACCAGACGCGCAAGGTTGCGTGGGGCACGGTCGTGCGCCTGCTGGCTTCGGGTGGGACTATGATTGGCCTGGCGATGTGGAGCGGCTGGCCCGGCGTCGTCATTGGAGCCGTAGCCCTCATGGCCGGCGTCATCGTCGAAGCGGTGTACGCCACCGTCGTCGTGCAGCCCATCCTCAAGAACGAGCTAGGGCCGAACAGTTTACCCGCCCCCGGCAAGCCGTTGACCTATCACGACTTGGTTTGGTTTCACTTGCCGCTCGCGGGCACCTCGCTGTTGTTGTTGCTCGTGCAGCCGATGGTCTCACTCAGCCTGGCCCGCCTCGATAACCCGACTCTATCGCTGGCAGCCTGGCCGCTCGTTTTTCAGGTTTCGCTTATCGCGCGCGCCGGGGCGAATGCCTTGCCCGAAGTCGTCATCGCTTTGACCAAAGGGCAAGAGACGCTCAAGCCCCTCCGCCAATTCGCGCTCAGCCTGATAGCCGTCACCACGGGTCTGACGGCCTTGTTCATCTACACTCCACTGATCAACTTGTATCTGTTTCAAGTCCAAGACGCCGCAGCCGCCATCGGCGAGATGGCTCGCTCTGGCCTTTACTTTATTCCTCTCTTGCCGGCTTTTGCCACCTTGATCTCCTGGCTGCGGGGATTGCTCATCAACACACGCGCCACTCGGATCGTTACGGTGAGCATGGCGACCAATTTGCTGGTGACGGCGGCCATCTTGTTCATCGGAGTTCAAGGCCGGTTTCCGGGCATTTTGACGGCCGTGATCGCGCTCAACGGCGCTGCGCTGATGGAATTCCTCATCCTGCAATGGGCCGCTCGGCGCAGCCTGCGCGAAATCGGCCAGAGGGTTCTCGCTCGGGCTTGACGCATGGCCGAGGGACTGGTGTGCACGCAAAGCTTGTCAGCACGCGAAGCGGCACTGCGGACACCCCTCGGCCGCAGTGCCGCTTCGCGTGCGGCAGAGCAAGTTTGTCTGACAACGTTTGCATACACATGTGGACCGGGGGTCATCTTGACGAGGAGCGACACAATGAGTAAACTACCTGAGAGGATTCCGCCTTGCGCCGTCAAAATGCTGGCTCGACCAGAATGGTTTGCCGATCCAGGGGTTGTGAGCAGAGCCAGATTGAGCGGAGCGACTGGACTCGCGCAGCTGTTCAGCAGCCGATTCTTTGCGCGCACAGAAATCGGAGCGATTACGCTGGGCCGCGTGATTCATTTCCGCATGTCGGAACAATACGATCCGCATTCCGCGTGGGGACTGGCTCTCCTGGCGCACGAGCTGAAACACGTGGAGCAGTACGAAAAAGATGGATGGTGCAAGTTCTACGCCAAGTATCTGTGGGCGTATGTCTTTCACGGCTATGGCGAATCGGTGCCGTTCGAGGCAGCGGCCTACGAGTTTCAACGTCAGGTGCAGGCGCACTTGACGGCCGAGTTTGAAAACAATCCGGGCCGCTCGTCGTGCTGCGAGATAGGCGATCCCCACACGCCGAACGAGACGTTCGTCAAAATCGCGCTGTAGACCAAGTTGCCAACTGTCCCCCGGATAGCTCATTTTGTGGCATAATGAGGGAAAGAATCGCCGGGCGAGATGCCCTGATAGATAGAAACGGACGGCCAACATGGACGATACAGGCGTCGTTCTGATTGTAGCGGGCGACCAGGCCACGCACGAGACGCTGGCGGCGTTGCTGGGCGGACAAGGTTATCGCCTGGCCTTTGCCGGCAGCGGCGCAGAGGCGCTGGGCAAAGCCGTAGAGCTTGCGCCGGATTTGATTTTGCTCGACGCGGCAATGCCAGGTCCGGATAGCTTTGAGTTGTGTCGCCGACTGCGCGCCGACCCGGTGCTGGCTCCGACGCCGATCTTGATGATGGTGGCGGCAGACGATCACGCTGCGCGCTTGCGCGGCCTCCAGGTTGGCTCCGATGACTTTGTGACAAAGTCTCTTGATCGCGTTGAGCTGCAAGCGCGAGTGCGGATGGTCACACGGCTCAATCGCCGCCGTCACACGGCCCCTGAGCGGACTTCTCCCCAACAAGTTGAGGAAGAGATTCGTCGCCGCAATCTCGAGATCGCTTTGCTCAACTATGCCATCACCGCGGCTGCTTCCACACTGGACGTGAAAGAAGTGCTGCGAATCGGTTGCGACGTGCTGACGCACATCTTTGACATCTCGCAAGCCATCGCATTGGCGCTGGGCCAGGATCAAACGCAGCCGGCCGTTGCGGTCGAGTACTTTTTGGCAAGCCGGTCGGGAACAGGCCAGTCGCTCAAATGGTTGAGCACCATGGGCGAGACGATGCCCACCGCTCAGAATCCCATCGCCCGGTGGATATTTGAGCTCAAAATCCCGCTGGTCGCGACCGACGCGCAGACCGACCCGCGCTTGGCGCACGCGCGCGACCTGATCCGCGAGCGCGGCCTCGCCTCTGTGTTGATACTGCCCATCCCCACGCGCGATCGAGTCGCCGGTATCATCGAGCTGAACTCGACCGAACGGCGCGAGTTTGGCGACCAAGACCTGATCCTGGCCCAAAGCGTCGCCACGGCGATTGGGCAGGCGGTGGAGGTGGCGCAGCTTTATCAAAAACTGCAGCAGTACGCCGATCACCTGGAAGAGATCGTAACGTGGCGCACGCTGGAACTGCAAACCGAGCGCGACCGCACGCAGTCCATTCTGGAGGCTTTGGGCGAAGCCGTCGTCGTCACCGACATTGACGGTATCATCCACTATGTGAATCCGGCCGCCGTCGAGATGAGTGGGTTTTCCGTCGAGGAAGCAGTGGGACAAAAATGGCTGCTGTGGCAGGGCGATTTCCAGCCGCCGGAATTTTACGCGCAAGTGCAAGAACTGGTGCGCGCGGGTCAGACCTGGCGCGGCGAAGTGGTCAACAGGCGCAAGAATGGCAGCCTCTACAACGCCGCCATGACCGTCGCGCCGCTGTTCGACCCGCACGAGTCGGGGCGTCCGGTGGGCTTTGTCAGCGTGCAGCGAGACATCACGCCACTCAAAGAAGCCGAGCGCCTCAAGGACCAGTTTGTCTCCAACGTGTCGCACGAGCTGCGCACGCCTCTATCCGTCATCACGCTCATCAGCGGCAACCTGGACACGCTCTATGAGCGCCTGGACGAGCGCAAACGCCGCAAGCTGGTGCGCGACATCCGGGAGCACGCCCAAGTGCTGAACGAGTTGATCGGGCGGGTGCTCGAGATCTCGCGCATTGATAGCCGCCGCATCTCGATGGAGCGTCGGCGGGTGAACCTGGCGCAATTGGCCCGCCAGGAGATCGAAAAGCAGTTGCCCCTCGCCCGGAAAAAGACCCTAGTCTTGCACGCAGTGGGCGTCGAGTCTTTGACGGTTTTGGGCAACGACGGTCAATTGCAGCAAGTGCTCCGCAATTTGCTCAACAATGCCATCAAGTACACGCCCGAGGGCGGGCGCATCACGTGCGAGTGCGCGGCCTTGAGCCAGGGCCAGGCTTCAGAAGCCGCATGGCCCGGCAGCGCCGACTTGGTCGGCCAGTGGGCGGCTGTGCGCGTAATGGATACGGGCGTCGGCATCAATCCGCAAGACCTGGCGCGCGTGTTCGAGCGTTTCTTTCGCGTGGAAGCGGAGGGAAGCATCCCCGGCACAGGCCTGGGGCTGTCTATTGCGCGGGAGCTGATCCAGCTGCACGGCGGTCACATCGCCGCCGCTTCGACGCCTGGGGAAGGCAGCCTCTTTGCCATCTATTTGCCACTCGTGGAGGACGAACAATGACCAAAGCCATCGCCTCTATCCTCGTCGTGGACGACCAGGCAGACCTGCTGGAAAACATTGAATTGGCCCTGGAGGCCTTTGGCTATCGAGTGCTGACCGCGCACGACGGCATCGAGGCGCTCGAGGTGCTGAAATCGCAGCCGGTGGATCTGATTCTGGCCGACATTGCCATGCCGCGCATGAACGGCTATCAACTTTACGAGCGCGTCCGCGATAAAATGCAGTGGGTCACGATTCCCTTTGTGTTCTTGACCGCCCGCGCGCTGGATAGCGACGTCCGCTACGGAAAAGTACTGGGCGTGGACGATTACCTCACCAAGCCTATCCAACCCGAAGACCTGCTGGCGGCTGTGCAGGGCAAGCTGCGGCGCACCGAACAGTTGGCTCAAGTCGCCTCCCTCCCGGAAGCGCCGCTGACTATGGGGAAACGCTCACTCTCTATCGGACGGCTGCAGATTGCCCCCGGCCAGCATCAAGTCTGGCTGGACGAAAAGCCGCTTCAACTTTCGGCGCGAGAGTTTACGCTGCTGGAGCACCTGGCCCGGCACGCGGGCAAGGTCATGTCCCCACAAGAATTGGTGCTGGCGACGCATGGGATAGACACGGACAACGTGGAAGCAGGGTCGTTGCTGCGCCCGCTCATCCGCTCGCTGCGCCGCAAGATGGGCTACCCGGTAGACGAGATGGGCTGCATCGAAAATGTGCGCGGCGTGGGATACCGGTTGATCCCGCCAGGTTAGGCGAGCCGATTTGCATCTGATCGCCGGTCACCTCCCCGAGAGCGAGAGCTTTCGGGGAGGTTTTTTTTGCACGTTTCGCACGCAACTCGACCACAACTGGCACACTCTGAACATATATTCCTACGGGCGCATCCTCTACACTAGGAGGCGAGGATGAGAAAGCCCGATGGATACCCGCAAGTTTACTCTCAGCGCCCTGATAGCAATTGTGATCGTGAGCCTGTGGGTTCCACAGCCGGTCTTGGCGGCGACAGCGCCGGCCGAAGCGCAAGTGCAGGCTCTCGTCTTGCTGACCGCGAGCCACGACGCCCAACAACTGGCCCAGGTGCAAGCCTCGATCCAAGCCGACGGCGGGCGCATCCTCCACACTCTTCCCGCTAAAGCCCTCATTGCCCAACTGCCCAACGCCTCGCTTCAACAACTTGCGTCACTGCCTGGTGTAGCCGCTGTCTCTACCCAGGCCGTTGATTTGTCCACACTGGAACAATACGGCGCCCAGGCTCGCAACTTTGTCAGCGCGTGGAATGACCTGGCGGCTCCTCGACCCTCTGCCTCGACAAGCGACCTACACACCCAGGCTCAGCCGGTTGATCGCCAAGACGCATTCACTGCCCCGGATTCGCTGATGGTTGGCGCGAAAAGCGTCGCCGCCGCTCCGTCTGTCCGACCTGGCTACTATCAAACCAGCGAGTACATGGCCGGTTCGGTGGCCGTCGGGCTGGTGCTGGTGGAAAGCAACGGCAGTGTGGACGCTTCCACCGAAGACTGGACCTCTGACCAAAAGCAACTGGTCTTGAACAAAGTGGTAGCGGCTCTCAACTGGTGGGCCAGACTAGAGCCGCGAGCGCATCTCAGCTTTGTCTACGACGATCACGTGACGGTTCCCTTGCCCACGAGCGTCGAGCCTATCACACGCCCGCAGAGCGACGAAAAACTTTGGATCGCCGACGCGATGAGCGCCCTGGGCTACGACGCAGCTTCTTACTTTACCCGCGTCCGCGACTATAACAACGCGCTGCGCGCCCAGTACCACACCGATTGGGCCTTTACAATTTTCGTGGTCAACAGCGCACACGACAACGACAGCCGCTTTAGCGATGGGTACTTTGCTTACGCTTACGTGGGCGGGCCGTTCATGGTAATGACCTACGGCAACAGCGGTTATGGCGCCGGCAACATGGATGCCGTGGCCGCGCACGAGATCGGGCACATCTTTAACGCGCTCGACCAATACGTCTCTGCCGGACAGTCCTGCGCCAGCCGCTCTGGGTACCTGGCCATCGAAAACCAGAACAGCCAGGCTGGCGGGTGCGCCATGAACGTCGAGAGCATCATGCGTGGCCAAGTCTCTCCCTACCTCCGCAACGCAATTGACCCTTATGCCGCCGGGCAGATCGGCTGGCGGGTGAGCAACAGCGATAACATCCTCGATCCGCTGTACACCAACTTGCCCATCACGATCACCGCCTTTTATCAAAGCAACAACACAGTGACCGTAAGTGGCACAGTCCAAGTCACCCCTTATCCTTCGCCCAGCCGCTCTAGCGTGACGATCAACACTTTGACCGGCGTACAGTATCGTCTGGACAAGGGCGAATGGCAACCGGCCAGCGCCGACGACGGCGCATTTGACGGGACTATGGAAAGCTACCACTTTACGGCGGGTGGAATCACACCCGGTGTGCACACTCTGCAAGTAGCAGCGACCGATTCGGGCGGCAACATCTCCAAGCTCCTGGCGACCCGAACCATCGCGGTCCTCGACCCGGTGGATGGCGGCCTGATCACTGCGCTCGAATCGCCCAAGCAAGAAATTCACGCTGGCAACCGGTTCGACCTGACCGGGGTCGCCTATCAACTGGAAGGCAGCGCCGTGGTCAACGTTCAGTATCGAGTGAACGGCGGCGCATGGCAAACCACTCTACCTCAAGACGGCAAATTCGATAGCAGCGCAGAGCCTTTCACCATCACAATGGACACGCTTGACATCGGAACGTATCTACTCGAAGCCCGCGCCACCGATGCGACCGGCAAGATCGAAACCACCTATGCCAGCCGGCCCTTCACCATCACACGCCAAGTGTACACCGCTTTCCTGCCCTTCGTCATCCGGTAACCGCACATCCATCCCGCGCAAGACCTCGCAACGTGCGAGGTCTTTTTGTGTCTCCCATCAGTCATTTGACGTTCTTACTCCAATCTAACCTTCGGCAAGAAAACGGCGTCAAGCTGTTATACAATCGTTATAATGTCGCTGGTTCTGTTACATCCTCGTTACTTGACTCACTGGCATACTATAAGAGCAGGTATTGTTGTAATGTGGCAATAGGTCTCGGCTAGTTTCCAGTCGGGCTAACGCCGGGTAATCGTAGGCTTTACACTTGACCAGCATCAAGACAGAAAAAGATTTCGCTTCAAGCTGTGCGAGCCGCTGGGCGTAACCTGAAAACACCAAGCTATCTGGCACGGCGCATTCAGGGAAGGGCCGCGCTCATATTGCGTCAGAATTTTGACGGACGCGCCCATTAGGAGGGACACGTCATGAATCGTTCCATTTTACCTATCGTCGCCATCATCGGCCTGATTTTGGCTTCTCTTGTCCCCGTTCCTTTGGCCCACGCCGATAATCCCAATCCTTTTCCAGATGTAGACGAAGACGGGCTGCCCAATGCAATGGAGACCAGCGGATGGTACAACCTGGCCGGAGGACCTTTTGTCACGAATACCTTTGACGCCGACAGCGACGACGACGGCCTCAGTGACAGCGAAGAGAAACTGTTCAATACCAATCCCCTGGATTATGCAAGCCCCGGCATCTATGCCCGGTATGAGAACAGTTTTTTGACGAGGCAATATTTTAGCGTGTCGGATCCGGCCTATCTCGCCTGGGTACGCGGCGGCGAGCGCTACCTGATGACCGACGCGGTCGTCGTTCGCCGGGGCGCCACGTTTCGCATCAGTGGTCCCATCAGCGGCACGTTGAGCATCACCGGCTCGGGCCTGACAACTTTGACCCCGGTCAAAGATGCCTGCGGCGGAGGCTGGACGGTGAGCGTGTCTTCCAGTGGAACCGTCGGCGCTTATACGGCAACGATTTCCCAAGGTAGTTGGAGCAAGAGCATACCGATCTATGTCCTGTTCGAGCTGCCGACAGACCTCACCCAGGCGCAGATTGCGGCTTATATCTACGACGACGATCCGGCCAACCTGCGGGACGAAGTGTCTGTGTGGTTGCGCACGCCCGAGTGGAGTTTCTACTTTCCAGGCTACAGCGAAACGACCCCGCCCAACTGCGCCGACTATCCCAACAGCCCCTGTTCTCAGTGGAAGTACCACCTCGCCACGGGCTATGCCCAAGCGTTCTGGACTGACCAGTTCAAAGAATCAGTATTTGTAGATCACGCCATGCCGGCGATTAATGGCAAAACCAACCTGGGCGATGCCACGAATGCCATCGCCTCTTGGGCCGATAAAGAATTTCGCGTGGTGTACCAGAACTCGAACAATAGCTGGGCCACAGCCATGTATAAATGGTATGACGGAAGTGGCTGGACCATGGATGGCGGCGCCTGCCAGG
Organism: uncultured Anaerolineae bacterium; assembly: GCA_964354595.1. Lineage (GTDB taxonomy): Bacteria > Chloroflexota > Anaerolineae > Fen-1058 > Fen-1058 > JBGLNJ01. Next base: position 5,140 of record CAYHAR010000050.1, on the reverse strand, counting down.
ATAACGCGAATGTGTTCGCCTCCATTCTGCGCTCGGCCGGCATTCCGGCCAAGACGTTCCTCAAGGACTATAACAAGACCGGGCCATCGGGCGCGCACGGCGAAGGTGGACAAATCGGGAGCGTTTACGAGTACGATCACGCAGTCTTGATCTGGCTGAACGGCCACTGGAAAGCAGCGCGCAGCTATGTGACGGAAGAAAAGAACGACCCGTATTACCCCTGGCAGAACGGCTACAAAGCGCACCAGGAATTGCCCGGTTTTGGTTACGTTGACAGCAACTCGGACCTCATTGTTACCTCCAACGAAAAGTGGGACTGGCAGAATGGAAGCAACGGCGGCGGCATGGTCAACACCGTTTGGATTAACTATGGCCCTCCGCCTCAAGAGTTCGCTTACCCCAACAACAACTGGGATTATCAATGGTACAGCACCAATCCACTCGAAATTGCGCGGACGCCCTACATGGACATTTTGAATTACGAGACCTGGCATGGCGACAACTGGGCGCCCAGCGAGTGGCAGAACCCGCCCAACAGCAATCCATCCGGCCGCAACGCCCGGCTGACGTATTACCTGCCCACCGGCATCCCCAATCCCTCCGAGCCGCTGGAAAACTGGCCGTATAACCCCGTGCCGACCGATTGCAGCCCCTCCACCCCGCCCGAGGTTTGCGCTGCTTTTGTCGGCGGCGGCGCGATGGCGCAGGAAGCAAGGCTCGCACAATCCTTCCAGCCCAAGTCGGCTTCCACGGATGCCTCGCGCAAGATTTTCTTGCCGCTCGTGATGGCCGAGCGTCCGCCCGCTACGCGAGCGCCGGTTCAGTTTGGCAAAATCGTCGGCGACCACGGCGCCGACCTGAACGGCAACGGCCGCTTTGACGAATTGGCGGTCGAGGTCCAGGTCACCAGCGCCCAAGCGGGCGTCTATCAATTCGGCGGATGGCTGCGCGCGGGCGAGCAATTGATCCGCGCCCGCACCGACCGCATTTATCTCACGGACGGCGTACAGACCGTCAACATTTCGTTCGACGGTCAAGAGATCGGCAACCAAAAAGTAAATGGCCCATATCAGGTCGTCAACCTGTGGGTCGCCGAGTCTGCCCAGGTAATTGAAAGGGTCGTCTCGCCGCAAGAGGCGCTCGACTATGAGGAACTGAACTATTCGACATTCCCTTACGCGGCGGATGAGTTTGAAATCCGCGCCGCCACGCTGGCTCCTTCGGACAAGTATTGGCATCAGGGCCTGGACGACGACGGCGATGGCTATTACGACTCGCTCGCCGTGTACATTCCTCTCGACATCGCCATCAGCGGGAGCTATCACGTCGAAGGCGACCTGTACGACAGTCAGCGCGAGTTCCTGGGCCACGCCAGTTGGAGCGGCTACGATGGGCTGGCCGTGCTGCAATTCCCCATCGCCAAGACCAACCCGCCCTACACACTGGAACACTTGATGTTGTCCAATGATAACGGCCCTCTGCTGGATTCGCGCTACTACAAGGCCTACGAGATCAACGACCTGGCCGGCGCGGTCTACAAAGGCCCCATCGCGCTGAGCAGTCTCCCCAGCGAGGGCGATTTCTCCGCCATGGCCGTGACCTCCACGCTGTCCTTCACCAGCACGGTGGTGGATACCGACAGCAACGGCAAGTTTGATCAATTGGTCATCACGGCCGGAGTCCGCGTCACCGGCGCCGGCGGCGCATATCGCATCGAAGGGCTGTTGGTGGACCCGAGCGGCACGCCAGTGGCCTGGGCTGTCAGCGACCCGCAGACGCTATCGGTGGGCAATGGCCAGATGCGGCTGACGTTTGACGGCAAGGTCATTCACGACCACCTGCCGTTCTCGCCCATCACGCAAACCTTCAAGCTGGTCGGCGTCAAGATTTTCCGCAACAATCTCAGCTCTTCGACGCTGGAAGACCAGGTGTACGTGGCGATGACGACGCCCGCCTACACTCGCAACCAATTCGACGCCGCCAGCATCGGCTTGTTCGAGGACGACCTGGAGCGCGGCTCGATCACCACCAACAACTGGACTGCTCAATCGCCCTGGACACTCAACACGAGTGTATCGCACAGCCCGTCTCACGCGTGGAAGGCCTCCAGCACCAGCGGCTTGCTGACGAGCATCCCGATCACGCTCTCGAACTATACCAAGCCCAGTCTGCGATTCGACGCGTGCTATCAGACCAACGCCGGCTACGTGGAGGTCTCGCCCAACGGCACTGCATGGACGCGCGTGGCGACCTACACCAACTCGAGCGCGCTGTGGTCGGCGCAACAGATTGACTTGAGCAGCTGGGTGGGCAACCCAAACCTGCGGGTGCGGTTCAACGCCAGCTCGCCCGGCAACTGGTACGTGGACGACGTGTATCTCAACGCCTCGCCGCCCGAGACGTGGGCCACGTTCAATCATCTGCCGCAGCCGGTGATCGTCGGCGCGAGCACGACGTTCCTCGCCAGCTATGGCTTTATCACGACCACGCCGCAGGTCACGCTGACGTGGAATTTTAACGACGGCTCGCCCTTGCTGGTGACGCACGTCCCGACCGCGACGCACGCGTTCCCGCAAGCGTTGGACTATACCGTGCGCCTCACCGCGACCAACGGCTATGACAACGCGACGTATTCAGACCTGGTGTCGGCCTATGCGCTGTTGAACACCTACACGGCCGGCCCGGGCAGCATGTACAAGAATCCCGACCAATCCATGTACCGGCACAACGACGTGGTCACGCTGACCGCCGTCGCCGGCCCGGGCGCGAACTTTACCGGGTGGAGTGGCGACATGACGGGGACGCAAAACATAAAGCCGCTCACCATCAACGGCAACAAGGTCGTCACGGCCACATTTGCCGAGGCCGAGTATCATCTGACGGTCAACACGGTCGGCAGCGGCAGCGTGGTGACGACGCCCGTCTTGCCGCACTATCACTATGGCAACGTGGTGACGCTGACCGCCGCCGCCGCGCCCGGCTGGACGTTCGACCGGTGGAGCGGCGACGTGGACGCGACCGCCAACCCGGTCACGCTCACCATGAACGCCGATAAAATTGTTTCGGCCATCTTTTCTCAGAACGATTATCCGCTGATGATTTACGTCTCTGGCGGCGGCAACGTGGCGCGGACGCCCAACCAGCCGCATTACCACTATGGCGACGTGGTCACGCTGACGGCTACGCCCAATGCCGGCTGGGTCTTTGCCAGTTGGAGTGGCGACCTGACCGGGAGCGCCAACCCCAAGTCGCTCACGATCAACATGACCAAGACCGTCACCGCCACGTTCAGCCTGGCCGAATACACGCTCTCGGTCAACGCCTCCACGGGCGGCAGTGTGACCAAGAATCCGAGCCAGGCCACCTATCACTATGGCGACGTGGTCACGCTGACGGCTACGCCCAACACCGGTTGGAACTTTGGCGGCTGGAGTGGCGACTTGACCGGCAGCACCACCCCCATAACGATCACCATCAACGGCAACAAGAGCATCCTGGCTACCTTTGGTCAAAACGAGTACACACTGACGACCAGCGCCAGCCCTTCGAGCGGCGGAACGGTGAGCAAGAATCCCAGCCAGTCCACCTATCACTATGGTGACGTGGTCACGCTGACGGCAACGCCCAACGCCGGCTGGACGTTTGCGAATTGGAACGGCGACCTGACCGGCAGCGACAATCCCAAGACGATCACCATCAACGGCAACAAGACCGTCACGGCCAACTATACGCAGATCGAATACACGCTGACGACCGGCGTCGTCGGCAGCGGCGGTGTGACCAAGAGTCCCAACCAGGCGACGTACCACTATGGCGACGTGGTGACGCTGACCGCCAGCGCCAACCCCGGTTGGGCGTTTGCCAATTGGACCGGCGACCTCACCGGCAGCCAGAATCCCAAGACGATCACCATCAATGGCAACAAGACCGTCACGGCCAACTTTAGCCAGTTGGGCTATACGTTATCCACCAATGTCTCGGGCAGCGGCAGCGTGAGCAAGAATCCCGACTTGTCCATCTATTACTATGGCAACGTGGTCACGCTGACGGCCACCGCCGCCCAGTATTGGAGCTTTTCCGGATGGAGCGGCGACCTGAGCGGAACACAGAACCCCAGATCGCTCACCATCAACAGCAACAAGACCGTCACGGCCACCTTTACGCCGAACGGCTATTTGCTCAACATCACCTTGAACGGCAGCGGCAACGTGACCAAGACTCCCAACAAGGAAGTTTACCTACACGGCGAAGTGGTGACGCTGACCGCCACGCCCGCCACCGGCTGGACCTGGGCCGGATGGGAGGGCGACCTGAGCGGGATGGGCAATCCCGTGACGATCACGATGGACCCCGACAAGTACGTGACCGCCAATTTCCAGTCGGTCGAGCAAGTCCTGACGATTCGCAACGTGGGCAGCGGCGTGACGATCCCAGACCCTGCCCCGCCGTATGGCTATGGCATCGTCGTGACGCTGACGGCCAGCCCGAACCCGTGCCGCGTGTTCAGCGGATGGAGCGGCGGCGCGGCCGGGACGCAGAACCCGACCACGATCACGATGAACGGCCCGCAAGTCGTCACGGCGACGTATACGTTCGTCGGGTGCACCCTGACGACTTTTTCTCTCGGCGATGGCAGCGTGATCAAGACTCCCAACACTGTCACCTACACCTGGAACAGCCCGGTGACGCTGACCGCCAACGCCAACTCGGGCTCGACGTTCGTCGAGTGGACGGGCAGCGTGACCGGGGCGCAGAACCCCAGGACGATCACGATGAACGGCCACAAAGTCGTCACGGCCACCTTTGATCTGCTGCCGTACACGCAGACGATTCAGGTCGTCGGCAACGGAAGCGTGACCAAGAATCCCGACCAGCCGACGTATCACTATGGCGACGTGATCTCGCTGACGGCCACGCCCGATCCAGGCTGGATGTTCGTCGGGTGGAGCGGCGGCTTGAGCGGGAGCGAGAGCCCCAAGGTGTACGCCGTGACCGGCAACGCGGTCATCACCGCTACTTTTGCGCGGGCCGAGTACGCCGTGACGGTCAACGTCTCGGGCGGCGGCAGCGCAACCAAGACGCCCAACCTGTCTCACTATCACTATGGCGACGTGGTGACGCTGTCGGCCAGCGCCAACAC
>CAYHAR010000049.1:0-20845 GCA_964354595.1 uncultured Anaerolineae bacterium | reverse complement strand
GACGCCAAAGGTATCACATTTGGGCCGGAAATGCCAAAACACAACAGTCGAGTAAAGACAAAGAGCGCACAGGCTCTAAAAAACCTTTGCGTCGCCTGCCCCCGCGCTCTTTCGGGGGTTGCGGTTCAATTACGGCTTTATTTGGACAGGCGGCAACAGCAGCCGGTCAGAGCCATCTGGCAATCGCCATCGTTGCACGCTCTGCGCGGCGCGACTGTACACGCCGATTTCCAGCGAATACACGCCCGGCGGCGCAGATGGAGGCACGGGTATATCTTGGAATTGTACCCACACGTCGCCTGCGCGCCAACCGGCGGTCGGCACGGCCAGCAAGTCACGCCCGGCGACGAATTGCTCGCGCGCGTCGAGCAGGTGCGCGAACACGGCCAGCGGCCACTGTTCGCCGCGCGTGTCATCCACGACGCGCCAGTACGTCCACACGCGCACCCACTCGCCCGGCTTGATGGAAGTAGATGACTGGTAGCCGATCAGGTCGAGGCGATCCCCGAATTGCACCGGCGCGGTCAGCACAACTTGCGGCGCAAAAGTCTCCGCCGATCTTTCCGGAATGCGCGGAGCAGTCGCTTCGTAAACGACAAAAGAATCTTGCGAGACAAGCGGCGCAGCGCCGATCAAGTCGCGCAACTCTGGCGCAAATGGCGTGCTCGCAGGCGAGATGTACAGCGCGCGCTCTTGCGGGAAAATCAACCCATAAGCGCGATCCACCCACTTGATCGGCCTTGGCCGGCGCAGCTCGAAATCAAAGAGGAATGGGTCAAGGTCGTGCGGATTCGTCGAGGCGATGACGACGGGCGTCTCGTCGCCGCGCGCATCGAGCCAGTGTGCCACATCGGCCAGATCGCTGCGATACACCTCCTTCACTTGAGATTGAGCGGGCCACACGACAAAATAATCGCGGATCGTAAATGCGCCGCTCGATGCAATCACGGCGGCAACAATCAGGGTCAATGCGCGCTTCCACTTGCGTTCGATCAGCCAGTCCGCGCCGAGCGCGGGAAAGAGAAACGCCGCCGGCAGCGATGCGCTCGCGCGCAGGAACGACGGCGCAGAATCCGAAAGAATGCCCGGCAAGAGTCCCACCGGCAGCCAGATCAACGCAAACAAGTGGCGCGGCTCTCGCGCTCGCCACAGCGCGACGAGCAAGCCCAGATAAAACAGCGCGCCGACCAACGGATCGAACACGGGCCGCCCGGCGATATTGTATCGCCAAACGGGATCGCCGCGAAAGGTGAACATGCCCAGCGTGTCGCGGACATTGGCGAGCAGCGGCACGACGTCGCCTTTCTGTAATGCAGACACTGCGCCGATGCTCACGAGCTGCTGCAAGCGCACGTCGGCTTCGGGCGCTTTTGCTAAATAGAGATACAGTGGAAGAAACACAAGACCGGCCACGACAAAGAATGCAAGCAAGCCGTAGAGCGTCGAGCGTGGACGCCCAGAGGGCGGGAGGAAAGAGCGAAGAGGGAAGAGCGAGTAAACGATGGCAAACAACAAATAAGCGATAGGCAGCGCGCGCGCGGCGGGATAGGTGTATAACGTCGCGCCAAGCAAAATGCCTGCAAGCACGAACCCTGCGATGTGTGACTTGTGACTTGTCTCTTGCATCGCTCGCCAGAACACCCACGCCGTCGCCGCAGCGAGCGGTGGGAGCGCGACGCTGCGCAGTCCGACCCGGCTCATGAACAGCGGCCAGAACGTCACCGCAATGAGCGCACTGGCGATGAGCGCCGTGCGCGTGTTGTACGCGCGGCGGATCCATAGGCCGGTGAACAAGACGGTCGCCAACCCACACAGGACGGCCGCCAGTCGGATGCCCCAGACATTTTTGCCAAAGAGCGCAATGGTGCCGGCGGTGAGGTAAATGTACAACGGCTCGTTGCCGGCGTTCGAGGGGAAATAGATCGGATAATGGCCCAGCAGCACCGTCGCCGCATCGTGGCCGTGAAAGACCTCGTCGTGCTGCAAGCCGGGCGGCACCGCGTCCAGCCGGTACAGCCGAAGCGTCACAGCGACGATGGCGATGAGGAACGCAAGCGCGGGAACAATCCAACGTCGAGCGTTCATGGCGAAAGCATTGGCACAATCATGCGGAACAGCGCGACCAGGCAGAGCGCAGCCAATCCTACGAACGGCATCGCTAGCGCAGTGTTGCGCCAACCGCGTGGCAAAAGCGTTGTCCACTGGCGCAATCCAATCGTGAATGCCAATCCAATCGGAGCAAGCGCAGGAAACAGGTAGCGCCCCTGAAATTGGACATACTTGAAGTTGTACGCGACGTAGATTCCGAGTGTAAAAAGAATCCACAGGCCCAACATCAAAAAGCGCCCTTTGGGATTAGAGATTTGAGACTTGAGAGACCAGACAAAACCGATGAACGCCACCATTAAAACTGCGGCCAGGATAGCGTAATACCGGTCATTCATCGGCACGCCCATCCAGCCGAACTGGCCCCAAAAGCTATGGAACGTCGTCACGACGTACTGACGCAAATATTCGCCCAGGCCGAATCTGGAAATCCATTCGGCCGGCGTGGGCTGCCCGGCCACGACGGCATCGTGGCGAATAGAGGCGAGAAAATCCGGCCAGCCATATACCACGACATTGCGAATCCACCAGGGCAACGCAATCACCAGCGCGGGGATAAAGGCGAGTCCGCCGCTTTTGAGAATCCATGTCGCGCGATTGCTGTCCGGGTGATTCATCGTCCGAAGCCCGATCGCCGCCGCCACCAACGGCACAGCGACGTAAACTGTCCCCTTGGTCAACAATCCCAGGCCCAGCAATACGCCAACTGTCACCCACTTTAAATTAGAGATTGGAGATTGGAGGTTGGAGATTTGCCAGATGATAAGCGCCAGCAGCAATTCAGCCAGGCCATCGTTTTGCGCGCCCGCCATCATCGCCACGTGCTGAGGAACGAAAGCGACGAACGCGGCAGCGCCAAGCGCAAGAACTGGAGAATTGGGGCCAAGCCTGCAGACAATCAAAAACGCCAAGAGGACGACCAATCCGCCGAGCGCGACGGAGAACAATCGCAACGCGAGAAGCGAGCCGCCAGACGCAAGATAAATCGGCGCGGCGAGGATGTAATAGAGCGGCGGCTGCCAGGACTCGTAGCGGATCGAGTCAATCGGCATCGCAGGAGGAAACCTGGCGGCTTTGATGCGCTCCAGGTAAGCCTGGTCATAATCGCCCGGCTGAAGCACAGGCAAGCCGCGCCCCTCGGCAACAAAGCGAACATAGTTGTAATGCGCCGGCTCATCGGGCACCTGCCAGGCGGGCGTCTTGACAGCGTACAGTGCGCCGATGCTCAGATACGCGATGAGGATGAGAACAAGAGTGACGAATGACGAATGTTCGCGAAGCGTGTCGAATGTCGAATTCGTCATTCGTCGTTCGTCCCGCGAAGCGGTCATTCAGGCTTTCCGAGCTTGCTGCGCTCTTCCTCGGTAGTCTTGGGGTCGAGCTTTTCGAACAGCGGAGCGATGGGGCCCAGCGCCTGGCCGACCGGCAACTGGCTGGGCTTCCACTGCGCCGTCACGCCGCTATAGTCGAAAGTGAGCGCGGCGTGCTTGCGCGTGGCCTCGTCGTATTCACGCACGACCTGATCACCTAGCAGACTGCTCGAATAACCCAACATCAAATGCACTCGCTGACAGGTAAACGGCAGGAACGGCGTGAACAAAATCTTGAGACTATCAATCGCCCGCAGCGCCACGTACATGATCGTCGCTGTGCGCGCCTTGTCCTTCTTGACCTCGAACCAGGGCCCGGTCTCATCCAGATACTTGTTCACGTCGCGCGCCAGCGCCATCACTTCGCCGAGCGCCTGCTTGAAGCGGCACGCGGCGATCAGGTTGCCAATCGGCTCAAAGGCCACGTCAATTTGCGCCAGCAGCTTGGCGTCGCTCTGGGTCATCAATCCGGGCGGGGGGGTTTTTCCTTCAAAGTGCTTGGCCGTGAACGAGAGCGAGCGGTTGACCAGGTTGCCCCACGTCGCCACCAGCTCGTCGTTGTTGCGGCGGATGAAATCGTGCCACGTGAATTCGGTATCGCGCTGCTCGGGCGCGTTCGCGGTGAGATAATAGCGCAGCGGGTCGGCGTCGTAGCGGGAGAGGAAATCCGTCGCCCAAATCGCCCAGGCGCGGCTTCGGGAAAATTGTGCGCCTTCCAGGTTCAAGAATTCAGCCGCCGGAATATCATACGGGAGGTTGAGCGTCTTGGTCGGATCGTCTTCGTACAACCGCTCGACGCCCATCAGTTGCGACGGCCAGATGATGGCGTGGAACGGGATATTGTCTTTGCCGACGAAATAGTACGTCTTGGCGTCCTGGTTGTACCACCACTCTTTCCACGCGTCCGGCTTGCCATTATTCTTGGCCCACTCGATGGACGCTGAAAGATACCCAATAACCGCTTCGAACCAAACGTAGAGACACTTGCCATCAAAGCCGGGCAGCGGCACCGGAATGCCCCAGTCCAAATCGCGTGTGATCGGGCGCGGCTGCAAGCCTTGCTTGAGATAGTTGAGCGTAAAGTTCATCACATTGGGACGCCAGTAGCCCTTGGCGCCCAGCCAATCCACGAGCTGCTTGGTGAACGCGGGCAAGTCAAAGAAAAAGTGCTCGACTTCGCGCACGATGGGCGTCGAGCCGTCCATCTTGCTCTTGGGATTGATGAGCTGCGTCGCATCAAGAATGTTGCCGCAGTTGTCGCACTGGTCGCCGCGCGCGCTCTCGTACCCGCAGATAGGGCACTTGCCTTCAACGTACCGATCGGGCAAAAAGCGCTTGGACACTTCAGAATACAGTTGCTTTTGGCGGGCCTGGAATAAAAACTCTTTCTCGCGCAACTTGAGGAACAAGTCCTGCGACACGCGATGATGGTTTTCGGTGTCCGTGTGCGTAAAGAGATCAAAGCTAATGCCCAGTCGCTGCCATACGTCCAGGCAGACGGCGTGATTGCGCTCAAACACCTCGCGCGACGAGATCCCCTCTTTGTCGGCCTGCACCATGATCGGCGTGCCGTGGCTATCCGAGCCGCTCACCATCAACACCTGGTTGCCCTTGAGCCGGTGATAACGCGCAAAAATATCCGGCGGCAGGTAGGCCCCGGCAATGTGGCCCAGGTGCAGCGGGCCGGTCCCGGCGGGACCGCTGGCATACGGCCAGGCGACGCAAACCAGAATTTTTTCAGACATGGCGTTCTCTCCTTTGACAATAGCAATGAGATTCTACCACATTGCAAACGGAAACAAAAACCGCCCGCTGCCGGAGGCAGGCGGGCGGTGAAACGTCGCAGGCGCGAGCGTTTGCTACCGGGGAACCTCGCCTCCCGATAGCCGCGTCATGCGGCGCATCCTCATTCCGAAAACCAGTTGGCTTGTCATCGAGCCATCCATCGTTTGATAGTTGATTCGTTTGGTCATCGGCCTTCGTAATCTACTCGATTCCTTTTCGGGCCGGTACAGTGATGTCAACGTATGCCACGCTGCGCCTCCACGTGTCAACCGGTCAAATAATCCCGCAACTGCCGCGACCGGCGGGGATGGCGCAAGCGGCGCAATGCTTTGCCCTCGATTTGGCGGATGCGCTCGCGCGTCAACCCAAACTTTTGGCCGACCTCTTCCAGCGTGTAGCTTTGTCCATCCGCCAGCCCAAAGCGCAACCGCAAGATGCGCGCCTCGCGCGAGGGCAGGGTGCCCAGCACTTGCTCGAGTTTGTCGTGCAACAGATTCTGGTGCACCGATTGCGTCGGCGTGGGCGTCGTCTCGTCCTCGATAAAGTTGCCCAGCTCGCTATCTTCTTCTTCGCCGACCGGGTTATCCAGGCTGAGCGGCTGCCACGACACCTTGAGCATCCACTCTACCTTGCGCGGCTCGACTTTAAGCTCTTTCGCAATTTCTTCCGGCGTTGGCTGGCGACCGTGCGCCTGTTCCAGATCGCGTGAAGCCTTGTACAGCCGACGGATGCGGTCGGTCATGTGCACCGGCACGCGGATCGTTCGCCCCTGGTCGGCAATCGCGCGAGTGATGGTTTGGCGAATCCACCACGTGGCATAAGTCGAAAAGCGAAAACCGCGCGTGTGATCAAATTTTTCCACGGCCTTCATCAGACCGAGGTTGCCTTCTTGAATCAGGTCGAGGAACGGCACGCCCCGGCCGATATACTTTTTGGCGATGGAAACGACCAGCCGCGTGTTGGCCTTGATGATGTGCTCGCGCGCCAGGCGGCCTTCTTCGATCTTTTTCTCCAGGCGGATGCGCTCAACTTCGCCGTGGCCGTTCTTGGAAAGCTTCCGGCGAGCCACCCGGCCTCTTTCCAGCAATCGGGCCAGGCGCACTTCTTGGTCGGTCGTCAGCAGTGGGACGCGCGCCATCTCTTTGAGGTACAAGCCCACGGTATCGTCGCTGGGAATGCCGGCCAGGTCCGAGAACTCGTCTTCGTCTTCGGAGGTATCCTCGTCCAGTTCTTCGTCTTTCAGGTCGAGGTTCTCCTCTACCTCGGCTTTGTCGCCCCAGATCTCAATCCCCGCTTCTTGAAGCAAAAAAAGCAGCTCGTCAAGCTGCTCGATCGAGTCCTCGACTTCGGGCAACGTTTCCAGGACGTCGTCGGTCGTCAGATAGCCTTGGGCTTCTGCCTTCTCTAACAAATCCGCCAATTGCTCTTTTTCTGGATCAGTGGCCATGCGTCGGCTGATCTCCTAGGGCAACAGCGCGCGAAGCGCTGCCAGGCGAGGGTCGTCAGTCGTGCTGGAGCAGTTGCAGGTCCCTTCGTTCAGATTTTGCCCACACTGGCTGCACAACCCGCGACAATCCGGGCGACACAAGATCTGGATCGGGATGAACAACAACACTTGCTCGTGCAGGGGGGGTGCTAGATTCAAGAAACCATCTTCGCCGACGTGATACGTCTTGTCAGTCGGATTGGACGGGAAAAAGGTAAAGAGTTCTTCGAAACGAATGTCCAGCGGAAGCTTGACAGGCTCAAGGCACCGGACACACTCGGCGGCAATCTCGGTTTTGATGCGGGCTTGGGCCAGCAAGCGCCGGTCGGTGCGCGTCAGCCTGATACTGCCACGCAGATACTCGACAGTCAGGTCGCTTCCCAGGGAGCGCCGCCCTTCCTCGATGGTGAAAGTCATCTGAGCGCCGAGGGGCGCTTTCAGTAACGAGGAAACATTGTAACGCATTGTTCAGAGCGGCCCCGCCACCGCTTCATGGCCTGCATGGGCGTTAACGTGACAGAATTATATCACAACGATTAATGAGCGTCAAGCATTTCTTTTAACATTGACGTAAAAACTAGTATTATGTCTACTTTACGCGCTTGACGAGGCTGTTTTGCCGTGTTATAGTCAACCTCAGGAGACATCATGCGCTTGCTAGTTGCAACCAATAACCCCGGCAAAGTTCGCGAGTACGATGATTTGCTGGACGGGCTGGGCCTGGATTTGTGCGGACTGGCCGACATTGGGTTGAGCAAAGTTGAGGAAACCGGCCAGACATTTGCCGAAAATGCGCTGATCAAGGCGCAGGCTTTTAGTCAGGCCTGTCACCTTTTGACTTTGGCGGATGATTCCGGGCTGGAGGTCGAGGCGTTAAGTGGCGCGCCGGGCGTTTACTCGGCGCGATACGCCGGAAAAGGCGCGAGCGACGCCGACCGCTATCGCAAGCTGCTCGCCGCGCTCGATGGCGTGCCGTGGGAAAAACGCGCCGCGCGATTTCAATGCGTCATTGCGCTGGCCTGGCCCGATGGGCGCATCGAAACTTTTGAGGGGCAATGTGATGGGGTGATCGCCTTCGAGCCAAGGGGGACGAACGGGTTTGGCTTCGATCCGGTTTTCTACATGCCCGAGTTCGGCTGCACGATGGCCGAGCTGTCGACCGAGGTCAAGAACCGCGTCAGTCATCGCGCGCGCGCGGCAGCGCTGGCGCGTGAGAGATTAAAGAACGGCAGCGTGAGTTTTGTCAGACATCTCGACTGATGTTTGACAGTTGCGTTATCAAGCATTTCAGGTCGGGGCTGTACAGTTCCCCCCCGAAGGACAAAAGTATCTCGTTCATGCAGGACTGGGACCCTGAATCGTTGCAAGAAACTCGCGCACATGCCGCGCCACAAGCTCCGGCTGTTCGAGCATGACCATGTGCCCCGCGCCCTCGATCAGCGCCAACCGCGCGCCGTGGATTTTTTCCGCCAGGAATGTGGCATATTTAGGCGGCGCCATCTGGTCGGCTGTCCCGCCGATGACGAGCGCCGGCGCGACAATTTGCCCCAGGCGCTCGATAACGTCAAAGGCGTTGCACGCCGCGTAATCGTTCGCGGCAATTTCGGGGCTCACCTGGGCCAGTTGAGCGCACCCCAGCCGCACGAGCTCGTCCGGCGCGCCCGGCCCCCAGGCGTAACGCGTCACCAAATCGAGCGTCGCCGCATAGTCGCTCAACATGTTATTCAAGATGGCCGGAGCCACGCGCAGCCGCGCGCCGGTCGCCACCAGAACAAGACCTGCGATGCGTGTGGGATAATTCAACGCATACTGCTGCGCAATCGCGCCGCCCATCGAATGTCCCGCGATGACGGCGCGTTCCACGCCCAGCGCGTCGAGGAATCCGCGTACCACTTTCGCATAATCGGCCACCGAGCTGCGCCCGCGCCCGCCGGATTTGGCGTGCCCCGGCAAATCAAGCGCATACACATTCACGCCGTCCATGCGCCGCAGCGACGCGGGCCACACCAAATGATTTTCGCCCGCGCCGTGAACCAGCGCCATCGTCAGCCGCGCGTCGGCTGCTCTGGCCTCTGCGTAAAACAATTGCTCGCCGTTGACCTCGATGTAGGGCATGATGTTTCCTATTGGGCGTAGGGGCGCGGCATGCCGCGCCCCTACGTTCTATTCCAACGATGCAAGATATTTTTCAGTTTCCATCGCCGCCATGCAGCCATATCCCGCAGAGACAATGGCCTGACGGAACCAGCGGTCGTGCGCTTCGCCAGCGGCAAACACGCCGGGGAGGCTGGTGTGAAGCTTGCTATCCACAATCAGATAGCCTTCTTCGTCCATCGCCAACTGGCTCTTGAACATTCCCGTGTTGGGGATGTGGCCGACGTAGACGAACACGCCATCCGCCGGCTTGACGGTTTCCTGGCCGGTCTGCACGTTCTTCAAACGCACGGCCTTGACTGCGCCCTCGCCTTGCACCTCGGTGATGACGCTGTTCCAGATGAACGAGATTTTCTCATTCTTGCGCGCGCGCTCCTGGAGGACCGGCCCGGCGCGCAAGCTATCGCGCCGATGGACGACCTGCACTTTGCTGGCGAACTTGGTCAGGAACAATCCTTCCTGCAACGCGCTATCGCCGCCGCCGACGATCATCAGCTCCTTGTTCTTGAAGAAAAAGCCGTCGCACGTGGCGCAGTATGAGACGCCGCGTCCGATCAATTCTTTTTCACCCGGCACGCCCAGCTTGCGCGGGCTGGCGCCGGTGGCGATGATGACAGCCTGAGCTTCGTACTCGGCCATATTCCCTTTGAGTCGGAAGGGATGTTGTTTGAAATCAACGGACACAATCGAATCGAGTTCGACCCGCGCGCCAAAGCGTTCGGCCTGCTTTTGCATCAGCTCAGTGAGCTCCGGGCCGGTCAGCCCTTCTGGAAAGCCGGGAAAGTTTTCCACGTCGGTCGTGGTGGCAATCTGCCCGCCCAAGTCGGGACCGGCGACGACCAGCGGATCGAGATTGGCGCGAGCCGTGTACAGCGCCGCCGTCAGCCCGGCCGGGCCTGAGCCGAGAATGATCACATTTTCCATATCTGCGCTCCTTCCAAAATGATGTAGCGCTCTTTAGATGCAAGAATGTCAACAAACGTGCCATCAACGCTTGGCGCGCTCAATTGTACTCGATTCGTCGGAGCAAGCAAGCACACAAAACCTCCGAGGTTTTGGAAACATCAGAGGTCTGGACAAAAAAAGCCCCGACCGGCGTCGGGGCTTGGCACGTCACGCTACGCTACAGCGCTTTGACGTTGGCGGCCTGCAGGCCCTTGGGGCCTTGCTCGACGGAGAATTCAACCTGCTGGCCTTCCTCCAGGTTCCGAAAGCCGTCACCCTCGATAGCGGAAAAGTGGACGAACACGTCGGGGCCGTCTGGCTGTGAGATAAAGCCATAGCCCTTGGTGCGGCTGAACCATTTGACTGTGCCGGTAACACGATCGCTCATTTTGCTGGACTCCTTTTCGTCCCTACGGATTTTCTATAGGGCAGAGCGCCCGTCACGGCCCGCGCCGCCAACAAGAGGCCCAGGCTTGTAGCGTAAGCCTGGGCACACTTTGCGTCTTGATGCCGGTTCAGGGACTTACTGCAACCTACAAGCGAAATGTTACCACCGAACCGGTGTCCTGTCAAACGGACACGTTCAATCCGTCCACCAGCAGGTACGGCGAGCAGACATCGTTTGACCAGCCCGACCAATAACCAGTGTCGCCGATGGCCTGTATGTCGCGCAGCATCTCGTACAGATTGCCCGCTAGCGCCACGCCCTTGACGTAGCCCGCGATGCGCCCCTGCTCGATCTTGTAGCCCAGCAGCACAGTGCGCGAAAATGTTCCTCGCAGCGCGTGAGAGGGACTGGCCCCTATCAGCAAGTCAACGAGCAATCCCTCGCCGACCTGTTGGAGCATGGCCTCCAGGCTCGTCGCGCCCGGCTCGATGATAATGTTGCTGGGCTGGGGGCGTGGAGGGGCGAGCAAGCTGCGCTGACCGTTGCCGGTGCTTTGCGCGCCTGCCTGCGCCGCCGTCTTCAAGTCGTAATAGAAACCCGTCACCACGCCGTTGCGGATGAGCGCCGTCCGCTGAGTGGGAACGCCCTCGTGGTCGAACAACCCGCCGGGCCGGTCGGCCAGTGTTCCATCGTCCACGATGGTCAGTCGCGAATCAAATATCTGTTGGCCCAGCTTGCCTGCCAGCGGGCTGCTTTTGCTGCGGATGCGAGCGCCGGAAAGCGCCAGGATGAGTGGCTGTAAGAGGATGGCCGCCGCCGTTGGAGAAAGGATCACTGGCATCCGCCCAGGCTGCATGTCCACCAACTTGTCCGCCCAGGTCAACCGCTGCGCGACGCGCGCCGCGAACTCGCGGTGATGATCCATCTGCGCTGTCCTCAAGCTGTCGAACACGACCAGCACATCGTCGGCGCGATGGCGCTCCACCCAAACGTCCACCGCCAGCATCCCGGAGACCGCCTCGGCGCGCCCGCCCGCGCTGTTGCGCAGGCGAAACTCTTCGCGACTGCGCTGCACCTGCAATTCCACCGAAGCGTCCAGAGCGGCTTGCTGGATGATGGAGACGACCTGCTCCCCGACGTGCGTGAGGTCTTGCACCGTGAGCCGCGCCAGCTTGCCATCGGCGGGCCGGCTGCGCATCCGCGCAGGAGGAAACGTCATGCCGATGGGCCGTCCGTGTTGGCTGGCCGTGATGGCGCTGGCGACGAGTTGCCGCTCAGAGACCTCGTGATCGGTGCTGCTGGCGTGGCCGAGCCGTCCGCGCGAAAGCGCACGCGCAGCTCGCGCCTCGACCTCTTCAACTTTGATGGCGCGTAACTTGTTCCCCTTGAAGCTGACTCGTGTGGACAGGATAGCTCTGTTGAAGAAACTCGGTGGAGGCCGAGCTCCTTTCAGTTCGAATGGCGACCATTTCTTGCCTCCTCATCTGGGGGGGCGCGGCACAAGTGTCACGCGCCTGGTTTATTTGCCTCCGACCAAAACATTTTGAATCCGAATGTGTGGGCTACCGTCGCACACCGGCAACCCTTCCGGGCCTTTGCCGCAATCGCCCGAGCTCACATCCCACGCGAAATCGCCGCCGATGCGGTCAATGTTCGCCAACGTCTCAAAGACGTTGCCGGTAAAGGTCACGTCGCGCACCCTCTCGGCCAATTCGCCGTGGCGAATCATGTGGGCATACTTGGCGACGAAAGAAAAATCTTCAATCGCCGTTTCGCCGCCCAGCCAATCGCAAGCGTACACGCCCAACTCGATATCACGAATGAGATCGGCCAGCGTCCCGCCGCAGCCCGGCTCAATGGCCGTGTTGGTCATCCGCACCAGCGGCGGATAGCGATAGCTCGTGGCGCGCGCGTTGCCGGTCGGCTGTTCACCCAGTTCGGCTGCTGTCTCGCGGCTGTGCAGCCGTCCGACCAATTCGCCTTCACGAATGAGATAGGTCTTGCGCGCGGGCACACCCTCGTCGTCAAAGGCCACGCTGCCACGCAACCCGGGCAGGCCGCCATCATCCATCACGTTCAATTCCTTTGTCCCAAACCGCCGGCCCAAGGCCATCATGTCTTGAGCGCGCGGGTCGGCGATGATGAAATCGGCTTCCGAAAGATGCCCAAAGGCTTCGTGGATGAACAGTCCGGCCAGGGCCGGGTCGAGCACAACCGGGTAACGCCCGCCGCACACCGGCTCGGCGTCGAGCAAGTCGCAAGCCAGCTTGGCGGCGTCGCGCGCCAGGTCGTCGAGGTTCTCCACGGCTTCGAATCCGCCGGCCAGCGCAAGCGACTTGTTCGCTCGCTGGACGCGGCCATCCTGGCGGGCCGTCGCCACGAGTTGCAAGTCAACTATTGGGCGCTCCTGGTAAATATACGTCCCTTCGCTGTTGGCGTAATAGACTTGTGTGAACACATCGCGGTATTCGGTCTGCCCGCTTTGGAGACGGGGGTCGCTTTGGACCAGTTGCCGGTGATAGCGTTCTAGCAACGCCGTCTTTTCTTCCACCGGAACCTGGCGAAAATCTTGCGCGACATTCGCTTTGATTTCAGCCACGACCGGCTCGACGGGCGCTAGCTCGACGAGTTGCTGCGTCGCCGCGCGGGCGGCCTCCCAGGCCTGGCGAACGCGGCGCTTGAGGTCACGCAGTTGAGTGAATGTGACGACGCCCCAGCCTCCGCCGGGCAGCAGCGCGCGGGCAATGCCACCTTGGTCCACGTAGCCGTCCACCGTCTCCAGGCCATCATCCCGAAAGACGATGTGCGACACCTCGCGCCGCTCGATGCGGAGATCGGCAAAAGCAGCCGGTGTTCGCTTGAGCGCGTCAACCATTCGTTCGCGCAGCTTGAGTCGTGCAGCCATTACGTCCCCTGACCCTTCCGCCGGCTTGATTTCCGGTGCAAGGCTATCCCAACCAACTCGCGGAAGGGTAAACAAAAACCGTGGGCGATGTGCCCACGGCTCGACCAAGCAAAGGTTATGGCGGCGATGGATGCAAATGTGCCATCGTCGCGGCTCCCCTGACCGTGGGCGCAAAACGTCAATTCCCGCGCCTGGGCCAGGGGGCAACGTCGTTACGGCCCCGTGCGCCTCCGCGCGGGTCTCAGAAACGGGGCGGCGAACAAGCTGCCGCCCCGGCTGCGTTCAGATGCTTCGGAATCGTTACTCGACATTTCTCACTCGACCGATACTTGGATACAGCTTTATTCTATCACGCCGGGGCAAGACCGTCAACCGGCGATTGACCTTTGAGTTTGTGCAATAGGCGCTCTTGCCAGCGCCCGTCGGTAAGGGTATAATCTCTTGCGGAATACGCAACACGCAATACGTGAACCGTCACTTTTTGGATGAACTAGCATCACAAATGGAGTCATGAACCATGATGCGTTTTGATCGCTTTACCGAACGCGCGCAAGAGGCCGCCGCGCGGGCCGCCGAATTGGCGCAGAAACACGGCCACACCCAGGTGGATGTGGAGCACGTCCTGCTGGCGCTGATCGAGCAGACGGACGGCGTCGTCCTGCAAATCCTGGAGCACGTTGGCGCCAACGTCGAGGCGCTCAAGCGCCGCATCGAAGACGTGCTGCGCACCGGGCCGAAAACTTCGATCTATGGCAGCGGCGGCACCGGCCAGGTATTTGTCACGCCGCGCCTCAAGCGCGTGCTTGACCTGGCGATTGAAGAAGCCAGCAAGCTGAAGGACGAATACATCTCCACCGAGCACATCCTGCTGGCGATGGCCGCCGATCGCAACAGCGTCACCGCGCGATTGCTGGCCGAATCCGGCGTGACCAAGGATCGCATTTACGAAGCGATCAAAGAAGTGCGCGGCGGCCAGCATGTCACCACGCCGCAGGCCGAAAGCCGCTACCGCGTGCTGGAAAAATACAGCCGCGACTTGACCAAGCTGGCGAAGGAAAGCAAGCTCGATCCGGTCATCGGTCGGGACGACGTCATCTTGCGCGTCATCCAGGTGCTCAGCCGCCGCACCAAGAATAACCCGGTGCTCATCGGCGAAGCGGGCGTGGGCAAGACGGCCATCGTCGAAGGATTGGCGATCAAGATCGCGGCCAACGATGTGCCGGAAATCCTGATGGGCAAGCGCGTCGTCGCGCTCGACCTGGGCGCGATGGTCGCCGGGTCGCGCTTCCGGGGCGAATTCGAGGAGCGACTCAAAGCGGCCATGGAAGAGATTCAACGGGCCGAAGGCGAGATCATCCTGTTCATTGACGAGCTGCACAACGTCGTCGGCGCGGGTGCGGCCTCGGGCGCGCTGGACGCATCTTCGATGATGAAGCCAGCGCTGGCTCGCGGCGAGCTGCAATGCGTCGGCGCGACGACGATGGACGAGTACCGGCAGTACATTGAAAAGGATGCCGCGCTCGAGCGCCGCTTTGCGCCGGTTTACGTGGATGAGCCATCGGTGGACGAGACGATTGAAATGCTGCGCGGCCTGCGCGACCGCTACGAGGCCCATCACAAAGTCCGCTTTAGAGACGAGGCTCTGATCGCGGCCGCCAAGTTGAGCGAGCGGTACGTGACGGACCGTCACTTGCCCGACAAGGCGATTGACTTGATGGACGAGGCGGCGGCCAAGCTGCGCGTGGCGCTGTATACACTGCCGCCCGACCTCAAGCAAATGAAGTCAGAGCTTGACCGCCTCACCGCCGAGGAAGAAGCGGCCGGCAACGCGCGCGAGTACGAGCGCGCCGCGCGCGTCAAGGCCGACCGGCTGCGCTTGCAGCAAGAGTTTGACGACAAGCGCGGCGATTGGCAGCGGTCAAAGAACCTGGACGAGATCGTGGACGTGAACGACATCGCCGGCGTTGTCGCCGCGTGGACGGGCATCCCCGTGGCGCAACTGGTCGAGACCGAAGCCAAAAAGCTGCTGCACATGGAAGAACGCCTGCACGAGCGCATCATCGGCCAGGAAGAGGCCATCGCCGCGCTTTCGGATGCGATCCGCCGCGCGCGCTCCGGCCTCAAAGACCCGCGCCGGCCCATCGGCAGTTTCATCTTTCTCGGCGCGTCCGGCGTGGGCAAGACGGAGCTGGCGCGCGCGCTGGCCTGGTTCATGTTCGACGATCAGGATGCGCTGATACGGATTGACATGAGCGAGTACCACGAAAGCCACACGGCCAGCCGCCTGTTCGGCGCGCCGCCAGGCTACGTGGGCTACGAAGAAGGCGGCCAATTGACCGAAGCCGTGCGCCGCCGCCCCTACCAGGTAGTGCTGTTCGACGAAATCGAAAAGGCGCACCCGGATGTGTGGAATTCGCTTTTGCAAATCCTTGAAGATGGCCGGCTCACCGACGGCCAGGGTCGCACGGTGGACTTTCGCAATACGGTGCTCATCATGACGAGCAACCTGGGCACCGAGTTTGTACGCAAAGGCGGGGCGCTCGGCTTTATGCGCCCCGGCGAAGGGCAGACCAGCGCCGAAGTCGCCGCCGATCACAAGAAGGTCGAAGAGGCGCTCAAGCGCGCGTTCCGCCCCGAGTTTCTCAACCGCGTGGACGAGATCATTATCTTCAACACGCTCTCGCTCGAGGCGATGGAGCAGATCGTGACGCTGCAAATGAAAGAGGTCGGCGGGCGATTGAGCGAGCAAGGGCTGACGGTGGAATTGACTGACGCGGCGCGCCAGTGGCTGGCGAAGCAAGGCTACGATCCGCAATTCGGCGCGCGCCCGCTGCGCCGCGCGATTCAAAAGCACGTCGAAAGCCCGCTCTCGGTGCAGCTGTTGCGCGGCGAGTTTCACACGGGCGACTGCGTCATCGTAGACACCGACCACGATGAACTGACCTTCAAACGCAAAGAGAGCGCCGACGAGTTGGCAAGCGTGCCGCAGGCCGAGTCGGTGCCGCTTGAGAATCAGAAATCCGCGCTGCTACCTGACGCTAATCCCTTGGGACAGGACGCCGCTCGCGCTTGACCTTGCTTCGTCGGCGCTTGGTTTCAAGCCGTCGCGCCTTCGAGGCGGCGGTGGGGCGAGTGGAGCGTCGCTTCCGGGGGATTCGCAGCGCGCGGCGCATCAACTCTACAAACCGCGCCGTCACATCTTGGCGGTTGCGCAACTGGCTGCGTGAAAGCTGCGAGGCCAGGTGTAGCGCGCCGTCTTTATCCACGCAAGACTTGAGCGCCGCCCACGCGCGCTCTTTTTGCGCGTCATCCAGGCTGGGCGACCCGGCCAGGTCGAACATCAGCTCGACCTGCGTGGCCGAGCGGTTGACGTGCTGGCCGCCCGGCCCGCTGGAACGAACAAACTGGAAACGCAGCTCAGCCGCCGGAATCTTGACCGAGTCAGTGATGACGAGTTCATTCAAAGCGTCCATCGTATCGCCCCTTGCGCAAGCGAGTTTAACACAAAGCGCGACAGAACGCCAATTTGCGGCTTGAACGCGCCGTGTTTTGACGTTTGGTGGTATACTTTTACCGCTTCGACTTTTTCCCCGGCGCTATGCAATACACAACCTGGAGGCCTATGACTCGACGAATCTTGCTCCTCATGGCCGATACCGGCGGCGGGCATCGCTCGAGCGCTGAAGCCGTTTTGGAATCGCTGCGTCGCCGCGCCGGCGACGGTTACGAAGCCAAAATGGCGGACGTGCTGAGCGGTTACGCCCCGTTCCCCTTCAACAAGCTCGACGCGCTCTATTCGCACATGACGCGCTTTAGCAAGGTCACATGGGAACCCGGTTACCGGCTGACCAACACACCGGAACGAGCGCGTCTGCTCATGCGCGCCGCCTGGCCCATCGCCCAAGAGACAGCGCGCAAAGTTCTCACCAGCCATCCCGCCGACCTCATCGTCTCTTTCCACCCGTTCTACAACCACGCTATGCTGTGGGCTAAAGAAAAAGAAAACAATCGAACGCCGATAGCCACCGTCGTCACCGATTTGGCGACGATCCACGCGCTGTGGTGCGCGCCGGGCATGGTGCGCTACATCGTGCCGACCGAGCAGGCCGCTCGACTGGCCTGCGGATATGGATTGCAGCGCGAACAGATTGACGTCACCGGGCTGCCGATCAGCCGGCGTTTCACCGAACTGGCCGGACGAGACAAACGCCAAGTGCGCCGCAATCTCGACCTCGACCCGGATTTGCCCACGGTGCTGTTGATGGGCGGCGGGCAAGGCATGGGACGCATGTATTCCGTCGCCCGCGCGCTGGCCTCGACCAAGATGGAATTCCAGTTGGTCGTCGTCGCCGGGCGCAACCCACAACTCAAGCTGCGGCTGCAAATGGCCGACTGGAAAATCCCCGTGCGCGTCTTTGGCTTTACGCGCGAAATTCCCGTGCTGATGGCCGCCTCGGATATCCTGGTGACCAAAGCCGGGCCCAGCACCGTGTCCGAAGCGATGGCGATGGGCTTGCCCATGATCCTCAGCGGTTACCTCCCCGGCCAGGAAGACGGGAACATGAAGATCGTCGTGCGCGGCAAAGCGGGCGTCTATGCGCCCAGGCCGAAGCAAATGGCGCAGACGTTGCGCGAGTGGCTCGCGCCGGGCAGCAACACGCTGGCCGAGCACGCCGAAGCGGCGCGCAAGATGGGCCGCCCTTACGCCGCCGACGCGATTGCCGACATTCTCTGCAAACTGGTGGACGAGCAGGAGCAAGCTTGATCAGCGTCGAGCAGGCGCGCGCGCTTTACACAGAAGGCGATGCCGCGCATCGCTTTGATCACGTGCTGCGCGTCACCGTGCTCGCCGTCAAGATCGCCCAGGCCGAAGGCGCCGATGTCGAAATCGTCCGCGCCGCCGCGCTGCTGCACGACATCGGCCTGGACAATGGCCGCGAGCGACACGAAGTCATAGCTGCGCGGCGCGCCTATCAAATCCTGGCGGGTCAGCCCCGCGAAAAAGTGGAAGCGGTGGCGCAAGCCATCCGCAGCCACCGCTTTCGCGCCGGGCCTCCTCCGCAAACGCTCGAAGCCAAATGCCTGTTCGACGCCGACAAGCTCGACGCGATTGGCGCGATCGGCGTGGCCCGCGCATTCGCTTTTGGCGGCGCAGCCGGTCAACGCCTGTGGGCTAATGTCCCTCAAGGATACGACGAGCGCGAATCGGGCCACGAGCACACTCCCATCCACGAGTTTGTCGTCAAACTCTCCAAGATCAAGGATCGGCTCACCACCGAAACAGGTCGGCGCATTGGAGAGACGCGCCACAATTTCATGGTCGCATTCTTTGCGCGGCTGGAAGCCGAAGTTGACGGCGAAGCACAAGATTCTGCTTTTTCTTCGCCCGGCAAGCTTTAATCTAAAGTCAAAACACAGCGGGCGCAATTCACTGTTGAGCGGCGCAACCGTCTCCGAAACCGTCCAACTAACCTGGCGCTACTGCACGCCCACTGCCACGACACTGCCCCATCTTCTAAAGAGCCGGATGAAGGGACGCTTTGCGTTTCACGTCCGGCCCGAAGGGGGCGACCGCCGCCCTGACCATAACTTGCATTTCACTTGAAACGCTGAAAGCTGTAGGATGGATACTGCAGCGTTTCAATTTTGAGTGATCGCGCCGAGTCTTCCATCAAGCGATTCAACTCACGCACGCTCCGAATGCCATAGCTCCAAGTGTCTATGCCTTTGCGCATCACGTAAAAGCCCAGCGTCTCCTCGTTCGATCCCGCGATGCCGCCTTGGAGCGGAATGATCGGGTTCGTCGGGTCGTACCTATTCTCGACGTACCAGTTATTTGTCGAATCAACGAGCACCCACTTGCCCTCAACGAACACTTACAAAAACATGGCCCACGTACGCTCCCTTTTGTCCCGATTGGAATTGCTTTGCCCACGTGATACTCGCCGTGTCAATCGTCACAACGGGGTAGCCCAGCTCGCGCGCAACTGTCGCATACACCAGTCCCCAGTCATGACAGCCACCCAGGCGGCGTTCGGCCAACAATTGATCCGTCGTGATGGCACCAATCGTCTTGCCACCGGCTGACCAGGTCGTAAACTCGCGCTTGATCCAGAAATAGATTTCGCCAAGATGCGCGATGCTCTGCTCTTTGCGCCGAAGTGAGTTGACTATGAATGGATTGGAAAGATGTGTCTGTTCGCCTTGCGCCAAGTATTTTTCCGGGTGACCATAGTCAATGCCGAACCTGATTGAGTAACGCTTGGTTGGAATTTCTGTCGGTGCGCGCGAGGGCGTCGGTATCGGAGTCGGTCGCGGAAGCGGTGTAAAAGTGGGAGAGGGTGTGTAGGTAGAGAGCGGTGTATACGTGGGCTGTGGGGTAAGAGTAGGTGGTGCCGTCAGCGACACACTCGCACACGCAATCGAGAGCGCCATGGGGAGGAGCATAATGACCATAAGAGCGATAGTTTTTTCTGCATCTTTATCCTGCACGGTGGTTCTTTGATGAATGTTCCGCCCTGCCTTTTCGGGCGAGGCGGCCATCGCGGTAGAGAGGCCACGCGAAGCGGCCCGCCCTCTCCCCGCACCGATCCCCGACGTGCGACGCGACCCTTGGCCCCCTGCACAAGGGGAGCGTACCGCACTGGTCTCTTCCGGAACGCCTTCGACGCCGCCACCGCATCACGTGCCGCTATCGCCTTCCGTGAGGTGAGCGCTGCGCGCAGCGTCCGGCCCATCCTGTCCGGTCAGTCCCTTCGCTTTGCAGGGCATGGTTTTCTGTACAGGCTGCGTATGCCGATCACCAAGCTGTACTGCTGGCAGAACAGCCGGTGATGCCTCTCAATGGAAAGCATCACTCCTACATCTACGACTTTGTGTCGCAACGCCCAGAACTTAGGCGCGTTCTTTCTTGGCAATTCTGGACGACGATCTGCGAACAACTTTCGGCTTGGTCGTTGTAGGCATCGTGGTGATCAGCGCACGCAAAACAGAGTTCACTGATTCTGGCGTAGTGAATACCTCGGAAATATCAGGGTCGAGAGTTACCACGAGGTGGCTTTTATCAATCCGGCCAGCAAAACGATTAGGGTGCGCCTTGCGATAATCAAAGTTGTACTCTGAGCGCATGTCGTCTGATTTGGTGCGGTGAGATTTAGTGATTGAGATTTTCCTCATAGTCTTTACGTTCCCTCTTGGTTGTCAGGCGCGCACTCAAGATGCGAATGACGTCTTGGGTACGTTCCGTGAAACAGACCAACAATAGACGATTACTTATCGAGCGCCCAATGATAATTTCCCGCGATTCGTCTAGCGAGTGGTCTTCGTCATCGAAGATAGACGCCAGCGGGTCGTCAAACACTGTGCTGGCTTCATCAAAGCTGACGCCATGTCTGCGGATGTTGATAGCCGCTTTGTGTCTGTCCCATTCGAATCGGACGCTCATCTAGCCCGCCTGATGTGGTAGAGTGCGATTGCACCCTGTGTTATCGTTTATCATACACGCAATCGCGTGTTTTGGCTATCCTGAGCTTGACGGCGCGCGCCCAACTACCACGGCTTCCTGTGGCGGGCCGCCGCCACGTCATCTAGAGTCGAACCAAGCCGGTTAGGAGCGGATATCGCCTGCGACGCCGCCTCCGCATCACCTGCTGCTATCGCCTTCCGCCTCGACCTGTTGGCGAACTAGAGGCTTACGGCGTTTCCTG
>CAYHAR010000048.1:19517-20885 GCA_964354595.1 uncultured Anaerolineae bacterium | reverse complement strand
GAGGCGATCCATGGCATCGGCTACGTCATCACCGACCGCGACCCCGATTACGTGGTGCTGGGCGAAACGGATAGCTATAACCTGGCGCTCATCTCTCAAGCCATCCGGCTGGTCGCAGGCGGCGCGCGCTTTATCGCCACCAATCCCGACCCCTCCGGGCCTTCCGAGGAAGGACTGGTGCCGGCCTGCGGCGCGATGGCGGCGCTCATTGAAAAAGCCAGCGGCGTGAGTCCGTTTTTCGTCGGCAAGCCCAACCCGCTGATGATGCGCACCGCGCTCAACTACCTGGGCGTCCACTCGGAAAACACGGTGATGGTCGGCGACCGGATGGACACGGACATTGTCGCCGGAGTCCAAAGCGGGATGGAGACGATCCTGGTGCTGACGGGCGTCACGCGCCGGGAAGACGTGGATCGCTACCCGTATCAGCCCACGCGCATTGTCGAATCGGTCGCCGAAATCGAGCCATGAAGTGGGATGTTCTCGGTTTCGGCGCGGTGACGGTTGACGATCTGATCTATGTTGACCATTACCCGTTGCCTGATACCAAGCTGCCCATTCAGCGGCAGCAGCGCGAGGGCGGTGGCTTGGCGGGGACGGCGTTGGTGGCGGCGGCCCGCCTGGGAGCCAAGTCGGCCTATTGCGGCGTCCTCGGCGATGACGAGTTGTCTCGTTTCACGATCCAAGAGTTGGCGCGCGAGGGAGTGGATTGCGCGCCGTGCTTGCGCCGCGCCGGGGCGCGGCCCATTCACTCGATTGTGATCGTTGACCAGTCAACGGCGCAGCGCGTCGTGCTCTATTCGCGCGCGGGCGTCATCCCGTTTCCGCTGGAAGAGATCACGGACGAGTTGATCGCCAATTGCCGCGTGTTGTTTGTGGATCACACTGCCATCGAAGCGGGATTGCGCGCCGCGGAATTGGCGCACGCTCACGGCATCCCGGTGGTCGCCGACGTTGAAAAGGAAACCGAGCCGCGCGTGTTTGATCTGATGCGTCGCATAGATCATCTCATCGTCGGCGTGGGCTTGGCCGGGCGTGTGACCGGCGAGCGCGAGCTGTCAGCGATGGCGCGCACTCTATCGGATCGGGCGTGTTGCGTGGTGACGGCCGGCGAACAGGGCTGCTGGTACTCGGAGCGCGGCGGTGAGGTTCAGCACATTCCGGCGCTCAAGGTGCAGGTTGTGGATACCACCGGCTGCGGTGATGTGTTTCATGGCGCGTACGCGGCTTGCCTCGCTCGAGGTGCGAGCGTTCGCATGGCGGTCGAGGTGGCGACGGTCGCCGCCGGCATCAAGGCGACGCAGCCGGGCGGACGCAGCGGAATTCCCAACCGAGAGACAGTTGATCGTGTTCTGAAAGAGCGGGCGA
>CAYHAR010000048.1:5267-19417 GCA_964354595.1 uncultured Anaerolineae bacterium | reverse complement strand
CGCAGCGGAATTCCCAACCGAGAGACAGTTGATCGTGTTCTGAAAGAGCGGGCGAACACGCCCCCTGACCCCGTAAAGAACAGCGGGGCAGGCGAGGGAGATAGAGTCGCTCCTACTTGACCCGTCCGTACTTGGTCCCGACGATGGTTTGCCCTTCGTTGCTCAATACCCACGCGACGAATGCGCGCAGTTCCCCTTGAGGTTCTTCTGGCGTGACAAACAGCAATGGCCGGCTGAGTGGGTAACGCCGGTCGGTCACGGTGGCTTGCGTGAGCGGCACGCCCTCCACGCTGATCGTCTTGACCGTGCCGGTGAGGCAGCCGCTCGACACGTAGCCGATGGACGTAGTGACCGCCCCGGCATAGTTCAGCACAGCCTTCTCCGATGCGAGCGCCATGGCGTTGACCGTGACGCTGCGCCCGCCCATCACCGTCTCTTCAAACTTGGCGCGTGTGCCGGAGCCGTTTTCGCGCGAAGCTACGGCGATTTCGCCGGGCGGCCCGCCCACGTCCGGCCAGTCCGCCGTGCGCCCTCGAAAAATGTCGCGCAGTTGCAGCAGCGAAAGGTTCTTGACCGGGTTGCTCGGATGGACAATGATGGCGACTCCGTCCATCGCCACCGGCGTCAGCCAGATGGACTCGGTGTCGGTCAGCCACGAGACGGCCGCCAGGTCCACCTCGCCCGACCACAAGGCTTGCATCGCCTGCGCCGAGTTGACGTGCCGCTGGTTGAACGTGACGTGCGAGTGTGTGGCGCGATAGGCCGCCGTCAGATCCGCCATTAGCGGCTCCATGGCGAAAGACACAGCCAGGTGAAACGTGATCGGCGTGCGCGTGACGACCGGCGTCGGCCCGCAGCCGACGAGCAATAGGAGAGCTAGCAGGCTCACCAACTTGTTTGACGTTTGACGTTTGCGGTTTGTCATCTCACAATCGCCACGACGACGATGAGCGCCGCCAACGCCCAACGATAGTACACAAACACATCCGTCGGATTCTTGAGCAGAAAGCGCAACAAGAGCTTGATGCACAAATAACCGCTGATGGCGGCGGCGATGAAACCGATGGGGAACAGAATCAGGTCGGCCTGCACAAGGATGCCCGCGTGAAGGTCCTGATAGATTTCCCACAGGCTCTTTAGTCCTGCTCCGGCGACGATGGGGGCGGAAAGCAGAAACGAAAAACGCGCGGCCGTCTCGCGCTCCAATCCCAGCGCCAGCCCGGCGGTGATGGTGCTGCCGGAGCGCGAGACGCCGGGAAAGATCGCCAACGCCTGGGCCAATCCAATCAGAATCGCATCCTTGAGCGACAGTTGTTCCATCTTGCGCTCGTGGCGCGCCAGTCGCTCGGCCACGAACAAGAGTGCGCCCAGCAGCGCAATGATGATCGCCATCGCAATCATGGCCGAGGCTTGATGCGGCGCATCTGGGCTATGGAACAGATTCTCGATCCTGCTTTCCGCCAGGGCGCCCATGATGCCGCCCGGAATGCAGCCGATGACGAGAAACCACGCCAGCCGCCGGTCGAGGTCAGCGCCGATCTTGCGCTCGACGAGGCTGGCGACCCCGGCGCGAATCAGCCGAACCCAATCGCCGGCAAAGAACGCCATCACCGCGACGAGCGTCCCCAGGTGCAGCGCCATGTCGAAGGGAAGACTCATCACCACTTTGTCTTCCCATCCGAACAGCCAGGGGATGATGACCAGGTGCGCCGAGCTAGAAATGGGAATGAACTCGGTCAGCCCTTGCACGATGCCGAGCAGGATCGCTTGCCAGATTGCCATGAGCGCCTCTCCTCCCAAGTGCGGCGATTGTACCACGATTTGCCAAACGTCGAGCGTGGAGCAAAGAGCGTAGAGCGATCAGCGATACGCGGCAGCCAGTTGCTCGAACGCGCCGTCCAGAATGGACGCGCGGATGCGGCGCATCAGGTCAAGCAAAAAGTGCAGGTTGTGGATGGAAAGCAGGTGCAGCCCCAGGATTTCGCCAGCGACGAGCAAATGGCGGAGGTAAGCGCGAGTAAAGGTCTGGCAGGTGTAGCAGCCGCAGCCTGCTGCGATGGGCGATTCGTCGGCGGCGTATTGCGCGTTCTTGAGATTTAGCCGCTCACCTTTCACCAGCGCCGCACCGTGACGCGCCAGGCGCGTCGGCAGCACGCAATCAAAAATATCCACACCGCGCGCGACCGCCTCGACAAAGTCCTGCGCGGTGCCGACGCCCATCAAATAGCGCGGCTTGTCTTTGGGTAGGCCATCGTCCAGCAGGTCGAGCGTGGCGTAGGTCTGCTCTTTGCTTTCGCCCACTGAAAGCCCGCCGATAGCGTGACCCGGAAAATCGAGCGACGTGATAAAGCGCGCCGATTGTTCGCGCAGGTCGGGGAACACGCCGCCCTGGACGATGCCAAAGAGCGCCTGGTCGGTGCGGCGGTGCGCTTCTCGACAACGCGCAGCCCAGGCGTGAGTGCGAGCCAGCGCCTGCTCGTTGTAAGCGCGGTCAAGCGGCGGCGCGCACTCGTCCAGGCACACGGCAATATCCGGGCCAAGCTCTTTTTGAATTGCGATCACCTTTTCCGGTGTAAAGCGATGCGTCGAGCCATCCAGGTGCGAGCGGAACGTCACGCCGTCGTCATCTATCTGGCGCAGCGTCTTGAGGCTAAACACCTGGTAGCCGCCGGAATCGGTGAGGAGCGGACCCGACCAGCCCATGAACCGATGCAGCCCGCCCATCCGCGCGACGAGCGCGCTGCCGGGGCGCAGGTAGAGATGATAGGTGTTGGCCAGCACCAGCGTCGCGCCCAGCTCGCGCAGATCGCGCGGCGTCATCGTCTTGACGGTGGCCTGCGTGCCGACCGGCGCAAAGACCGGCGTGGCAATCTCGCCGTGCGGCGTGCGGAGGAGGCCCGCTCGCGCACGTCTACACGTAGCCTGGATGGTGAATTCAAACATGATGGGGGACTCGTGGTATTTGACACTTATTATATTCCGCGCTTGAGAGTTGTCAACGACGGCGCGAATTTGCCAGGCTGTAATCAGCGCGGTATAATCACCCATCGTTTGTCACTCTTTTTGGGAGGTCACGTCATGCGTTCGTCTTTTTCTCGCGCGGTATTGGCCGTGTTGGTAGTGATTCTGCTGGCTGGCTGTGCAACGCCGACGCCTGCACCCACGCCTGCGCCGACGGCGACTGTCGTACCGCCGACTCAGACGCCTTACCCGACGGCTACTCTTTACCCCACCTTTACGCCGTACCCTACTTTGGCGCCTACGCAGACACCCACGCCTGTGCCCACGGCGACCGCCACGATCACGCCGACTGCTGCTGCGACGCGCAAGCCTGTCGTTGCGCCGCCGGCTCAGCCGGCCGCGCCGGTCGGGTCGGCAGACCTGTGGCGCACGCCCGGCGCATATCCGATGGAGCCCAAGTGTGTGTATTATCCCGATTCTTTCGAGGGGCGCTATTGGGACGTGACCTTTTGCATCATTCGGGTGGATGTGTATGACTTTGGCCTCCGCTTCTATGCTCACTGGAGGCTTAAGCTGACGGTCGGCTCTTTTGAAAGCAGATTAGGCAAGATGATGCACCCCAAGTCCACCAGCTTTGCTTATTATTTGGTGGACAATCTCGGCATCAAGTACCTGCACTCGCGGATGGGTGGCGCGGCCGATTCCAATTGGCCGGTCCAGTCTCCCGATTATCTGATGGGATACGACGACCAGAACGGCAGACCGAATGAGCCGATCAGTTGGTGGGAGTTTGCGCCGGCCCGGCCGGGTGCATCCTCGCTCACTTTTGTTGACGACGAGCATAGAGTGCGGGTCGGGCCGATTGTGCTAAGCCGATAAAACGAATACGGCTTGCGCGCGCAAGCTCGAATTGCATACTATCTGTGCCGGGGCGGCTGGTCTGCGCTCCGGCACAATTCTTTTGACGCTCCACGCTTTATACTCCACGTTCATCCCCGGTGATTGCCCGTAACGCCGCAGTCAATACGCCTGGCTACAGAATTGCTCCGCGACACTCGGTCCGCGAGATTCTTTGGACACGGATTCACGCGGATGAACACGAGTTAATATCCGCGCAATCTGTGTTTATCCGTGCCCCGCCATTGGTTGCGGCGAAGCGGGCCGCGCTATGTTATTGTAACCCATGACGCCTGACGAGAATGTGTATTACCGGGGGCTGGGTCGTGCCCTGATAGAAAAGGCCAGCTCCGCAGACAGTGCGGTCGCTGCGCCTGCGCCGCTGTTTGACGAGCAGTCGCCGCTGGAAAAGATTGAGCGGCTGGATACGAAGCAAACGGCCGGGCTGAGCCGTGATGACTTGTTCTACGCCGCCCGCGCCATATTTGCGCGCGGTCGTGCCATCAATCCGCTCAACGCCGATCAAACCGTTGGCCTGGCTCTCGTCTACCAGCGATGGGCGGCCCTGTCGGCTGACCCGGCGTTAAAGTCGAGGCGGGCTGAGCAATCCGGCCAATACTATGCCCAGGCCGTTCGCCTCATGCCGCGCGACGCCCAGTTGCAGATTGAGTGGGTGAAGGTGAGGCAGATGCGCTTCGCGGAGCGACTTGGATAAGCTCGACGAATCGCGGACGCCCTGACGGGTCGCTTGCGTTTTCGGGTGGCGCGCCTTGCTATGTTCCTGTAACACAAAAGAAACCCAGAGCAAGCCCGTTCCGACTTATAGTTTCTGTAGGGAGAGTAGGCTGGTATCCCTATGCCAGCCTGCACCGAGTGGGGGAGGTCGACCTTGGATAAGACCATCGTCACGGCCTTGTTGGTGATGGCGGGGGTGATCTCGGCCGTGGTTGTCTTTAACTCGATCTATCCCGCGATTATCCAGAGCCGTGACGCGATGACCAGCATGGAGCGGCGGCTGGACGAGCGCCTGAAAAGCCAGATTGCGATCATTCCCGCGGCCCAGTCGGGCGGCATTGTGCTGACCTGGGCCAAGAATGTCGGCGCTGTGCGCGTGGCGGCCGTCGAGGCGTGCGACGTGTTCTTTGGGCCGGAGGGCGACTTTGCTCGTGTTCCTTACGGCGTTGCGGGCACGCCGGGCTCGCACTAGGAGTATGTGGTGGAGAACGGTGGAGAATGGAATCCCTCGACGAGGCTCAAGCTCACCGTTCTCCATTATCCGTCTTTGCCGTCCGGGAGATACCTGGTCAAAGTCACTCTGCCGAACGGCATCAGCGACGAATACTTTAGCTGGTGATCTATGGAAACGGCCATTACGGCGCTCATCGTCATTAGCGTTTTGATGCTATCGGTTTTGGCTCTGTCTGAGCGTTTCCTCTCGGCGCAGGCGACGATCTCGGAAGCGGCCGGCGCGATGCAGGAGCGGCTGGGTGAGAGAGCCAGGACTGACCTTGCGCCGATGAGCGCCGCCACCGCGCCCGGCGGGGATTACGTGTCGGTGACGCTCAGGGACGCAGGCAGCGCCAGGTCGGCTGGTTTCAACCAGTGGGATGTCATTCTTCAATACACCGACGGAGCGGGTGGGTACCACGTGACGTGGTACCCTTATTCGAGCAAATGGACCAAGACGATTTACATGGACGCCAGCGCGGGCATCGTCGAAGCCGTCGAGCCGGATATTCTCAATCCTGGCGAGAAGATTGTGGTGCTGGTGGGCGTGTCGCCCTACGTGGTGAGGACGGGGACTACCAACCTGGCGACTATTGGCGCTCCCAATGGCATTTGCGCTTCAAGCGTCTTTACACATTGAGATGGCTCGTCTCGATTGCTGCAAGGCGTTCCCAGGGAGGAAGACAGCGTGATCCGAGTTCTGGTCGTCGAAGATTCAGTCGCCGCAAGAGAGGCGATTTCCAAGATGCTCAACAGCACGGCCGGCATCGAGGTGGTGGGCGAGGCGGGCGATGGCGTCGAGGCGGTCGAGATGGCGGCCCGGCTCAGGCCGGACGTGATCACCATGGATATTAATATGCCCAGGATGGATGGCAACGAGGCCGCCCGGCAGATCATGGCCAAGACGCCCACGCCGATCGTCCTCGTCACCAACGTTGCCCGGCAAGACATGCTCCACAAGGGCCTGGACATTTTAATGTTCGGCGCTTTGGAGATTGTCCAAAAGCCCGGTACGCTCGCCGGCCAGGGCTTGGAAACTATCCGCGCAGAGTTGATTGCCAAGGTCAAGTCTGTTTCCCAGATCAAGTTTGCCGCACGCCCTTCATAACCGAGACGCGAGATATGCTCGTCTATCCGGTCTGCAATGAGGTCGTAACTGAGCCGAAACCCGCGCCAGCGGGTTGAGTTACTCTGGGGGCGCATTGGGGAACAGGCAACGACCTTCGGCTGCGTAACGGGAAATTCTCCGCTGCACGTCTCATCTCCACGCATCATACATTTTTCGATTTATGATAGAATTAGCCAAGGGGGTAGACGTTGGCGCTCCCCGATGTGATGCCGGAAGACGTCGCCAAGTTGAAAGAGATGGTCTTTTTCGCAAGTAGCACGTGACCGGCGCATTCTCACGAGGCCCAGATCAGAATGGCTGCGCGAAAACTTGCAGAGCCTAGTCCGTTGCCCAAGCCGCCACAGCCGCCGCCACCTGCGCCCCAGCGGGCGCTCTCTCGAAGGGTGATCGCCCTGTGGCTGGTCGTGGTCAGCCTCGGGGTCGTTTTTATTCCTCTCTATCTTTTCGTCGCCAGCCTGCGGATCGAAACCGCTCGCTTGAGCAGCGATCTCCAATTCGTCCAAAAGTCCATGACGACGGTTCCCACGCCGGCGCCCGAGGCGCAAAAGTTGATCGAGGCTCTGGCGCAAGTCGAGCCGCCGGCCGCAGAAATCAAAGGAGCCTCGGCGGCCATGGCGGCCGGGCGCACGGATTGGCGGGCGATCATGGCCGCCATTGGCAATTACGATCCGGCTCGACTCACGCTCACTTCTCTGGCCCAGCCCATCAGCGCTCAGATCGTTCTGAATGGGCGGGCGGCGGACGATGTGGCGGTGACGGCCTATGCGCAAGCTCTCGATCAGTCCAAGCTTTTCTCGCGCGTCATTTTGCAGTCCATCCGGGCCGTTAGCGTATCTGTCACGATAGCGCCGACCGGGGCGACTGTTACGCCCACAGTGGCGCTCACGTCCACGATTGTACCCCCCGGCGATGTGTACGAGATAGACGACTTTCAGCCGAAGGACATTATCGTGAACCAGCCGCAGCGGCATAGCTTTTATCCCGTCTTTGACGCGGACAAGGCCAGGTTCCTGGCCAAAGCCGGGCGCTACTATCGGGTCTATACGTCCGATCTGACGCCGGGCGTGGACACTTTTTTGAATGTGAGCGTGGGAGGCTGGACCTATACCAATGACGACCGGCAGGCTGGCGATCTGGTCTCCGAAGTCGGGTTCCAGGTGACGAGCGGTTCTGATACGCAGGTGATCGTCACGGTGACGAACCGGGGCCAGTATGGCCCGGACAAGTTGTATACGCTCACGGTTGAAGAAGTGATCCCGACGCCCTCGGCCACCGCGACGCCTTCGAGCACGCCGACGCCGTCTGCTACGGGCACGCCTTCTCCCACACCCACGCCGTCTGCTACGGGCACGTCTTCTCCCACACCCACGCCCAACTTGCGCGACAAGTATGAGCCTGACGACGACTATAAGCTGATAGCGGTGGGCGAGACACAGAGGCGCAATTTTTATCCTGACGGCGACGTGGACCGGCTCAAGTTCTTGGCCAAGTCGCGACGGTATTATCGGATCTCTACTGCAGAACTGGTGTTGGGCGTGGACACAGTCTTGCGCGTGAATGTGGGAGGCGCGATTTACAGCAACGACGACCGTCAGCCCGGCGACCCAAGCTCAGAGATTCAGTTCCAGATCCCAGCCGGCTCGGATGTGGAGGCGACGGTCACGGTGACGAACCGGGGCCAGTATGGCCCGGACATGGCGTATTCGATCAGCGTGGTCGAGATCATTCCCACGCCGACGGCGACCATGACGCCGACCAGCGTCCCCACGCCAACCCATACGCCCACGCCGACGGTCAGCTCGGTTCAGACATCTACTCAGAGCATGGCGCCTGTCTTGACGCTCGCGCGGGGGCCTGACGCGCCTGTGATCGCTCTGGCTTACCCGGCGCAGGCAGCTTTTCACTCCGCGCTGTTGCTTCGACCGGGCGAGGCTCTGTTCGATTCTCAGGGCGTTGAATTTGTGATTGTGTTGGAACTCGAGGTTAAATCGCCGTGAGCATTTTGAGCAACTGGAAACAAAGCCTTCCGACCGGAGAGCGCCTCTATGCTTTGCTGGCGGTCGTCGCCACGGCCGTGATCGCGGTGGGCTACCTGTTGTTTGCGCAAGCTTCCCTTGTGCCGCAGTGGCAGGCCAGGGACAAACTGCTGGCTCAGCTGGCCTCGGCCGAGCAAAAGCTAGCCGAGGCGCGCAAGGCCCAGGAAAAAAGCCCCGAAAAACTTGAAGCGCAATTGGCGACGGCTCAGGCCGCGTTGAATCAAGCCGGAAGCCTTTTCCTGACGGACTCGAAAGCCGCCGAGGCGATGAATAATCTGTACGTGTACGCGGGCCAGAGCGGCGTGACGATTCTCAGCTTGCAAACTCTGCCCAGCCCGAAGCAAGGCAAGGGCGCGTATGACGTTCGCACGTTCCGGCTGCAAGCCGAAGGCGACTCGCCCAATTTGACCCGCTTTGTGGCTCTGATCAAAGAAGCCGCGCTGCCGGGCTATGTCATCAGCAACGTGAGCATTGCCGAGGGCGGCAAGCTGCGTCGGTTGACGATGGATATTACTCTTTACACTTCTCCTTACGCTTCCGCCGCCGTGGCGACGGCCATGCCGATCACCGTTACCTTGCCGCCCGGGCCGCGGCCAGCCGCGACGCCGACTCCGACCTTGACGGCGCAGCAGCAGTTGATGCAGCGCCTGGATACGGCGTGGGCCGCCGGGAACTGGGCCGCCGCCGTCAGCCTGAGCGAGCAAATTCACGCGGCTGATCCGCAGAATGCCGAGATGACCCTAAAGCTGTATTCGGCGCTCGTCAACTATGGCCGCCAGCTCGCCACAGACGGCAAGCTGGAAGAAGCCAAGACGGCGTATAGCCGCGCGCTGGTCGTCAAGCCGGATGGAGGCGAGGCGGCGGCGGGCTTGCAAGCGTTGACCGGCGGAACACCCACAGCGACTCCGCCTCCCGCGCAGACGATTTACGTGGTGCGCGCGGGCGACACGTTGTTTTCCATCGCCCGGCGATACGGCGTCACCGTTCAAGCGATCATGTCAGCCAATGGGCTGACCAATTACAACATTCGTGTGGGACAGGAGCTCGTCATTCCTGCGCGTTAGCAATGGTGTAGGACAAGATGCTATCTTGCCCTACACCTACGTTTAGCAGTGTGTACGTAAGAGGCGAATCATGACACAACGCGCCAAGATCACCATTGTCGTAGTGGCCGTGCTGGTGTTGGTAATGATCATTGTCATCGTGGCGTTGGCGTTTCGGCCAGCGGCGACCGTCTCAGCCCAGATCGGGCCGCAGGCTGGGCAGCCGAGGCCCGTGATCACGGTGAACGGTTTGGGCTTTCCGGTCAACAAAGAAATCTATGTGGGGCTGGCCGCGCCCAACGCTCCGCCGACCGAGGGCACTTCATTCGTGACGGGGACCAGCGACAAAGACGGCAAGTTTAGTGTGACGTTCCCCTATCCCGCCGAAGGCAGTTGGACGGCGCTCCACGAGGTGACGGTTTACGCGGGCACACCGGGGGGCGAGAACGTCGCGACGACCCGCCTGT
The DNA here is from genome assembly GCA_964354595.1 of uncultured Anaerolineae bacterium. Lineage (GTDB taxonomy): Bacteria > Chloroflexota > Anaerolineae > Fen-1058 > Fen-1058 > JBGLNJ01. The sequence continues at coordinate 9,657 of CAYHAR010000048.1, read as the reverse complement.
CGCTGGATGGCGTCGCCTGGCAGTTGACGCCCAAGCCCGGCGAGGCTTTGCCCACTCTTTCACCAGCGCCGGGCGCGACGGCGACCAAGGTTGTCTTGCTTGCTTCACCCACCACTCTGCCTTCGGCAACCGCCACGGCCTCTGCGACGCCGACGCCAACACCGACGCCCGTGCCAGCGCCCATGATTAGCTTGCAACCGGCGAGTGGTCGCGTGGGCGCCGCCGTCGTCGTGACCGGGCGCGGCTGGCTGCCCAACGAGACGTTGAGCCTGGGCTTGCTCGGCTCCACTATGCAGCCTGTCTGGGAAGTGGGAACGGCCAAGACGGACGCGCAAGGCAACCTGACGGCGGGCTTTGTGTTCCCGGCCAACTGGGTCGGCGCGGCGGTGGCGACAGTGCTGGCTCGCAGCGGCGAGGGCAGCCGACAGGCGTTGGCGGTCTTTCAGGTGAGCGGGCAGGCGACGCCCACCGTGCCGACGCCGCTCATCGTTACGGGCTGGCTGGGGCAATACTATGCCAACACGTCGCTCACGGGCAACCCGGTGTTGGCGCGCAACGACAATAGCATCGAGTTCAACTGGGGCGCGCATTCGCCGGCGCCGGGCATCATCCCCGATCAACGCTTTTCCGCGCGGTGGACGCGGACGATGTATTTCCCGGCGGGCAACTATCGCTTCTGGGCGGAGGCGGACGACGGCGTGCGGTTGTGGCTGGACGACAATCCCATCCTGGACGAATGGCACACAGCCAGCGGCGCAAAATATAGCGGCGATGTCTATAACCTGGGCGAGGGGCAGCACACGGTCAAAGTCGAATACTATCAGGACACGGGCAACGCGCAGGTGCGCGTCTGGTGGCAGCAGATTCTGCCTTCGACGAGCACTCCCACGAGCACACCGACTTTAACACCCGTTCCATCCACGACGCCATGACACAAAAAACCTCCCGCAGGTTTCCGACCGGCGGGAGGCTCTTGCTTTGCGAGAATTTCTACGTTCAGGCCATCTCGGGCTGGATCAGGCCATAGTTGCCGTCCTTGCGCCGATACAGCACGTTGATCACTCCCGCTTCGGCGTTAAAGAAAACGTAAAAGTCGTGGCCTAACAATTCCATCTGCTCGACAGCTTCTTGGGGATTGATGGACACCATGCGAAATTGCTTGGTGCGAACGATGCGCCCTGCCGTTTCTTCTGGCTTGGCTTCCACCGGCAACGCTTCGCCGCCGATCTCTTCAGCGCCGGGGCGTGAGCGGTCTTGATGCTTGCCCTTGTAGCGGGCAATCCGCCGATACATCTTGTCCAGCACGGCGTCAATGGCGGTGTAGAGATCGTGATCGCGCTCCTCCGCGCGCAAGATGGCGCCCCGGCTACGGACGGTCAGTTGCGCCACCTGGCGGTCCTGGGCGCTGCGCGTCTTTTCGACGGCCAGCTCCATGTGCGCTTCGTCAATCGTTGGCAGATAGCGATCCAGCTTGCCGATCTTTTTCTCCACATACTCTTGCAGGCGTGATGTGACCTCGATATTGCGACCCCGAATTGTGACTTGCATCTTGTTCTCCTTTCGGCCTAGATAGGATGCGTTCTTGTTATTCTCACGGCGCTCGCGCCAGGGTGACAGCCCACGCCGACGCGGCTCCCGCCCGGCGCAGCGCAAGGCTGCACGATTCCAGCGTCGCGCCGGTGGTGCAGACGTCGTCCACCAGCAGCACCCGCTTTCCCCGCGCGGCGTCGCCGAAAGCCTGGAATGCGTCGCGCACATTCATCTTGCGCTCGGCGGCGTTGAGCGTGACTTGGGGCGCGGTGGCCCGGACACGGGTCAACATGGATTCGGCCAGCGGCAGGCCGCTGGCGCGTGATAATTGCTCGGCCAACAGCGCGGATTGGTTGTAGCCGCGCTCGCGGACGCGCGACGCGTGGAGCGGCACCGGAACAATCGTATCGGCGGGCAATGGATCAGCTTGCCATCTCGCGCTCAAGAATGCTCCCAGTGGCTCGGCCAGGCTCGTCCTCCCGCTGTACTTGAGGTGATGGATCGCTTCACGCAGCGGCCCCTCAAACATCACGGCGGAGCGGATGCCGTCAATTTCGGGAGGCGAGTAGCGGCATGGCAGGCAGAGGCGGGCGTCGCGCTGATTCCCCAGGGGGCGGCCGCAGTGGGAGCAGATTGGGTCACGGATCACGCGCACACTCGCCTGGCAAGCGTAGCACCACAGGCTTCCGCTTTGGCCGCATCCGGCGCAGCGCGGGGGAAAAATCAGATCCAGCAGGGCGTTGCCGAGTCTGCCCCACTTGGTCTGCCCTCTGAAGAGGGTGTGCGACCACGCTGGCCAGTCCCCACCGACGAGCGCGCGCATATTTACTCCTGCGAGCGATGCTGGCTAAAATACGCCCCCGGTGCCGCCCGTTATGACCTGCAAAACGGCCGGGCCGAGCAAGACCAGGTAGAGGGACGGAAAGATCAAAAAGACCATTGGGAACAGCATCTTGATGGGGGCTTGGTGCGCTTTTTCTTCTGCGCGCTGCCGTCGCCGCACGCGCATCTGGTCGGACTGGATGCGGAGCACTTTGGCGATAGACACGCCCAACTGGTCGGCCTGGATGATGGCGGCCACAAAGCTGGTCACGTCGGGCACGTCCATCCGGCCAGCCATGTCGCGCAAAGCTTCGCGGCGCAGCTTGCCCAGGCGGATTTCTTGCAGCACCCGGCCAAAGGCCATGGCGAGGTCGTCCTTCCACTTTTCAGTGATTTTTTGCATGGCGGCGTCAAAGCCCAGCCCGGCCTCCACGCACACGGTCAGCAAGTCAAGCGCCTCCGGCAGCGACTTGATGATCGAGTTCTTGCGGCGGCTGACCTGGCTCGATAGCCAGAGGACGGGCAGAAAAAAGCCCAGCGCGGCGGCAATGATCGGGTACAGGATGCGCTGCGTCCAGGCGGCGTTGGTGACGAACATGAGCGCGGCGATCAAGACGCCCAGGATGATGGCCGCCGCCGCGCGAACTGCCCAGAACTGGGAGGCGGTCAGGTTATACGGGTTGCCGGCCAGCTCCAGGCTGTGGCGCGCCGATTCGAGCGACCGCTGCGGCGTAAAGCGGGCCACGAACTGGGCAATGTTATTGAGCAAGGGAACGACGACGCGCTGGCTAAACGGCAGAGATAGCTCGATCTCTTCCAACGTCGCGGGCGTCTCGCGCGCGCCATATTCGGCCAGGCGCTGTTGGAGCGTTTGTTGTGGATCAGGCGCGCTCATGCCGACCACGACCAGCACAATCGCCAAAGCGACGACAACTCCAGCAAGAATAATCCATGTCATGCTTGCACCTCCCTGCTCAAGCCGTCAGGGATAGGTCTATTTTTGCCAGGCAATGGCCCGACTAGACTTCAATGTGCACGATTTTCTGAATGATTATGAACCCGCTGCTGATCAGGATGACGCCGGCGGCGATCATCACCCAGCCACAGATGTGGCCCGACCACAGCCGCGAGATGTATTCGCGGTTCATCACGTACAACAAGAGAGTGATCGCGATCGGCAACCCGGTGATCACGTAGCCGGTCAACATGCCCTGCGCCGTCAGCACGCGGACTTCGCCTTTGATGCGCACGCGCTCGCGGATGGTGTGGCTGATGACCTCGAGAATCTCGGCCAGGTTGCCGCCCACCTCGCGCTGAACGTTGATGGCGGTCACCATCAGGTCGAGGTCGTCCGACTTTACCCGGCGGAGCATGTTTTGCAGCGATTGCTCCAGCGTCAGGCCGAGCTGGACTTCTTTGACGACGCGGTCGAACTCGCCCGACACTGGCTGCGGCAGCTCGTGCCCCACTGCTTCCATCGCCTGCAAGATGCTATAGCCGGAGCGCAGGCCGTTGACCAGCAAGTTGATCGTGTCGCCGAGCTGGTCGTTGAACTGGTTCAACCGGCGGCCCTGCATAAAGCCGACGTAAATGCCCGGCGCAAAGTAGCCACCCACCGCGCCCAGGATGGCCAGGATTATATTTTGGCCGCCGGTCAGGTAACCGATCGCTCCGCCGCCCACGATGGCGATGACCAATAGCGCCAGGTATTCGCCCACCGTCAGCTTGATGTCGGCGCGGGCCAGTTGGGTCGAGATTTTGCTGGTAAAGGAGCGTCCGGCCAATACCCGGTTGAACGCTTCGCCCAGCGGCGACGCGCGCTTGATCGGCCCGGCTTCTTTGGCGGTGGCACTCTCGGCGCCCCCGAAACTCTGGAGCCGCTTTTCGACTTCGCCGCGCTCGCTCATCGAGGTCACAATGCCGATGACCAGGAGGATGACCGCTATGACGATGGCGACAATTATGATGATATTCATCGTCGCATCTTCCTCGCCGCTCTCATCGCCGCGCGCCAATCCCAAAGATGCTTGGCGGCAGC
>CAYHAR010000048.1:0-5167 GCA_964354595.1 uncultured Anaerolineae bacterium | reverse complement strand
GGCGGCAGCCGGATGCCGGCCGCTTCGATCCGCTCGATGAACTTGGGCCGCAGCCCGGTGGGGATCAACCGGCCGATGACTTTGCCGTTTTCCACGCCCTGCTTTTCATAGATAAAGATGTCGGACATGGTAATGACTTCGCCTTCCATGCCCTGCACCTCGGTAATATTGGTCACCTTGCGCGTGCCGTCGCGCATGCGGTCCTGGTGGATGATGAGCTGGATGGCCGAAGAAACCTGCTCGCGGATGGCGCGGTGCGGCAGGTCAAAGCCGGCCATCAGCACCATCGTCTCCAGGCGGGCCAGCGTGTCGCGCGGGCTGTTCGAGTGGAGCGTGGTCATCGAGCCGTCGTGGCCGGTGTTCATGGCCTGAAGCATGTCCAGCGCTTCCGCGCCGCGGCACTCGCCCACGATGATGCGCTCGGGCCGCATACGGAGCGCGTTGATGACCATGTCGCGGATGGTGATCTCGCCCTTGCCTTCAATGTTGGGCGGGCGCGTCTCGATGGTGATGACGTGCTCCTGGCGCAACTGCAGCTCGGCGGCGTTTTCGATGGTGACGATGCGCTCGTCGGACGGGATGAAGGACGACAAGACGTTGAGCAGCGTCGTCTTGCCGGAGCCGGTGCCGCCGGACACGACGCAGTTGAGCCGGGCCTGCACGCACGCTTTGAGGAACTCGACGGCTTCGGCGGTGAGCGAGCCATACGAGATCAGGTTCTCCACCGTCAACGGAATCTTGGAAAACTTGCGGATGGTGAGCACCGGGCCGATGAGCGACAGGGGCGGGATGATGGCGTTGACGCGGCTGCCATCGGGCAGGCGCGCATCCTGGTAGGGCTGGCTTTCGTCAATGCGGCGGCCCAGCGGCGCGATGATGCGGTCAATGATGCGCATCAGGTGTTCGTTGCTTTCAAAGCTGGCGTTGGTGCGCTCGATCTTGCCCTTGCGCTCGATGTAAATGTTCTTGGGGCCGTTGACCATGATTTCGGTGATGGTTTCGTCGGCCAGCAATGGCTCTAACGGGCCGTAGCCCAGAATCTCGGCGGCGATTTGCTCGAACAGGCGTTGGCGCTCCACGCGACTGAGGATAATGTTCTCTTCGGCCAGCGTAGCGTCGTACATCTCCTCGATGGTCGCGCGCACCTCGTCGGTTTTGGTGATGTCCATCGAAGGGTCCAGCTCGGCCAGCAACTTGTTCTGGATGCGCGTCTTGAGGTCGAGGTAAGCGTCCCGGCTGGGCGCGACGGCCGTGGGCGAGCGGCGGGCGCGAATCTCGCTAAGCTTGGAGGGCTGCTCGACCGGCGCCGCCGCCGTCGTGGCTGTTCCTTTTTCAATTCGCTTGAGTAACGACATGGGCCAACTCCCTAACGATTGAACAGACGCCCCAGCCGCTTGCGGGCCAGGTCTTCTTGAGTTTCCGCCGCCGTCGGCGCGGACGCGGCAACCGGCTCATCCACCGGCTGCAGCTCTGTCACCAGCCGGTCGGCCAGTTGGAAAAAGGCTTGAGCCAGCGGCGTCGTCCTGGAGCGCGGGTCGGCCACGAACGGCACGCCCTTGTTTACCGACGTGACGACGGTCGCCTCGTCCATCGGCAGTTGAGCGGCGACCGGGTGCTTGACGTGCATCTCGATGTCTTTGGCCGAAATCAGGCTGCGGCGATCTATTTTGTTGAGGACGAACACGATCTTTTCGCTGGGATACCCCAACGCGTCCGAGACTTCGAAAAAGATGCGGGCGTTCTTGATGGACGGGATGTCGGTGGTGCCCAACAGCACGATCCGGTCGGCCAGGTCCAGCACGGCCAGGATTTCGTCCTTGAGCGTGCGGCTGGTATCCACGATGATAAAGTCGAACATGTGGCGCATCTCGGCCAGAATGGATTTCAAGTGCTCGGCACTGACCAGCTCGGCCAACTGGGGCTGAGCCGGCGCCAGCAGCACCTTGATGCCCGAAGCGTGCGGCGTCAACATGGTTTCGATCAGTTGCGCGTCCAGGTCGGCGATGACTTTGGAAATGTCGGCGATGCTGCGCGTGGCTTGCAGGTTGAGCAGCACGCCCACGTCGCCAAAGTGCAGGCTGGCGTCCACCACGGCGGCTTTGCGGTCCGGCCGGTTCAAGGCGACGGCCAGGTTGACCGCCGTGACGCTGGCGCCGATTCCGCCTTTGGCCCCAAACATGGCCACGACCTTGCCCTGTCGGGGAGCGCGGAAGGGCCCGGTCCCGGGCAGGCCAAGCCCCAGCGCAGCCGGCGAGGCCGGCGCGACGGGCGCCCGCGCCTGGGCCATTTTGTGGACGCGGTGGATCGTCGAGACCAACTCTTCGGCGCTGAACGGCTTGGTCACAAAGTCGCGCGCCCCGGCCAGCATGGCCCGGCGCAAGTAATCGGCCTCGCTTTGCACCGAGACCATGATAACCTGCGCGGTGGGCACCTCCTGGGCGACCAGCTCCGCGGCGGTGATGCCGTCCATGTCCGGCATGTTAATGTCCATCAGGACAATGTTGGGCTGGTATTGGCGGGCGCATTGGATGCCATCCTGCCCGGAGCCGGCCACGGCGACGACCTCGATGTCGTTTTCAAAGGCCAGGAGCTTGCGGATGTTTTCCCGCATCTCGGGGATGTCGTCCACCACCAGCACTTTGATTTTGTTGAAAGGGGGAGTGCTGCCCATACCTGACCTGTTAGGGGCCCTTGGCGCCCACCGGCACGCCACCCGCGCCGCCGATGCCATAGTCCAGCTTGGGCGGCACGGCCACCTTGAATCGCTCGAACATGTACTGGAGTGTGACCGCTTCCGTGCTGAATTTGGATTCCTTGTCGCCTGCCGCGCGCAGCGCCAGGTCCAATTGCGCGCCGGTCTCGCGCGCGTACTTGAGCACCAGCGCGTCTTGCGGGTCCACCTCCAGCGTCGCAAATTGAGGCAGGGGCGGCGCCGGAGTGGGAGTGGGCTGCCCGCCGCCGGGTTGAGGCGTCGAGGGGGCGCTCGGGGCGGCGATCCAATCGCCCAGCCCCAACACGCGCGCATTTTGCGCGGTCCACTGGCAGACCATGCGCGGCAGTTGCGGCTCGGATGGCCCCTCTACGCCGGGCGCGCCGCCCGGCACGACGATGGGCCGGCCGGCCATCCCTTCCACGGGCTGCCCGCGTTTCTCCGGGTCAATGTAGCCGAATCTGTTGGGCGTCCGCGATTGGAATTCTTTGTCCAGCTCGTATACCCAAAAGCAGGCCAGCACGTCCACGCGGTCGCCCGGCTGGATGGCATACCCGACGCTCAAGAGGCGCGGCAGCACTTCTTTGTCGCGCCGGTCGTAAGGTAGGGTGTCTTTATCGGGATACGTGGAGCGAAATGGAAACACTACTCCGACCCGGCCCGGTTGAATCGCCAGGGCCGCCGCCGAGCCGCCCGTGGCGGCCGCTTCGGCCGGACTGGCGGCGATCATGCCCGGCAAGATGGGCAGCCCCGGCGAGATGTCTATTTTGGAAAACTTGCCAATGGCCCGGCCCGAGTCCGTGAGAGCGCCGGGAGGCACTCGCAAAGCCGGCCACTCGAACAGGTCTACTGCGCCGGTGATGATCTTGCCGCCGCGCGGAATCGGCTGGACGGCAATGACGATTTTCACGGTCTCGACCGGCGGAGCGGTGGGAGCGGCCGGCTTGGGCGGCGGCTTTTGTTGGCCCAAGAAAATCGCCAGGACCACGGCCCCCACTGCCAACAGCAGGCCGATCAGGATCAAGGTTCTGCCACCACGTCGCATGAGGTTCCTCCTTTGGTGACCCGGCTCTGACCAACTCGCCCACCGACCGGGCGCGGGCCACAAGTGGGATCAGGCTCGACCAACGCTCAACTTTGCCACCTATTACTATAGTTACTTCCGACAAAATGTCAAGGGCATTATAGCACAACGGAAACGGATTGCACCTCCGTTTCCGTCGTGTGCCAGGGCAGCGTTCCAATTCGCGGGAAAGGGTCGCTGCCGTGACGTGTGTCGTTGCGCTTCAATTCTTCTTGCGAATGATGGGCAGGTAGATGCGATTCCAGCCAGAGACCGTATTGAGCGTGACGACTTTAAATTTTCTCGAATCGGCCTGCGAAGTCACGGTGACCATCGTCTGGTTCAGTATATCCTCAGTAGTCACTGAGGATGGGACTGGAACTGCCACCGTAAAGCTGGCATAGTTCCCAGTAAAGATCTGCCGGCCCCCGATATAGGCCACAACGGGGTAGTGGATTGGCCCCACAGACGGCTGCGCATTTGCGGGCCATTCTTGCGATCTGTAAGTGATGTCGTAAGTGTCCGTCATGTTGCCGACGTTTCGCACCTGGAGGGCATAGATCGCCGTGTGTCCGCCGGGCGTGCGCGCCGTGCTGGAAATGGGTGAGACTTCTAGTTCATAAGTATGTGTAATGAAAATGCTTTGAGCCAAACTCTTGACATTGTTTTCTTCGTCTGGGCGTGTGGCTTCATCACATCCCTCGGGACGGTTGCAGAAACCTTCAGGGTTGCTGCCGAACCAGGCATAGTGCACTCCGGGTTGATCCTGCACATCTACCTGGGCGTATCCTGTCAAGTAGCCTGAGCCTGTTGCGGCCAGGACGGTGACATAGGTCGTCATGGTGATAGACTCTTGCGGGCCCAGTTGGCTCACTTTCCAGTCTCCATTTACAGAAAAAAGACCTGTCCCCGTATAGATGTTTTTGCCCAGGTCGTGGTCGCGCGGACCTTGCGGCGGAGGGTCGTCGACCTGCCGGAGGTATACCTCTGTGGCAAAATACCGCCAGGCGGTCATCACCCCCACGTTTTGAACAACGACGGTGAAATTCACTCTGTTGTGCAGTGTTGGGGTGAGGGGGGCCATGGAGAACTGGGTGATGGTGAGGTCTGAGCCAAAGATGGTGTCGCTCAATACCACCTTGCCGTAGAAGGCCGTCCCACTTATGGTGTTAGTGACCCACGTTGTCCAGTTCTCCTCAACCGATTGGTATTGGGGCGTGGGGTCGGTCGAAAGCAAATAGGGGAGTGAATGTGCTTCACCCCAGTGGTCGAACTCGGCTCTCTCTTGAAAGTAACGAGTATAGATCAGCGTGGACGTGAGAGGGCGATAGACCGTGCTGCCACCGCCGGCACGACTCTCCAGCGTTATCAGACCACCCTGCTGCACTGCACGA
>CAYHAR010000047.1:0-20967 GCA_964354595.1 uncultured Anaerolineae bacterium | reverse complement strand
GTTCTTGATCGTATCCGCTGGAAGTATAGCCCCAAAGATGGGGTTGTCAAGAGCATCCGGCATGGGCGCGTTCCAATTCGCGTAACTCGGCTTCAAAGGGAAACACCTTATAACGTCCTAACGTTAGTAGAAACTCTACGCGAGGCATATCAGCCAATTCTGCGGCTCGACCAGACGAAAGGCGACCCAGTTCATATAACTTGACAGCCGCCAAGATGCGCAACTCTCGAGCGAAAGTAGCCTCATCGGTCTTTTCAGCTAATAACACCTTTTCCGGAACATCAAGGACAATTTGTCGAGTTACCATTTCTCACTTCTCCTGTGCGCACACCTGCCTGAGCGGTTACATTTGATTGTACATCATTTTGGGGAATTGGGGTCTTTTTCGTATGGTGTGAAGCCGCCCGTCGCGGTAGAGAGGGCACGCCCGCCCCCCGCACGAGTCCTTCGTTTTCCCCACTTACCTGCGGCGAGGTCGCCCGACCTCTGCCCGACACGCCCGATCAGACCGTCGAGCGGGACTGGCGGCAGGCCATGCCCCGCGCCGAGCCGGCCCTGAGCCTGGCGCCGCTGCCCTTGTCCGCCGTGGCAGGGGCCGCCATCACGACGGGAATCACCACACCCGTTACGCCTAGCGGCCCGCCGCCGTGGGTCTTGCCCGTGCCGGTTGCCATCACCAGCAAGATGCGGTTCTGTCCTTTCACAATCGCTTCGATCGTGCGATTGATCGCTTTTTGCTGGTAATAGCGCGGCAGATTGCCGCCCAAAAAGTAAGGCTGAGTGATAATCTTTTCTTCGTCTGGCTGGATGTCCTTCCAGGCTTTGTAACGCTGCCACAGTTCTTTAGGCGTGGGGAACTCGTGCAGGCCAAGCTCTCGTTCCAGCGGCCCTTCCGTTTTCGTGCGGTCGTGCTCGATAAAGCCATCCCCGTTCGAGCTATAGGCAAAGGGAATGTCCAGTGTGTCTGCATATTCTATTGCCTGCTGCATCCCTGCGCCAACGTCGTGGTTGTTGTCTTTGGCTTCAATGATTGCCAGCGGCAAGTTGCGCTGGTAAAAGAGGACATAGTCGGCCCGTTTGCGCTTGCCTCGTCCCACCGACTTGCCCCGCACGTGGATTTTGCCCAGCGTGAATTCTTCATAGAACTGCATCTCTGACCACTTGACATCACGGATAGCGGGTGTGATGAACTTGGTGCAAATGTCCCGCTCAGAGAGGTCTTTTTTGTTCACGAGGGCTTGGTCAGTTTGATTGCCCGGCATAAGTTGTGCCTCGTTACGGTAGATGCTGTAAGGCATCGCGCCATCGAATCAGTTGTTGGGAAAGTATAAGCAGAAACGGGGGAATGGTCAAATAGGTAAGCCGCGCTGCGGTCGGGCAGGTCGGCCCGTCAGTTCTATGCTTTCGTCAGCGTCAATTCCCCACCAGCGCTGCAACATTGTCGCCTCCCCAATGATGCCCCCGATCAGCGCCCACGCCACGAGGTTGTGCAAATCGGGCTCCCCTTTTGATGAGACTCGAAAACTTTTTGATTTTATTGCGTTGCAGCGCGGTATCAAATTCACCTACGCCAAAAGTGTTGTTTTGTCAGGAGGTCCTGATGCAGGACGTCCTGAAATTTCAGGACATTTTCAATCTTGGCTGTCCTGGCTGTCCTGACTTGTGGCCGCCAACAAGCCTGGTCTCTGCCGCGCAAAGAAGAGCCCTAAATTGAGGTCTGGCTTTGAGCCTCGTTTTTTGGAGCCTCTTGGCAGGGCATGGGGCAATGCCATTTTATTCGGGCGGGGCGGGGCGCCCCAGGTCGCCCGGTACCAGTGTCCCGACCCTGTACCAACCCGGCCCGGGCGGGGTCAATCTCCGTATGAATTGCCCCCGGCGGCGCAAAACACGGCTCAGAATTGCGGCAATCCATCGGGGCAGCGCGGGGCAGACCTGGGGCAGAGCGGGACACCTCTGGGACAGGGCAGGCGGGCGCCCCAGGCCGCCCGGTACCGGTGTCCCGACCCCTAAAAGCAATGCGGTTCAGACAAGCTCCACCGCCCGCGTGGCGGCCCCACCTGTCCCCACCGCCGGAAGCGCTTGAGCGCGACAGCTTGACAGCCCCATGCTTTGCCAGTATGATGAAAATGTGGTTGCGCTAAAGCCTGATGGGTTCGTTTGTTTTCTGGAGTTTGCCAAGATGATTGCCGTACGAGGAATCTATGACGGACAGCAGGTTCAACTGCTGGAGCCTGTGCCGATTGCTACCCGCACTCCGGTCGTGGTCACATTCCTAACGGATGACAGCGCCTTGCAACATCCGACCTCAGCCGACACGCAGCCTGATCTCATTTCCGAGCTGCGCGGCTCTACGCGCATGTTGCACCTGCGCGAAAGGCTGTTAGAGTATCGTACTGAGGAACGTGAGCGTGAACGAGCCAGCTAAGCATGTCGTTTGCCGATGCCTGGATCGCGGCGTTGGCAAAACGCTATGGGGCGATTCTCGTCCACAAGGACCCCGAGTTTGAATCTGTGAGCCAGGCCATCCAATTGCAGGCGTTGCCGTACAAGTAGAGCGGCGGACGATCTAGCAGCGTCAATCCCCCCCACCCGCTTGCTGTTGCAAAATCTGAATTACGAAACCGAGGTCACGCGGAGGTTGGTGGCCGCGGACTGGGTGGTTTACGACGCCGCGCCGACGCACGTGTTGCTGGCGTGCGGGCCGATGGACGTATACCGAGACGCGGGCACGTGGTACGTGCGCGATCTGCTGCAACGATACGCGGGCACCCTGGGCGGCGGCTGGTGGACTGAGCCTGACAGCGGGATACAGATCGCAGAAGCGGCGACGAACATGGTGCTCAATCCGAGCGCGGGCGGAGCGGCGAACTTTGCGGCAAAGGGCGCGGCGACGGTGACGGTGAGCACCGACTATGCGTACCGAGGCGGACAGTCGTTCAAGGTCGTGATGACGGCGGCGGTGGGCGACGGCATGACAATGACGATGAGCGCGCTGGCAAACGCTATCCACTACATGACAGTCAGGGTGTATGACGAGTGCTCGACGCTGCAATTCTCGCTCGACAATGCGAACTGGAGCACGCCCACGCTGCTCGGCACGGATGGGGACTGGAGCGTCTACGGCTGGCAATTCCCCGCAATCCAGGCGACTGGCAGCACGACGCTCTACATCCAACAGAGCGCGGCGATAGCGAGGACGCTCTACATTGATTGCGTCCAGGTCGAGCAAACGAATTATCCGACGCCCTACGTGGATGGGGCAGGGGGCGCGGGTCATAGTTTCAGCGGGGCGGCGCACGCTACCACGAGCGCGAGGACGGCGGCCACGCTCAGATTTACAAACATCCTCAGCAGCGAGCAGGGCACGCTGGCGCTGACCTGGACGCCAATGGCTGACAACACTGCCGCGACGCGATATTTCTTCTCGGAAGGAAACATTAAGGCATATTTCAACTCTGGCGATGACAAGATTTACTTTACCGATGGGGTGAACACAATCAGCACAGCCGCTCTGACGTTCGACGGATTGACGGCGCAGCGGCTGGCGTTCACGTGGTCGTCCAACGGACTGAAAATCTATCGCAATGGAACGCTGTCAGTCTCAGGCGCAACGTACACCGCGCCGGCCGCGCTTGGAACGTACCTCTACATCGGCACCAACTCGTCGAGCACGAGCCAGGCAAGCGGGTGGATTGACGACCTGGTGGTGCTCGACACAGAGGCGGCGGCGGCGACGATCAGCCAACTGGGCGACGGCACAACGCTGGCGCGGGCGCGCTGGCTGGACGTTCTGTGCGAGGATGTCAAGGGCCAGGACAATCACGACTATGGCCTGGTCGCAACGCTGGACGTTGATAACGACATCCGCTGGAGATCGCGGGATGGAGACGTGGCGTTCTGGCGTGTATACGACGACACCGGCACGATCAAGGTCGAGAACCTGGGAGATGATGACGCCAATCCGATCTATCACCTGACGACGCGAACGGCCAAGACCGGCGGGATAGCCTACTCTCGATACATTTTCCATGTCTGGAAAGCGCCTGCGTCCGCGACGAATTACCCGGTGCGCATCACGCTGCCTGATCTGACGGGCAAGGCCCAGGCTGATGGTGACGACATTCGCGTCATGGTAGATGGCGCGGCGACAGATCGCTGGCTGGACGGGACTGTCGCAGGCTATAACGTTTGGGTCAATCTCAATTTCTCGGCGTGCCCGTCCGCTATCACGCTGGCCAGCCAAATGCTGATTGGGGATACCGTTACCTCAATCACTTGCGCGTGCAGTCTGTCAGATTGGCCGTCAACCGGTACGGTTCTGATTGAGTCCGAGGCGTTCGTTTACACTGGCAAATCGGGCGTGACGCTGACGGGCGTCACACGCGCGGCAAAGGGCACATCGGCGGCGACGCACGCGGCGGCGACGCCGATCTATTTGGTGCAGCGCGATATTGCGATCACCTACGGCGACGCTGCATTGACCGCGCCGACTGTGGACGCGAATTATAAACCGGCATTCGAGCTAGACCACAGCACAAACACAAGCTGGGTTTACGAGGCGTTTGGCGATGATGCAGGACTGCGAACAGGAGCGTGGACATTTGAGGTCATCCAGGGAGTGTCGGCAAAATACACGGCGAATCAGGGCACGTCGGCGACACCCTGGTCCGAGGCTGGCATCTTGGACACTGCCAAATATTACGGCTATGGCTGGTGGAAATTATACAATCCGTGCGGCGTTACCAATATCAATGTGACAAACGGGGAATACTACGGTCAGGCGCATCTAGGAACGTGCAGCATTTCCATAAAGTCTTCCGTCGACGGCTCTACCTGGTCACTCCACTATGACCTCGTCCCGACGTGCGATGCGTCGTGGAGGGCGTGGAGTCAGAACGTTGCACTCGCTACCGGCGCGAAATATGTGATCGTCAAGGCCGGCATTAACAGTTACACGGCGGGTTATGGGAGCGAGCAACTGTGGGCAGAGTTTGCAGACGCAACCGTAACGATCAATAGCAGCTATACGCCCGCGATCACAATCGGGGCGGAGTCGAGCAGCGGCGCAGTGTTCACGCCGACGATAACCAACTCGACAACGGGCGAGTCAATAGTGCTGAGCGCGGCGATCGGCCTCGATGTGACCATGACGGTTGACACGTCAAACAAGACAATCGTGCTCAGCGACGGGTCAAGTCGGCTGGATGTCCTCACTCTCGATGCTGTTCGGCGCGAATGGCTCCGGCTGATGCCTGGCCTAAACGTGCTCACATTCAGCGACACAGGCACAGAGAAGCTGGAAATGGAGATAGAGTGGGACAGGAGATACATAGAATGAAAAACAAAAACATTGTTCCATTTACGTTAATTACGGTTTTTGGCTTGATACTCGGCATTCTATTGTTGACCAACAACTCTCGCGTACAAAGCCGCTCAATATCTGTGGACTGGCAGGGGAGCGTGGGAGGATTCTACCGGCAAGGGGGCAGTCGGCTATTGCCAGAGTTGGGCCTTGCCACATTCACGCCAACACCTAATTACGACTATTTGCCGCTGGTCATGCGGCCATTTTCCACGCCGACACCAACCCCTACTCCAACGACGACGCGAACAATCTACAGTTCAGCGGATTGCGGGCGGACTTTTACTATCCAAAATGGCAACTATTCTCGCCTATCCATCTCTGCACAATGCTCAGCCGCCGCGCCATTGACGATTCGGGCGCAGTCGCCTGGCTACGTTCGGTTCAATGGCAACGGCAGCGTGCGGCCATGCGAGATTTCAGGGAGCTCCAACGTCGAGCTATCCGGCGTGCTCTGCTATAACTCGCCAGGCATGGTGTTCAACCTATCGAACTCCAATCACTTGACATTGAGAAACATCACCGCATATCAAGCAGGCCCGAACTATGGCGATCACGTTGTCGAGATATACCGCTCGTCTTACCTGCTGCTGGAGGACATGGCGGCGACGGGGCGAGGGCGCAACCCGTACATCGTCTTTGAATCAGACCACATCACTTGTCGCAGATGCTTCGGGCGATATGCCTATCACCAGACCGGAACGAACCCGCAAGGCGCAGACGTGTTCCAAATTTACGGGGCGAGCAATGTGCTCCTTGAAAACTTTATCGGCTATCGTGTGCCATCAGGTATCTATGTGGACGCTGGACAATTCTGGTTTGCAACGTGGAACAGGCCGCAGGATGTCACAAACGACAATGCCATCGTCGGCAGCTTATTTGTCGGGCATGACTATCACGGCCTGAACATTATCAGCGCACAGGGACAACTGCACCGAAGCCGCGTAGACAACAGCGTGTTCATCGGCAACAACACAGGTGCAGGTTTCGGCACGCCATTCACCGCGCTATCCAACCGCGCCGATGATTCATTCACAGTCGATCACACCACCCTCGTCAACCATCAAACCGGACTGTCCATGTCACACGACACAAGCAATCCCTGGCTGAACATTGGGACGACCATCAAAAACACTTCTATTGTCAATGCCAGCGTCGGATTGAACCGAGCAAGTTACTCGCAAATCACTACCAACCTTATCCACAGCTACAACAATTTCTGGAACGTAGCAACACTCTATTCTGGAACATCGGCAGGCACAGGTGAATCAAGTCTCAACCCAGGCTATGCCACCAGCACCTACGGCAACGGCGCGTACTTGTTCATCCCCCCCGCCCTGCGTAATCAAGGAGAAAACAGTCTCGGCATCGGCGCAGACTTGCGCTATTTCACCAGTGACCCGGCGCACATGTGGCCATGGCCGATGGAGGCGCGCATCTGTGCAGAGACGGCCAACCTGCTGGGCGCAGGCGTCAGCGTGACATGGGAATCATCCACCGCCGCGTATGACTACAACAACGATGGAACACTAGAGGGCTATTCGTGCTCCGGCGGAGTGTGGAGAACGTTGGACGGGGTGTATTAATGGCGCAACTCTTCCAGATCACGCACGAATCTAGCACCACCCTCACCGACGCCACAAACTATTCAGGCGTCATCGGCAGCGGGCAAACCATCGTCGCCGCCGCTGCACTTGCAGGCACGTATGGACCGGCAACCGACATCACCAGCACAGCCGCGCGCTACTGCTACAAAACCCAAGCCGCGCCCGCCAGCAACATCATCCGCACAGGTTTCCGTTTCAGAAACAGAACACTGGCAATGACGGACGGCGACATATTTGAATCGTGCTATGTCGCGTGCTCTGCCGCCCCGTGGCGCGTCGCCAGTCTATTCGTGCAACGGTCGGGCGCGAATATACAAACAGTCGTGTACGCCCGCAACGATGCAGGCACATACACAATTGTCGGCAGTTACCAAACCATAGGCACTACAGCGCACACAATTGAAATTCACATAGCGCGAGCATCAAGCGCCGTTGCGAACAACGGCGTTGTGACGTGGTGGCTGGACGGCGCAAGCATCGGATCATTAACCACCGTGGATAACTATGACGCCTTTGCGCTGATCAACGAGCTAGAGGTCGGGTGCGTGACCGGACTGGACGCAGGCACAAGCGAAATCATTGACTATGACGACGTAACACAGAGAGACGATACCACCGTAATCTTCAGCACTCAATCTCAAGCGCCGCGCACCATGCACATGACGAGGTTACGACAATGAGTCAATGGCTAAAACAGCCTACTGCAGTGACAGTAAAACTTGGGCCATTCGTGGACAACGTAGACGGCTACACAGCAGAAACCGGCCTTACCATCACGCAGGCCGAAGTGCGCCTCAGCAAGAACGGCGGCGACATGGCGCAGAAAAACGAGGCAACCAGCCTGGCACATGATGAACTCGGATACTATGATTGCCTGCTCAACACTACCATTGGCGACGATTCGGGCCGTAGAGTTACACCCTGCGGCCCGTTTTTGCGTGGCGCTGACTTGGCATATAATACCGGCGGGCGCAAGTCAGCAGACACGAGCCGCTAAAGGGGGGCGTCATGGCAAACGAGGAACACCTGGCCATTCTCAAGCAAGGGGCGGTGGCTTGGAATCAGTGGAGGAAAAGGAATCTTGATATACGGCCTAACCTCAGCGAGGCTGACCTCAGCGGGGCAGACCTCATCGGGGCAAACCTCATCGAGGCAGACCTCAGCGGGGCACACCTCGGCAGGGCAAAGCTCGGCGAGGCAGACCTCAGCGGGGCAGACCTCAGCGGGGCAGACCTCATCGGGGCAAACCTCTTCAGGGCAAACCTCGGCGAGGCAAACCTCGGCGAGGCAAACCTCAGCGGGGCCAATGTTGAAAGTGCATCTGTAGGGTACACCACATTCGGAAACGTTGACCTGAGCGAGGTTAAGGGGCTTGAAACAGTGAGGCATTATTTCCGTTCCACTATCGGAATTGACACTATCTACGAATCGAAAGGCAAAATCCCTGAAGTCTTTCTCAGAGGGTGCGGCGTCCCCGATAACTTTATTGCCTACATCGGTTCGCTTGTTGGAAAAGCCTTTGAATACTATTCTTGCTTTATTAGCTACTGGAGTTTAGAGTTCGCTTTGCCCATCCGCCATATATAGCGGATTTCAATTGCGAAAAGCCACATATGGTGGTTACGGAACGGTTCGGCAGAACCGCTCAAACGTGGGCTCTAAACTCCAGTAGCTATTCGAGCAAAGACCAAGAGCTTGCCGAACGGCTGCACAATGACCTGCAAGCCAAAGGCGTGCGGTGTTGGTTTGCGCCAGAAGATTTAAAGATAGGCGACAAGTTCCGAACGCGGATAGATGAAGCCATCCGCTACCACGACAAGCTGTTGCTCGTCCTCTCGGAGTACTCGGTCAACAGCAAGTGGGTGGAAAAGGAAGTCGAGACAGCTTTTGATAAAGAGACCCCTGGCCACACCGTCCTGTTTCCCATCCGGCTGGACGATGCCGTGATGCAGACAGACCGGGCATGGGCCGCCGACATCCGGCGGACACGGCAGATTGGCGATTTTGCAAGCTGGAAAGACCACGACGCCTATCAAAAGGCGTTCGAGCGATTGCCGCGCGACCTCAAGGCGGAGAGCGCAGAGGCGAGCGAATGAGCCATCAGACCTGTCAGGTCTCTGGTCACGCGTGGGAAATGGAAAAGGCGCGGCCCTTCGCGCCGCTTGTCTCCACGGCGCCCGGCGTCTGTGGCGGTTGCCTGTGCGGCCATTCCCCCGCCGCGCGGTCACACGTGGAGGCGGTCCAGGTAAGTTCAATGGACGACGGCGCGTGCAACGGTCTCGGCCTCATCCATGGGCGGTCTGTAATCTAGCTCCTGATGCCGAAAGTAGGCATTGTATAGCTCGGCGTAATGGCCGCCGCGCGCCATCAGCTCGCCGTGCGCGCCCTCGCCAATGATCTGCCCGTGATCCATGACGATGATGCGATCCGCGTTTTTGATGGTCGAAAGCCGGTGCGCGATGACGATAGCCGTCCGGCGGCTACTGCCGTCCTGTGGATCGCGCATGACGGTTTCCAGCCCCTCTTTAATCTGCGCCTCGGTAAACGGGTCCACGCTGGCCGTCGCTTCGTCCAGGATAAAGATGGCCGGGTCCTGTATCAGCACGCGCGTCAGCGCCACCAGCTGCCGCTGTCCCATCGAAAGATTCGCCCCGCGCTCGCCCACGTCCGTGCTCAAGCCTTCGGGCAAATCGGCCAGCCAGTCGCCCTGGCTGATGCGCAGGGCCGCCTCGCGCACCTGATCGTCGGTCGCGCCGGGCCGGCCATAGCGGATGTTGTCGCGCACCGTGCCGGAAAACAGGAACGGCTCTTGCGGCACCAGCCCGATGCGCCGCCGGTACGGTTGCAAATCCAGCCGGCGGATGTCGCGCCCGTCAATCAAAATCTGCCCGGCCTGGAATTCGTAAAAGCGGGCGATCAGCCGGGCGAGGCTGCTTTTGCCAGCGCCGGTGTGACCCACCAGCGCCAGCGTCTCGCGCGGGCGGATGTCGAGCGAGAAATCGGGCAACACGGTTTCCGAGCCGGTGTAGGTGAGCCGGACATGCTTGAATTCGATCCGGCCCTGTAGAGGCGAATCGTGATTCGCCCCAACAGGCTCCGCCGCGATCTGCTTCACTTTGGGCTCGGCGTCAATCAGCGCAAACACGCGCTCAGCCGCCGAAAGCCCATCCTGGAACTGGCTCCAAAACGAAGCGATGTTGAGCATCGGCCACCAGAAAAACCCGACGGCCTGCATGAACAAATACCAATTACCGGGACTGACGGCGCCGGCGCGAGTGCTCAACGCGCCGGCATACACCAACAGCGCCACGCCCAGCCCGGAGCTGATGCCCATGATCGGAAAGATGCTCACCAGCGTCAGGCCGCGCCGCAGTCCCACCGCGTAGGCTTGCCGGTTGTTCGCGTCGAACGTGGCATAGATGGCGTGCTCTTGCCGAAAGCTCTTGGCCACCATGATCCCGCTGACCGATTCCTGAATCTGTGCGTTGATCTTGGCCGTCACGCGGCGAGCGCGCTGCGTGACCGTCCGCGCGATGCGGCGAAAGCTGAGCGCGATGATGGCGGCGACGGGCGCAAAGCCCACCAGCAGCAGCGTCAGCCAGACGTTGATGCTGAACAGCCAGACCGAGAGGATGCCCACCAGCAACACCTGGCTCAACAAATTGGTGACCAGGCTGACCACTTCGGACAGGTCTTGCGTGTCGGACGTGACGCGGCTGACGATTTTGCCCGAAGGGTGCTCGTCGTAAAACGAAAGGTCGTGCCGGATGGTGGCGTCAAAGACATCTTCGCGCAGCTTGAGCACCACGTTCCCCACGACGCGAGCCGAGAACAATTGCTGGATATAGTTAAACACCCAGGCCGAGACGCCCAGCAGCAGCACTCCGCCGACGAGCAGCAGAATCGTCCCCGTAGGGGCGCGGTCACCGCGCCCGTACACGCGCAGCAGGTCAATGCCTTTCGAGATCAAGATCGGCCCGCCCGTCCCCGCCGCCGAGTTGAGCGTGATGGCGACGGCGATCAAAATCACCTGCCGCCGGTAGGGCCGGAAATAGCTCAACAGCCGGACGAGCAAATCTCGGTCCCGGTAACTGCGGTCGTAGGCCTCCGTGTCGAGGCCGTCCAGAATAAAGCCCATGGTTCCCTGTTCTGATTCATGGGTGTCAACTTTTGTAACTACTCAGCCCGTAGTAGCGACTTTAGTCGCCTGATCAGACGAGCGACTAAAGTCGCTACTACCGCAGGCTTATGGCCCGAGTAGTTGCCAATTTTTTGTCATTGCGAGCGAAGCGATCTCTGCCGTTTTTGAGATTGCTTTCGCGCTTCGCCTCGCAATGACAGCCTGGCAAGCGAGCCTTACGCAAGTTGACAAAGTTCTGATGAGACGAAGGACGAAAGACGAACGACCAAGCTTTCGTCCTTCGTCGTCGGTCATTGGTCGTATCGCGCAAAGATGCGCCGGTAGTCGGGACTGCGTTGCATCAGCTCCTCGTGCGTCCCCTGATCCGCCAGCTCGCCCCGGCGCAAGACGAGGATGCGGTCGGCCCAGCGAATCTGGCTGAGCCGGTGCGTGATGAGGAACGTCGTCCGCTCGCGGCTGATGCGCCGCATCGCGCGCTGAATCTGGTCCTCGGTGGCGCTGTCAATCGCGCTGGTGCTGTCGTCCAAGATCAAGATGCGCGGATTGGTGAGGAATGCACGGGCGATGGCGATGCGCTGCCGCTGCCCGCCGGAAAGCGTCACGCCGCGCTCGCCCACTTGGGTGGCATAACCATCTTTAAAGCTGGTGATGAACTCGTGCGCCTGCGCTTCGCGGGCGGCCCGCTCGATCTCGTCTTGCGTCGCGCCGGCGTGGCCGAACGCAATGTTTTCGGCGAGGGTGCGCGAAAAGAGAAACACGTCCTGCTCGATGGTCGAGATTTGCGAGCGGAGCGATTCCAGGTTCCACTCGCGCACGTCTATTCCATCAATCAGCACGCGCCCGCTGGTGGCGTCAAAGATGCGGTTGATGAGCCAGGTGAGCGTCGTCTTGCCCGAGCCGGTCTGTCCCACAATCGCAATCGTCTCGCCCGGCTGCGCCGTAAAGCTAATGTGCTTGAGCATCGGCTCGCGCCGATAGCTAAAGCTGACGTCCTCCAAGACCACCTGGCCCTGAATCGGTTGGGCGACGCCGCCTTCGTTCTCGTCCAGCTCCGTCTCTACGTTGATCAGCCCCAAAATCCGCCCGGCGCTGGCGATGCCGATTTGCACCAGGTTGAAGGAAAAGATGGAGATGAACGTGGGAAAGCGCAGCACGCCCATCAGCCCCATGAAGGTGATCACCTGGCCCAGGCTGAGGCCGCCCGCCTGCCAGGCCGTCAGCGCGTGCCACAAAGCGCCGGCCCAGCACAGGCTAAACATCAGCATCGGCCAATAGAGCGCTTGGATTTCGCCTTGCCGGATAAAATAGCCCCGGTAGATGCGCGCGTTCTGCGTGAATTTGTTCCACTCGTGCCGCTCTTGCGCGTTAGCCTTGACGACCTCGATGCCGGCGATGGCCTCCGCCAGCCCGGCGTTCATCACGCCGAATTGATCGCGCAAGCTCATGCTGACCGGGTTGAGCCGCCGGTTGTAATCGGCAATCGTGATCGCCAGCAAGACGATAAAGATGCTGGGAACGAGCAGCAGCTCGAGCTTGAGCCGGGCCATCATGACGATGGGGACAACCGTGCCCATCAGCGCATCGGTGATCAGCATCAGACCCGGGCTGAACGTGAAATTGAGCATGTGCACGTCGTTGGTGGCGCGGGCCATAATGTCGCCGATGCGCTGCCGCCCATGAAAAGTCTGGCTCTTGCCGAGCAAGCTGACGTATAGCTCGTCGCGCGCGTCCCGCTCGACGTGCTGGGCCATAAACTCGGCGGCATAGTTGCGCGCCAATCCCGTCAGACCTTGCCCGACCGCCACGCCCATCACGCTCAACGCGATTCCCAGCAGCGCGCTGACGCTCCAGCCGGGAAAAGTGATGAGGTCGAATCCCTGGCCGACGAAAACCTGGATGGACGAGTAGAACGTATTGTTCAGAATGGCGGCCAGGAACATGGCGAGCGGAAAGACCGGATAGCGCGCCGTGTGTGAAACGATCCAGCGCACCGGCCCGGAGCGGTCGTAGCGATATTCGTTTTCCAGCCGGAATTCTCTTTTGGTCAAGAGTTACCTGTGCGAGTGTGCGCGCAAGCGTTGTCAGTCAAACTTTTTCTGCCACACGCGAAGCGGCACTGCGGCAGTGGGGTGTCAGCAGTGCCGCTTCGCGTGCTGACAAGCTTTGCGTGCGCACCTGTGTGAGCGCCGAGGGACGCGACACCCGCCGCTCGTCACGCGCTCCTCGCTTCCAGCTTGCGACGCACGTCGGCATGGGCAGACCGGGTGATGGGGTACCCGATCAACAGCGGCAAAGCGATGGCGAGGATGATCGCCGGCGCCGGGCCAAAGAACAAGCGAATGCCCAAAAGCGTCTGCGCGCTCTGTTCCACGTTGGGCGCAAAGCCAAACAGTTGCAGCACCCAGCCTGAAAGCCCGATGCCCAGCGCGGCGGTCAGCTTGCTCGTAAAGCCCCACACGCCATAGTACATCCCGCCGCGATGCTCGCCCGTCTCCAACTGGTCGTATTCCACCACGTCCGGCACCATCGCCCAGGGAAAAACCCAGTTGGCGGAAAAGCCGATGCCCGCCACGACGGCAATGAGATAAATCCACGGCGTCTGCTCGTGCGGCAAAAGAAAAGTGAATGCCACGGCCAACCCGCCAATCGCCAGCCCCAGCGCATACGCCGGGCCTTTGTTCAAGCGATCCGAAAGCATCTTCCAGGGAAAGAGAAACACGCCAATGCTCACCAGCAGCAGGAACATGACGATGGGCACTTGCGTCTTTTGGTCCATCCTGAGCTGATAGATGAGAAAGAAAGCCAGCAGCGTTTGAATCAGCGCAAAGGCCACGTTGGCGATCAGATAAGCCGCAATCAATCGAACGAAAGGCCGATTTCTGAACGTGGCGAGAAACGCTCGCAGCGGAGGCGTCTCGGATTTGCTCTCGCTCATGTCTCGACGCTCCTTCAGCCCAGCGGCGGCGATCCACAGCGCCGCCGCGGCGATGAGGCCATACAGGAGGCCGACCGCGCCATAGCCGGTTCGCTTGATGGCGAACAGGCCGACGATGACCGGCGTGATCGCCGCGCCCACCAGATAAGCCGGCACGCCCAGGATCATGCGAAAGGTCGTCAGGCTGGCGCGCTCGTCATAGTCCTGCGTCAGCTCGGCGGTGAGCGCGTAATAGGGCACGCTCGTGACCGTGTTAAAAGTGTCATACAGGATGAACGTGCCCACAATCCACACAAACACCCAGGCATCGGTCAGGCCGCCCGGCACGAACCACAGCAGCATCACCGCAATCGCCAGCGGCAGCGCGCCGAAGAGCATGTACACGCGGCGCTTGCCAAAGCGCGACGTGGTGCGATCCGAAATCCAGCCAAACAGCGGGTCGTTGACCGCGTCCCAGATTTTGCCGATCAGCAGCGCGCTGCCCGCCAGCGCCGGCGCGATGAGCGCGCCATCGGTGTAAAAGATCAGCAAAAAGAACTGGATCGCGGAATTGACCATCGCGTTGCCCACATCGCCCACGCCGTAGACAAGCTTGGTCGCAACCTTGAGTTTATCTTGCTCTTGTGTCATACCGTCCCTCGCTGGAGATTCGAATGCCGAAAAAGACCCCCGTATCCCCCTGGGAGATTCCGGGGAAAGAGGGTCTCGGGGAGAGCGCCTGGGCAACAACGTGCGCTCGCAAGCAACGGAAAAACGCGGCGGCGGAAGAATCACACAGTCGGGGCGTCGTCGCCGGCGGCTGACTCTTCGGGCGCGCGCGGGCTTTTCACGCGCGCGATGCCGTTGCGCGCTTCGTTCAGCGCGCACTCTAGCCTGGCGGCCATGTCGCCCAAGACCTGGAGCACGTACTCGTCGGCATCCGCGCGGAGCGATTCAACGTCTCGCTGCGCCCGCTCGACGATGGTTGCCGCTCTCAGTTCGGCGGCTTTGGTCAGATCGTGCTCCGAAACCAGCGCGGCGGCTTCTTCGCGCTTGAGGTCTACCAGCCGCGCGGCCTCTTCGTGCGCCTGGGCGATGATGCGGTCGCGCTCCTGGTTCGTCCGCTTGGCCTTTTTCACCTCTTCCGGGATGGCGATGCGCATCTGGTCAATCAAGTCCCAGATCTTTTGCTCGTCCACCATCACCTTGTTGCTCAAAGGGAGCCGCCGTCCTTCGTTGACGAGCTGCTCCAGGCGATCTACGAGATGCAAAATGTCCATACACGCGCCTCCCGTGTTTCCATCAATCGCGCAGCGAAACCAGGCTGACCTTGCCGTCGCCATCGGTGCCCAGCGTCTCAAAGCGGCGCTTGAGAGCCGCCACCACGTGCGGCGGAGCCATCGTGTCCACGCCGCCGCCGTGCATGGCGATTTCTTTCACGACGCTCGAGCTCAGGAACGAATACTCCTGGCTCGTCATCAAACAGATGGTATCAATATCGGGCGCAATCTGGCGATTGGTGAGCGCCAGTTGAAACTCCCACTCGAAATCTGAAAGCACGCGCAGCCCGCGCACGACCACGCTCGCTCCGCACTGCCGCGCAAATCCGGCGGTCAACCCGTGATACAGCCTGACCTCGACGTTGGGCAAATTCTGCATCGCCTCGCGCACCATCTCCCATCGCTCTTGCGGCGTAAAGAGCAGATTCTTGAGTGGCCGGTCGTATACGCCCACCACGAGCTTGTCGAACATGGAAGCGGCGCGCGTGGCAATGTCCACGTGGCCGTAGGTGATGGGATCAAAGGTGGCTGGATAGATGGCAATCGTCACACGTTCCTCCCAGTTTCCTGAGGCCCCCTGGTAATTATTAGGGGAACTCGACTCTGCTTGATGATACGGATAATTGCTTATTTGTCAATCTCGCCAGTGCCCGGCAACAATGGCCGGACCATCCGCCACGTTGCGTTCGTGACGACCACGCACCACACACCCGGCGCAAGCAGCCAGGCCACCGGCAAAAGCAGCGCGGCCGCCAGCAAAGCGGCGCCCACCGCCAGCAGCGCCAGCGTCTGCCAGGCATATTTCCCGACCAGCACCATCGCCAGTCCCACCGTTTGCTTGAGCGGGGTGTCGTGCAAAGCCAGGATCGGGAACAGGTACAGGTGCAAGATGAGCGCCGTCAGACCTAGGCTGATCTGAAACGCCCACGCGATGAGCAATTCGGGCCGCCCAGGGAACGCGGTCACGCTATTGGCCGTGACCAGAATCAGCGCCAGCATCAAGACAAGCGGCAACGCCAGGGCCACACTGCGCCCATATAGGCGGATCGTCCCGCGCCAGGCCGCGCCCAGCCGAGCAAAGCCTCCGCGCGCCAGGTTGCCGGTCAAGACCATCATGCCCGCCAGCCCCGGCGCTAACGTCAGGGTCGCCACGATGAACCCGAGCGGCGCGCTCGCCACACCCACCGTGATCGCCAGGAGGCCCAGCATCCACAGCGCCGCCGTCCACACGACCAGCGGCAAGAGACCCTCCCACAGGTCCTCGGCGACCTTGCGGATGAACGTCGGCTCGGGCGGAGGACGGTCATCTTCGGATGGCCAGTGGGAAGATGGAGGAGTCATGCGCGCGAATGCCTCCGGTGACGATTCATGGTTCCGCTACACAGGTCAACAGGTCTTGATAGAACAGCCGAAAGTTGGAACACTTGTCGGCAATCACGGCCGGCATCGTGCGCCGCAGAATCGCCGGGCCATCCGAGTTCTTTTTGTACGTTCGGTTGTATCTGGCGAACAGTTCCTTCAAGTGCTCCGCAGGAGGTTTTTGATCATTCACCGTTTCCGGGGAATTAAAGCCAGACAGATGCTTTACCCCCAGTCGTCCGCAGAGCGCTTCTGGCGCAGCCAATACCCATGCCTCGAAATCATGCACAGCCACGTGTGCGTGAAACCTGGAGCGCAAGCGAGGCGCGATTAACGCGCGCAGTTCCTGTCGCAATGCCTCAGCCTCGGTATGGCCCGGATAGAGGTCAACGAGGACGAAAACGTGATCAACGCGGCCGTTGTCCAACGCGAGCCGTGCGTGGCGACCGACCTCTCGCAAAATGTTGCCCTTGCCGTTTAGGGGACGTAGTTGGACGCTTGAGCCTCGCTTACGCCAGTCGCTTGTTTCGTTTCTGAACAAAGCCTCCAGCCCCAGTTTATCCGATGTGCCTTCAACGTATACCCAAATTCTCACAATACTTCCCCTAGCTCGCCCGATAGCCACAGTTCTGCTTTGGTATAGTGCTCCAACCAGGCGTCGAATTGAGAGCGATCCTGCAACCGCTGAACAAGCGTCTCGCCGTCCACCTTTTCCATGACGACAATGTGCTCGACATCTAACGCGTCCACCAGTTGCGGAGAATGTGTGGCGACAACGAGTTGCGTACGATTGGCTGCGTCGCGCAGCAAGTCGGCGACAATCGGCATCAGCCCGGGGTGCAGGCCTGACTCGGGTTCGTCAATGCATATCAGCGGCGGCGGGTCAGGCGTTTTGAGAATGACGAGCAGACACAAAAAGCGTAGGACACCGTCAGAGAGATAGTGCGCGGAAAAATCACGCTGGAATGATTGCTCTTTCCACCGCATGACGATGCGGCCATCTCCGCCTTCGGCTGGAAAGGCGAGTTCCTCAAAATCATGGTAGGCCGTCTGGATGTCGTCAAGGATTTCTTGATAGGCGCGCCGATATTGGCGCGCAGAAGACAAGTGATAAAGCACGTTCACCAGGTTGTCGCCGCCGTTGACCAGGCGTGTCTGAGGGCGAATGAGCGCCGGCTGGCGCATCGGGGCGCCGGGCGTCGTGTCAAGAAAAGTGTAGATGATGCTGCCGGCCAGCAAGTCATCCAGTTGTTCTGTCGCTTCATCAACTTGTGTACGGGGCGCGTGGGTTTTGCGAACAGGCGGCGGCCAGATTGAGGTCTTGTATGGGGCAGGCGCAACGTCTTGGGCCAGCCTGAGCTTATCGGCGCGGCCCAGGGCAGTATCCGATACCAGAGCGGTTCCACTCTTGCGCAACTGGAGCCGAAACTCCCAATCGGTTTCCTTGCCGTGCGAATCTACGTCAAACACCAACCGCGTGCGGATGGATTCGTATTCTCCACGCGCCCAAAGAATGCCGTCCAGCCCGCCCCGGGCGTAGATGGCATCTTCCAGCTTTCCGGCTGCATACTCGTGAAGCAACGCAATGACGTCAAGTAGGTTGGTCTTGCCGCATCCGTTCGGGCCGATCAGCACATTGAGTGGCCCCAGGGCCAGGTCAACATCTCGAAGCGTTTTGTAGCCTTGCACATGCAACCTGCGAAGCATAGTCAACCTTCGATCTCGGATCGTTTATTGAAATCATGATATAAGGTTGGAAAAGATGGGTCTGCCGCATCTATCACTTGCCAACCTTGGTCCAAAGCTCTCCAATTAGCATAGGCGTGGCCCTTAAGAACATCCGAAGGGGAACGCATCTTGGTGCGCATCCACGAAAAGGTGGCGTGAAAGAAACGAAGCCACTGTGCATAGTTAATGGCGAGAGGGTTACCAGCATAGATGGCTACTTTTCCTGCATTAGCCGCTGCTGCAGTAGCATGGGCGGCTAATGCCATTGCCTGGAATCTTGGATGGTCTCCTGTGCCTTTTGCGCCGGTTATCTCCCCTGCGTGTGCGACATCCGCGTTATATTCCTCGTCCAGTTTCCGGCGAGTCCAAAAGTATCCGCGGAGCACCACCTCCACCGCCGTGACCGAGGTGCTCATCGTGAGGAAATGTCGGCTGTCATAACCATTTAGGTACATAAAGCGGGCCAGATCGGCAACAGTTCGCTCTTTCTCGCCAAAGCTACCTACCTGAAATAGTTGGAGCAATGACCATCCAGGGGCAGGCAAGCCCATCTTGGTAAAGCCATCTGATAGCAAGTGCATGACTTGCCAAACAAGGGCAGTGAATGGATTGTAGTGGGCTGTACCAGTATCGTTGAGCCAGATGATCTCACTCTCTTTTGAGATAGCTGTCAGGCCTCCACGCATGATATCAATGGTACCGATGACTAAGCCGATGAGGGGATCATGACCGAAAGTTTGAAGACGATGAGTCTTTGGGCCGAAGCCTGAAATCTTGCTCATGCCTTCTATTACTGGGTCATAAGCAGTCTTGAAGTACCGTGCGAGCCAATTGTCAGTAGGGACATTCAGAGAATGTAGCCACTTGGTGAGAAGACTTCCCGCTTGTGGAATATCTCCCAAGTATTTGATATCGCCAGGGATTTTGACGATTAGGAAATCTATCAAACTGGCAGTCAGGCCTGCCGCTGCGGCAGCTGCAATATCATAACTATCAAGACGAGTCGAGAGGGTGAAACCTCCTGAAAACCGCCGCTCAATGCGCGCTACTTCTTCCGGGTCGAGCAGAGCATCGAGCGAGACGCTGGTAGGATCAATGCCGCGTTCGCGGAGTCGCGTTTCAGCTTCTTCACAGATGCTGGCCCAATCACGGCTAGGCATGTTGGGTTGGTGTGACACAACCTTGGTAGACGACACAGAGGATATTGATGGCCTGACCACCTGAACCGGGATATCTTGCATCAAAGCCTCGACTCTGTGTTCCAAGTCGTCCAATTGCTTTGTCGCTAACTGAGCTTTGCCCAACTCATCATCTGCCCTGGTCTTGGCACCCTTGAAATCTTGAGCAAGACTAGATAGAACAATTTCGAGGCCGTCCATTTCCTGTCCCTTTGTTCAGCAGGCGTTTCCAGTACGAGCTATGAATTGGGAGTACTGTCCGTCGTCTTCTGCCCCACACTCTTCATCCACTTGAGTGTATCCTCTATGGCCTCAAGGGTAGCCTCCAAATCCTTGATACGCGATGAATTCCGATCATTGAGATCTTGTTCTTCGGCAAGCCGTGTTTTGGTTTCATCGCGCTCCCGTATCAAGGACTCGATGACCTTTTGCGATTTTGCAAACTTCACTTGGTTGCCCAACGTCACTTCTTTATAGCTCACTTGGAGCTTGACGAGCTCAACCTTGGCGCTGGCAGCCCCCAACTGCCATAGCAGAGTGGATCCTCCTCCACCGAGGATACCCGCAGCCGCTCCTATGCCAGTGACCAGCCACATTCCGCCAGCCATGCCAGCTCCACCCAGGGCTAGGCTGCCACCACCCAAAATCGCCAAACCGTGTGCCGTAGCGGCTGCCCCATAGAGACCGGCGGCGGTACCGATTGCAGTCCCAATGATCGGGGCGATTAGCCATCCTCCAAATCCAAGGATTGCAAGTCCACCAATGCCCCAAAGCGCAGCCTTCCCCAAGTCAACATGATGATGGGCTTTGATCGCTTCCTTCTGAGTACGCAGGATACGAGTAACAACTGCACCTTTTAGACCAACCAAGAGGGCTACTGCTTTCAGAGAAGCCTCAAAATCGGGTTGATTGAACTTGAGTTCGTATGGCGCAAACGGGTTGGTGAAAGCGAGGTCAATAATGAATAACTTGGCATCATCCTGGCCCCATTCGCCTGCGATCAACTTTCTGACATCGCCTTTTAGCGAGAGGCCGGTGGTTTGGTCTGGAAACGCCTCGAACATCAGTTTTCGCTTTTGTTCAAGGACTCTCTCTTTCTTATGCTTTCGCTCTGCATTCTTCTCTAGGCGAGCAAGTTCTTCAGCAAGAAATAACGTCCCGGCGCTTATGACACAGGAGTAGTTGCGATCCATAATTGACCCTCCCATGGTTGTCTCACAAGTCTCTTGGTCATGGCATCCAACTTCAAACGCAGCAGTTCGCCAATCCCTGGAACGTGATCCTGCCGCGCTCGTCCATCACAGCGTTGTGACGGGCCAGCGCGTTTTCAAGAACGGTTCTCTTCGATCTGAGCTTTTATCTCTTCACGGTGATCGTAATAGTAGCTGATGGCGTCAT
>CAYHAR010000046.1:3662-21467 GCA_964354595.1 uncultured Anaerolineae bacterium | reverse complement strand
GCTTTCCCGTGTCCGCCGCTGCGCGGCGGCGGGACGCAGGGCGCAAGCGTGACCTACTGTTTAGACCTGGGACGGGTACAACGCGACTGGACCCTGGCGCGCAGAACATTAGCAACGCGGGTCTGGTGACGGACAAGATGAAGACGATGGTCTGACCTTTGCGAAGGTTCGAGATCTTTGCAAGAGTTGCATTGCAACTCAAGACCAAGTTAGGGGCAAGCACGTGCTCTTGTCGCCGGATGTTGTCCCCGTCCGAGATATTTGACAGTGATCGAGCCTGTTTCGGCTGAATAGACTGGTGGTGTTCTCCGCTGCTCTTCATCAGGCCGTCCATCTGAGGCGGCCTTTTCGTTTGTCGTGGAATCGTGTATGCTGTGCTCTTCATCCTAGAGAAAGGAACAGCCCGGCTCAAAGGGATTGGCTTGGACAGCGTCCTTTGAGTCGGGCTACAGAGCATGGTCATTGTAACCGACTTTGGATGCCTTGTCCACGAGTACATTGAACGTTGTTCTGGTTTGGTTTTTCCCCGCCCGAATGAATGCCCGCATTGTCGCGTCGTGGACACACTCATCGGACATGGCTTCTACGAGCGCAAAGCACTGAGCCAGACGGCGGCGTACGTGCTGCCCCGGTCGCCGACCGTTGCGATCCTGGCCTGGGTCGAGAAGGTGTACACAGTGGCGGCGGGGACGGTCTTGGGGCTCTTGCTCTGCGAAATCATCTCGAACATGGTGAAATATGTACGGGCCTTGTTTGAGGCTTAAAAGAGCTGACCAGAGTTTTGACACGGCACTCGCTTTCCAGCGCATTCGCTTTCCAGCGCATTCGTTTTGCAGCATGGCGCGGGGGCAGACGTGGTTGATGCCGGCTCGCTCTCGTTTGCGTTTTTGTGAGGGTGTAATACAATTAGTCGCCCCTCGGCGTCGAGAGCGTCAGGGGCGATGGTCGAGCCGACGTGAGCGGCTGACGAGGAAAGTGTAGCACGAGAGGCCGCTTGCGTCACGCCCAAGGCGCGTGTGTTGCCCCGGTCGCCGACGATAATCAACAATCTGTGCCAATCATGTTGGGTTCACTCAACCACCGTTACAGCAATAGAGGTTTCGATGAGTGAGCGCGGTGGCCCTACTACTCAGTCCGGCATTCTCTATCAAAACTCTGTAGCCGCTCTCTATCTGGGAAGGCTATGTGATGCTACGTCACGCCCTGACGCTGAACGCGTCATTGAGGTTCGAGTTGAGGCACCTACGGGAGTTGATGACGTTGTTGTAACCTTTGCTGATACTCATAAGGCCTATATCCAAGCCAAAGAGAGTGTCCATGCGGGTGATGCGGCATGGAGAAATCTCTGGCAGGACTTTGAAGCCGAATTCTGGACAAATGACTTCCAGAGGGGCAAAGATCGTCTTCTGTTGCATATTGGCGAAGTTCAAAACGAGCATCATGAGTTGCGCGAGTTATGTGATAGAGCCCGCCATAAGGACTACATTGAGTGGTACAACAGAATGACCACGCCGCAACAGGCGCTGGTCGAAAAGATCAAGCGTCTCCTAAATCCTCGGTCATTGAGTGACACCAACCTACTGGCGTTTTTCGGTCACATAGAAGTCGAGATTTGGTCTTTGAGACAAATCGAGCGCGACATGGCCCCATATTGGATGCCTCAAAGTGATCAACAGCCGATCACTTTGTTTAGTTTGTTGCGCGACCGAGTCGGGGGTGAGGCTCGCCATCGGGGTTCGTTTACGTCCAACTCCCTGCATGAATTTCTAGCGGCAAATGACATTAGCTTGACCGCCCCGCCAGATCTTGATGTTCTGTGCCACTCCGTCAGGGAATGTGGGGCGTTGCTACGCCAACACAAATACACGATTGGAAGTACAGGTAAACATCTCAAGCGTGCCGTGGTCGAAGAAATCGTCGCTTGGGCACGAGAAACCTCCGCCGAGAATTCTGTAGCTATGCTATTGGATCAAGCGGGCATGGGAAAAACAGTTGTGATGCGCGACGCTCTTTGCGCTCTGGAGAACACAGGATTTCCTGTACTCGCCATCAAAGCCGACCAACAGCTTTCTGGCATCACAAAGTTTGACGATTTGCAATCCAAGCTACACTTGCCCGATTCGGTAGAGCGCGTTGTGGGTCGGCTGGCTGCATTGGGAACAATCGTCGTACTTGTTGACCAGATTGATGCGCTGTCACTTTCTCTGGCGCGTGATCAACAGGCCCTCGACATCGTGCTGGAGCTTGTAGCGCGGTTGCGTCTCATTCCTGGCGCGCGCATTTTGCTATCATGTCGCACTTTTGACAGGAATACTGATCCCAAACTCAAGCGTATTCAGTTGGGCAAGCAGTTTTCTTTGATGGAATTCTCTATCGAGGAAGTGAAAGCCGTTCTCGATGATGTGGGTGTCAACTTTGGTATGCTTTCGCCCGCCACACAAAAGTTGCTGCGCGTGCCGTTGCACCTGGATATTTTTGTAATGGCAATCGAAGGTCGAGAGTTGCCATCGGGCGAGAGCCACCAGATTCCGGGGATCACCAGCCTTCAAGGGCTGTATGCACTTTTGTGGCAAAATGTCATTCTCAGGCCTGAGCCAGGCAGTCCTCCTACAACAGAGCGGGAGCAAGTTTTACGGCTGCTGACAGAACGGATGGACTGTGATCGGAGGACATCGGCACCGCAATCAGTTTTGTTCACTCCTCAAACTCAAAATCTTGAACAAGCTGCTAGATGGCTGGCGAGTGCAGGTATTCTCATCCCCAGTGCAACTGAGTGGAGTTTCTTGCATCAAACGTTCTTTGATTACTGCTATGCACGGCAGTTTGTAGAGAGCGGCAAAAGCTTGACTGAGAATATTTTGCAATCTGAGCAGGGACTTTTTGCTCGTTCCAAACTCGTCCAAGTGCTTTTCTACCTACGTGGCAGCAAACCTCGTGACTACTTGCTAGAACTGCAAGGCCTCCTGAATCCTTCGAAGCTGCGATTTCATCTGCAGGACCTCGTGATGCGATGGTTTGGCGCATTGTTGGATCCAACCGATGACGAATGGGTCATTGCACGCCGGATGCTCTTTGACCTTGTTACTCGACCAAGGCTATTGAGAGCCATGCATGGCAACCGTGGCTGGTTCGCGCGACTTGCTGGCAGGCCACTTCAAGACCTGTTGTCTCAAGATGATCAGACGCTTGATACACAAGTCATTCCGTACTTGGCTTCATTGCTTGAGGTGGCACAAACCGAAGTTGTTAATATAGTCCGCCCCCGGCTGGGACGCAGTGAGCAGTGGAATACTCGTCTGACATGGATGACATCCATGATCCGGAATTGGTATAGCGTTGAAGCAGTCGAGCTTTTCGAACAGCTTTGTCGTGCGATACCCCAATTCAGCCACAGTCGTTTTTATGACGTGGCGGAGATTGCACGAACGCATCCACGCGCAGCTTGCCGACTGATCCGGTTGGTGCTTGATCAAGTATTGGAGGATTATCAATCGAAGCGAAAGGACACGAACGATTCGTTTCTTTTGGCACCTTCCTTATGTACTGAGTTAGAATCCCTGCGTAATACTATGCTGGATAAAGTGCTTGAAATGGTTGCCCAAGTTGAGCCAATGTGCTTCCTAGAGTCCATGCTACCATGGCTTGAGCAGGCCATTCAACTCACAAGCAGGCCAGAAGATGATACACTTCTTTATCGTGCCGACGACCTTTCCTATAACTGGTTTGAGGACACTTTTGCTGTGCAGCACACACTTGTCCACAGCTACATTGTGGCTTTATCTTCGGCTGCAAGGATTGACCCTCCGAAATTTAGGCAAATCGCCACTCATTTAGCTTCCCTTCCCTATCAGACTACTCAACAGTTGCTGGCCCATGTTTATTGGACTGTGCCAGAGGTGTATGCAGTAGATGCCTTACAATTCTTACTTGCAGATAAACGGCGACTCGACCTCGGCGACCGTGAACAATATGATAGCCGACGGCTAGTTAGGGCAATCTACCCATTTCTCACTGATGACCAACGTGCTGAATTGGAGGCTTTCATTCTCTCTTATACCCCAGTCTGGAAACGCGGTGGGATTAGGGCACTGCAACTTCGAGGATTGGAACAACTCTTTCTCCTGCAATCTATTCCCACAGACTATTTGACTGAGCGGGGACAGCGTTGCTTACGTGAGTTGGAACACAAGTTCCCAGGTGTTGGGGCTTCGGAGAGCCCTATCACCATGGAGGGCGGGTTCGTTGGCCCGCCAATTGCAGAGGATGCGGCAAAGAAAATGTCTGACAGAGCCTGGTTGCGCGCAATGAGAAAATACCATGGCGATGTCGAGCACAAGGATTTCCTCAAAGGAGGCGCTCATGAGTTAGCAAGTGTCTTGGTTGGTTTGGTGAAAGAGAACCCAGAAAGATTTTATCGCTTGATTGATCGTGTGCCTGATACCATTGACGATGCTTATGTAGAAGCCTTTATCAATGGCTTGGCGGAATCCAATGCTCCCGCCGAATGGCCCTTTAATGTGGTAAGACGTTTTGTGCCTCAAGCAGGACGTGATGTTATGCGAACTACCGCATGGGCATTACAAAAGCGCATCAAAGATGGACTACCCGATGATATTATGGCTCTGTTGGAAAATTGTGCCCGCGGCCTAATGGGTAAGGATGAAACTGGGTGGGAACAAAACGATAGACAAGAGCCTTATGAAAGCTATCTCAACTCGGACCGTGGCAGCACGTTCAGAACCATGATGCGTGCGCTCAATCAGCAAAAAAGCGATCAAGCCCAACAACACAAGTGGAAACTCATCGAGTTTGCTACAACAGATCCTTCTACATCTTTGCGGTCCGGCGCTATTGAAGAACTCCTTTACGTTTTGCATGAAGATCGGGAGCACGCGATTTCCCTCTTTGAGAGATTGATGGACAGACACCCTGCTCTGTTGAACTCGCAGCATACACAAGAGTTTGTACGTTATGGCATCTATAAATACTTTGCACGCATGAAGCCGTTCATTCGCGCTTTGATGGATAGTGACAAAGAGCCTTGTCAACAACGTGGTGCCGAACTTGCTTGCATAGCGGCAATATCGCCCCAAGCATTGAATTCGGAAGAACAAGCTGATGCCCAGAGTATGGCAACTGAAGCTGTCACGGGTTCAGTAGCATTAAGGCGAGGCGCTGCACGAGTCTATTCGTACAATATTGCGGACAAGTGCTCTGTCTGTGTGCAAGAGTTGGAGAAGCTCCTGAATGATGAGGATACCTCAGTGCGACAGGTTATTGGTGGAATCTATGCACATCTCCGTGGCGATCACGTTTTCTCACTTCGTAAATTTATCGAAGCTTGTGCTGCTTCACGATTTCTCCAAGACGACATATCCCGGTTTGCAGAGTACTTGTGGGAATATGGTTTACTAGATCCATTATGGACCCTTTCAGTTGTTGAGACTGTTTTAGATAACGAGTATCCCGTCGAAAATCGAATGTGGACCCACGGCAGTGAGAAACTGATAAGGCTTGTTTTGCGAATTTACAATGATCCGACGGCGACCTATACAATGCGCGAGAGGGCTATGGATGTGTTCGACAGACTCATGGCGCGCTATGCAGGTCAGGCGCAGCAAGTATTGGAAGAATGGGATCAAAGATGAATACGATAAGCCGCCTGAACGCGCGGAATATGTACCAGCTCATCGGGCAGTTCGCGGTAACCCTCGATCCCCTATGCACAAACCATACGTTCTGGTTCACGACACCGGCACAGGCGGCGACAAGGCCGTCCTGACCGACCTGCGCAGACGCATCGTTGACTCCATAGACCCTAAGGGTTTTTGGAAACCCTTAGGGTCTCCGGCGCACGATACCGGCACGGGCGGCGACAAGGCCGTTTTGCCGACCTGCACGGGCGCATCGTTGACTCGGCCTACCAGGCCTATGGCCTCAACTATCCGCGTCCCGATTGGGCCGGGCAAGGCCCGGGCCTATCCGAGCGCGACGAGACGGCCTAGATTTGCCGCGACGCAAAGTGCGCCGGATGGTGATCGCCGAGGCGTTGCTGCTCGCAGCCATCGGTACGGCGTTGGGCCTTTGGCGTGCTGGCGGCCCTGGTCCCGGCGCGTCAGGCAGCCGGCATGGAAATCGTGCGCGCGTTGCGGTACGAGTAAAGAGAGTAAAGAGGGCAGGGATGCGTATGAAAAACTGGTGCATGACGACTGTCTTGGCGATCCTGGCGATTGCGTTGGCGCTGCTCTTGGCGCAGCGCGCCTGGGCCGACGACGCCCCGCCTCCCAACGCTGCCGCCAGCGATGTCACGCCGGGTCAGGGGACGCAGGTGCAAATGGTCGCCGAGCAAGTCGTGCTGGAGATGCGCCTCGCATCATTGCCGAGACGCCGCTGGGACCCGGAGCTGGTCACTACCACCGTCGCGTTTGTCACGGCCGATTTTACCATGCGCAATCTCGGCAGCGCAGTCGAGACGCTGGACGTGCGCTTTCCGATGGCCTGGCCCAGCCCGGTGGGCGGACCTCCTGCCGAATTTGGAGCGATCATCCAGGATGTCAAGACCTACGTGGATGGCGCCGAGATTCCGTGGAAGCAAGTGGATTTCGACGGACAGCCCTGGGCCGTCCGTTCGGTGCGATTCGCGCCGGGCCAGGACGTGCGTCTGACGGTCCAGTATCGCGCGGAGCCGATTGACTGGGGCGCGTTCGTGGACTTTTACTACATTCTCGAAACCGGCGCAGGCTGGCGCGGGCCTATCGGGCAGGGGGATATTATCTTTCGGTTCCCTTATCCGGTTGACCCGGACATGCGCACGAGCGACGAGCCGGCAGCCGAAGCGTATTACCCTTCCAAGACGCCGCCCTTTGTCGTCGAAGGCAATCAACTGCGTTGGCATTTCGAGAATCTGGAGCCCAAGAGCGAGGACAATGTACGGCTGAGCGTGCTCAAGCCGGAGCGATGGCAAGCGATCCTCGCTGCGCGCCGGCAGGCGCAGAGCAAACCGAATGACCCGACGGCGCATTTGGTACTGGCGCAGGCCTATTACATGGCCGTCCCGATTCAGAGAGGCTATTGGCCGGAGCGCTCGACGTTGGCCAATCGCTTTGGCCCGCTGGCCGAAGCCGAGTTCAAGCGCGCGATCCAGCTCGCGCCGAAAAGCATTCCGGCTCGCCTGGCGTTTGCGAATTTTCTCGCCGCGCATTCCCCGGAGGTCTTGCCGGAACCCTATCGCAGCCAGGTGTGTGAGCAGCTCAAGGCCATCTTGGCGCTCGATCCGAACAACCAGGACGCGCAGCAGCTTGCCATCGAGTGGGGCGTGATGGGTGATCCGGCGTGTTTCCCAGAGCCGACGGCGCTTCTTGCGTCACACCCGGTCACCGGCTCGGTCGCGCTCCAAGGAGGAGCTTGCTGCGTCGGTGGCGCAGCCGGCTCGCCCGTCTCTATTCGAGCGGCGTTTACGGCAACCAGCCCGCTCGCAGAAGTGACCGAGATGCGAACGGCAACGCGATATGGCGGCGGATGCTTAAAAGAGGGCGAGATGGCCTCCATTCCCTGGGAGCCTTTTGCAGCCTCCAAGCGATTTACGGTGACAGCTGCCATCAACTGGATCGGCTTTTACGCGAGCGTTCAATACCGCGACGCTCAGGGCAATCTCTCGCCTGTTGTGTGCGACGATGTTTCCGTCGAAGGGATGCCGCCGCTCACGCCCTATACCGTTGTGCCTCAACCAACCCGGTCGCCTGCGTCAACTGCATCGCCGCAACTGACGATGACTCTTGCGCCGACGGCCACGCCAAAATCCTTGCCTGCGCCAGGCGTGTGTGGCAGCGGAGCCATCGTGCTCTTGATCGCCGGACTGGCGCTCTGCACCCGTTTGATATATGTCCATGTCTGAGCTGACCGAGCTGGGAATCACTGCACTCGAGCAAGGCCATCGAGACGCCGCGCTCCGCCTGCTCACAGAAGCTGTCGCGCGCGACCCGCTCGACGCGGCAGCGTGGCTGTGGCTTTCCGGCGCCGTCGAGGACGACGATCAACGCGCCGATTGTTTGCGCCGCGTGATCGAGATCGAGCCGGATAACGCCGCCGCGCGCGCGGGCCTGGAGCAGATTGAGGCGCGGCAGCGTTTGCCTCTTACTGAATGCCCTACCTGCGGCCAGGTCGGGCGTGTTACCTGCCCACGCTGCGCCGGGCTCTGCACCGAATTGTGCTCCGCTTGCCAGGGACAGACCTTTCGCAAGTGCGATGACTGCCATGGGCTGGGATGGATAGCGACCTCGGCGATGGCTGTCAGCGGCAGGCTAGAGACCTGGGAAGAATGCGGGCGTTGTCATGCGACGGGCTTGGTGGACTGCGAGATTTGCCGGGGTCGCGGGCGCGAGTGGTGCCACGTCTGCGAAGGCGGCGGGCAAATCGTCTGCCCGGATTGCGCCGCGACCCGGCTCAAGGCAATCTTGGGCGAGCCGCTGGCCGAGGCCGTGCTGTGCGCGATACAACACGATACGGCTCGCGCGCAAACGCTTCTGGCCGGCTTGCAGGATTCCAGTCCGCTGGCTGGCTTTTTGTGGCGCGTGGGCTTGGCCGACCGGCCCTATCATTCGGCTCGCAAGCTGCAAGCCTGGGTCGAATCTCATCCAAAGGATCGAGCGGGCCGCTGCCTGCTGGCGTTGTTGCCCGAGGTGCCCTACGAGCAGCTTCCGCCGCGCGACAAGCCCGTGCAGTTGATCAAGCGGCAGCGCCCCGCTCTCGATTTTTCGGCAGAGCCAGCGTTGGATTCTGTGTTGCCTAAAGACCCCGGCGATGCGGCGCGCGATGGAATCATGGCCGCGCGGATTGGCAACCGCGACCAGGCGCTGGTGTTGCTGCTTCAGGCAGTGGAGCAAGAGCCGCGCAGCGAGGAGGCGTGGCTGTGGCTGGCTCGCTTGGTGGAGACCGAGGCGCAGCGCATCGAATGTCTGCGCCGCGTGCTGGACATTGATCCCGACAACCATGCGGCTCAAGCAGACTTGGCCCGCCTGACGAACCCGAACTCGGCGAGTTGAGGCGAGCGCCCTCTCTGTCGCCAGATGACAAAAAAGCCCACAGTGGTCTGCGGGCTGATAGAACGCTCGTGTGAATTGTCTTGAACTGACTATGCTTCTGGCGCTTGCGCGCGCGAGCCGTTTTTTGATCCAGGCCAAGATTCCGTCGCGGTTCTCTTTCCAGAGATGGATCAACGCGACGATACTCCATGCCGGCCGCGCCTGCCACGAGATACCGGTGGGCGGCGATGGGGGGACAGAGGGGGCGAGCAGTTACCCGCCGTCAGTCTTTCAACTGCGCGGCCGGTTTCGCGGGCGCTCTGCTGCGGAGCGCTTCCCACACCGCCGGCAGAACCGAAATAACGACGATGACCATGATGACGAGCGAAAAGTTGTTCTTTACAAACGGCAGGTTGCCGAACAAGTAGCCGCCAAAGACAAACAACGCCGTCCACACCAGCCCGCCCACCACGTTGTAAGTAATAAAGTAGCCGTAGCTCATCCGCCCCACCCCGGCCACGAACGGCGCGAAGGTGCGGATAATGGGGATAAATCGCGCGAGGAAGATGGTCTTGCCGCCGTGCTTTTCGTAAAAGGCGTGCGTGCGGTCCAGATATTC
This sequence comes from uncultured Anaerolineae bacterium, assembly GCA_964354595.1. Lineage (GTDB taxonomy): Bacteria > Chloroflexota > Anaerolineae > Fen-1058 > Fen-1058 > JBGLNJ01. The sequence continues at coordinate 11,828 of CAYHAR010000046.1, read as the reverse complement.
GCGCTTCAGAAAGCGGGAGTTTGTGCTAAACACGCGCGGGCCAATATAGTGTCCGATCCAGTAATTCACCGTATCGCCCACAATCGCGGCCAACGCCAGCAGCGCAAACAGCGCCCACACATTCAACGAGCCGAGCGCCGCCAACGACCCAGCCGCGAACAACAGCGAATCGCCGGGCAAAAAAGGCATGACGACCAGGCCGGTTTCGACAAAGATCACTATGAACAGCAAGGCATAGCTCCAGCCCCCCATACTGCGGACGATCAGGTCGAGGTGGGTGTCCATGTGCAGGATAAAATCGACAAACCATGAGATCAAACCGGTAATAACTTCCATAGAATGCTTTAAAACTCCTTGTTGGGTAAACTGATTTTGATTGCGCTTTTGACGCGCACCAATTATCAGCGGATAGGAAACGGATAAGCAGTTACGCCAAATGTCATGTCCGCCCCTCTGCAAGGTGTTGGGACAAACAAATGGTCAGTCCGCGACTGACCGGAGGCGATTATACCATCGGCGGTGAGAGTTGACAAACTCGCCCAAAACGTAGAGGCAATCCTTGTGGTTGTCGGCACGCCGGGCAGGCGCAAGACCTGCCCCTACGAGTTTGACAGGGCGGGCTGGCAAGGATAGAATAGGCGGCGTATCGCCGCTGAAAAAAAGCACAACAAACAGGAGGATCACATCATGCGACCCGTTTATGCCGTGTCCGGCGGGGTGTCCAAGTTTGCCAAAGCGCGCCCCGACAAGACCTTCCAGGCCATCGTCAAAGAGGCGTATGACTATGCCATCGATGACATTGGCCTGGAATTTGCCCAGTTCACCGAGCTGGTGGATGGCTCGGTGGCTTCGTACTTTTCCGATCACTTTAGCCGCCAACTGATGGCCGGCATCATGGCCCAAGACTACCTGGGTCTGTGTCCCAAGCCCAGCCATCGCGTCGAAGGCGGCGGCGCGACGGGCGGCATCTGCTTCCAGGAAGCCTGGAAAGCCATCGCCAGCGGCTACATGGACGTGTGCGTGGCGTATGGCTTTGAGACGATGAGCCACGTCGAGACCTGGAAAGGCAACGAATTCATCGCGCTCGCCTCTGACGTGTCGTTCGATTATCCCGTCGGCGGGTTCTATTCCGGCTATTACGCGATGATGGTCACGCGCCACATGAAAGAGTTTGGCACCACGGTCGAGCAACTGGCGCACGTCAGCGTCAAGAATTACATCAACGCCTTTTACAATCCCTACGCTCAAAAGAGCCAGCGCATCACGATCCAGGACGTCCGCAACGCGCCGATGGTGGCCTGGCCGTTGACGCGGCTGGATATATGCGTGATGAGCGATGGCGCGGCGGCGACGATCCTCGCCAGCGAAGAAGGCATCAAGAAGCTGGAACAGGCCGGCGCCAAGATCACACGGCCCTTGGCCAAGGTGACCGGCATCGGTCGCGGCACGGACGCAATGCGGATGGCCGACCGGCCGCATCAATCCTACGACGATTTTATGCGCTACAACGCGCTGCCGCACGAAGTCAGCAGCGACGAGACCAAAGCCTATTACAAGAAACTGTGGGACAAGGGTTTCCGCTATCCGGGCGTGCATTCGTTCCGAGCCGGGCGCATGGCCGGCAAAGAAGCCTGCAAGATGGCCAAGATCAACGACCCGCTCCGCGAGATTGATTTCGTCGAGCTGCACGACGCCTACACCTCGTCCGAGATTCAGACGTATGAGGACATGGGCTTGTGCCGCTACGGCGAAGGCGGGCCGTTCGCCGTCTCGGGCAAAGCGTTCATGCCGGGCGTGGACTATGGCCTCGATCTGCCGGAAAAGCCAATCTGCCCGGTCAACCCATCCGGTGGATTGATCGCCTGCGGGCATCCCGTCGGCGCGACCGGGTTGATGCAGGCGGTGTTTGCCATCTGGCAATTGCAGGGGACGATTGACAAGCATTTCAAGAGTCCGATGCTGCAAATCAAGAACGCCAGGCGCGGCGCGATCCATAGCCACGCGGGAACCGGGACGTACGTGACGGTCAGCATCTTGGAACGGGAAGGGTGATGAGGAGCAAAACCATGGCTAACGAAAACGAAATCAAAGTAGAAGAAACGCTGGAAGGAACGGTCCTTTACAACGTCCCGTTCCCCAAAAAGCTGGACGAGGAAGCGCTCGCGTTCCTCAAAAAGATGTCGCCCATCGTGATAAAGTTCCCCTATCAGGTCAACTATCTGCACAGCTACGGGCAGGATAGCCCGTTCTTTGCGGGACTGGCGAACAAGGTCTTTCTCGGCAGCCGCGAACCCGAGACCGGCCACACCTACGCCAACCCGCGCGGGCACGACATGTTCACGGGCAAAGAAACCGAATGGGTCAAGCTGCCTGATGAAGCAACCATTCACGCCTTTACCGTCTGCCACTTTGGCTCAGAAGCATTCCTGCCACAGTGCCCATTCATCCTCATCCTCGTCGAGTTTGAGGGCGCGAACACATTGTTCCTCAGTCGGCTTGTCGGCATGGATCCCAACCAGGCCAGCCTCGATTGGATCGGCATGAAGGTCAAAGCGCGGTATCTGAGGAATTCCAAGTTTCAACCGACGGACGTGTATTTCGTCCCGGCTGAATCTGACTGATGCAAGCGCGTCGCGTATCGCATATCGCGTATCGCCTACGCCGATCCGCGATATGCGATCTGCGATGAGCGAGGGAAAGCTCATGCCGGATACCACTGAGTTGCTTCAGCAGGGCATTGCGCTGGTCAAGGCTGGCCGACGTGAGGAGGCGCGCGCCATCCTGTTAAAAGTGATCGAGCAGGACGAGCAGAACGAGTCTGCCTGGCTGTGGCTTTCGGGCGTTGTGGATGGCGAGGACGACAAGGCCATTGCGCTGGAAAACGTGCTGACGCTCAACCCGAACAACGATTGGGCCAAGCGTGGATTGCAGATGTTGGGCCGACCGCTGCCGAAGGTCGAATGACGAAGGTCGAATGTCGAATCTGGGAAGGCGATTCGACATTCGAAATTCATCATTCGTCCATACCCAGGCTGGCGATCTGCCGCAGGAGGCCCAGCACCGAAAGCCCCACCGACACGGCCGCCGTCGGCTTGACGGGACGTGGGGCCAACGCCAGGCCGCCTTGTTCTGCATCCACCGAGCGAACGTAGAGGTAGGCCGCGCCCACGCCGACGAGCGCGCCGGCGATGCCGCCGAGCAACATTAACTTGGTCTTCCAGTTCAAGCCGGGGTTGGTTTCCACTAGTTTTCCTCCTGGACGAGTCCGATCAGGAAATTCAGGCATGCGCACAGTCGCGCGGCCAGCGCATACGCCGCTATCAACGGGGCGACGACGGCCGCGCCGGCGCGCTGCACGTAGACTTGCGCCAGCATCGCGTACCGGCGCACCTGGGCAAAAATCGGCGGCAGCTTGCAGCGCATCCAACGCGCGCCGTACCAACTCGCGCCGATGACCGCCGCCGGAACGAGCAGCAACACTATCGCTTCGACAGCGAGCAGAATCACAGCAACGTCGCGTAGAGCGGCCATGTTTTCACTCCCATGTCTTGAGCCGAGACGGTGACCCTATGATACCACAGAACGCTATGAATAGGGTAGGCCGCGGCTAGTTGCTTGACGTTTCACCACAAAGAAAGGAGATCAAAATGCAAATCGTAAGTGATCGTGGCATGGACCTATCCCCGGAGCAAATGGCCGGACTAGAGATTCACCTCGTCCCTCTCATCCTCACGCTCGAAGGTAAATCTTTTCGGAGCGGAGTGGACATTCAACCGGACGAATTCTATCGCATGTTGGCGGCGACCGAGAGTTTTCCGACCACGTCGCAGCCCTCGGCGTCAGACTTTGCCGAGATGTATCGGCGGCTGGCCGCTACCGATCCCGACATTCTCTCCATTCACATCTCGTCGGGCTTGAGTGGCACGGTCAACGCGGCCAAGGCGGGCGCGGCGATGGCGCCGGAGGCGAACGTCACCATCGTTGATACCAAGACTTTGTCGGCGGCGGAGGGATGGCAGGTGGAAACGGCTGCCCGCGCTTCAAAGGCTGGCTGGCCGAAGGAACGAATTCTCTCCCTGCTGGAGCGGGTCAGCGCCGCCACGGATACCCTTTACACTTTGGCGACGCTCAAGTACCTGATTCACGGCGGGCGCATCAGCCACCTCAAGGGGTTGATCGCTTCGGTGTTGAACATCAAGCCTCTCATCGGCGTGGAGAAGGCGGGCGGGACATACGTGCAGCACGGCCAGACGCGGACGCTCGACCGGGCGATCTTGAAGATGGCCGACCACGTGGCCGCCAAGTATTCGCCCGGCACCGCCATGCGCTTCCAAATCGTTCACGGGGACAACGCCAGGGGAGCGGCCATGCTGCGCGAGCGGTTGGATCAACTCTTCAAGTGCACCTGGCTACCGACTGTCTCTGTCGCCCCGGTGTTGGGCGCGCATACTGGGCCGGGGCTGGTGGGCGTGGTCTACGCGCTTCAAGCCGCTTTTGCTGACATGCCGTAGGAGACCCCATGACTAAACGGCTCATCGTGAATGCGGATGATCTGGGCCGCACGAGCGGCGTGACGGACGGCATCTTGCGCGCGCACCGCGAGGGCATCGTCACCAGCGCGACGGCGATGATGAACTATTCCGGCGCGACGGCGCTTGCGCGCGCCAAAGACGAATGCCCGCAATTGGGATTGGGCGTTCACTTTGTGTTCACATCGGGGCGGCCGCTGTTGCCGCCCGAGTGGGTCGCATCGCTCGTGGACGAGCATGGAAATTTTCTGTCGCAAGAAGCCATCTTTGCCAACCCTGAGCGCCTCGACCTGGCGGAACTAGAATCCGAGCTAAAAGCGCAAATCAGGACATTCCAAAATGTCACAGGCCGCTTGCCCGATCACCTCGACGCGCATCACTTTGTCCATCTGTTGCCGCGCTTCTTTGAGGTGTACCTCGGCCTGGCTGCCGAGTTCAAGCTGCCCACACGCATCCCGTTTTCACGCCAAGACGAGCCACCGCCCGCCGGCCTTTTGCGCTTGCCACCTGAACAGGTAGCCAGTGTGCTCGCCGCCGACCGTGCGCTGCTGCAAGCCAAGCCGGCGCGCGGGCCGGATCATTTCATCCAGAGCTTTTTCGGCGACGAGGCGCTCAACCTCGACTATCTCTTGGGTTTGCTGCGGGGATTGCCCGAGGGCACGACCGAGATGATGACGCATCCGGGCCTGGCCGATGAGACGTTGCGCGCCGAGTCCACGTATGCCCTCCAACGCGAAAAAGAACTCGCGCTCCTGTGCGACCCTGCCATCCGCCAGTCCCTCACCGGCTTGGGCATCGAACTGGTCACTTTTTCTGCCATTCAGTGTTAGCCCGCGTGTCACAATCGTGGCGTCCCAAGTGAAGGAGAGAGATACATGATTCCCTACATTGGTAACGGCGACTACTGCTACGCAAATGCAACTGCCATGATTCTTGCCGCTCATGGCGAAAATATTTCGCCTTCACGCATTGAAGCACTTTGCGGCGTTGGTCTCGGCGCGTTTTGGATTGACGGAGCAGACCTTATCTTCTTTAACAGTTTAGCTACCCCGCCCGATAGGGGCATCAGCCAGGCCCTGGAACTGCTCGGATTTCGCTTTACCGAAAAGTGGAGCCAAGAAGCGACCCCGCCGCCTTTTGAAGTGTTGCGCGCTGACTTGGTGCAAAACCCCGCGATCTTGGGGCCGCTCGACGCGGGCTTTCTTTGCTATGACCCATTGCATTCCAATTTCAGCGGCGTAGACCACTATGTGTTGGCCTACGGCATGGACGATCACGAGATCTACCTGCACGACCCCGCAGGCTTTCCGCACGTTGCACTCTCGCTCCAAGATTTGGAATCGGCATGGAAAGCCGAGCGGATTGACTATCGCCGTGGCTTTTATCGGTACTGGACAGCACTGCAATGCCGTGAACAGCCGACAGAAGAAGAGATTTACAACCGCGCTCTCCAATCTTTTAAAGCGGGCTACCAGACGAGTGAGCACATCGCCACACATGAAACTTGGGCAAAGAACTGGGCCATCGGACGCAAAGCCATTTTCACATGCGCCAATTACGTGCGGCATGGAAAGGTTGCGCCCCAATTGAAAGCGCATCTTGCCGACTTTATGCTCAAACTCAGTGCACGACGAGCGCTCGACTTTGCTTCGTTCTTTAGCCCGTGCGCGCCTGCATTGGCTGCGTTGAAGCGCAGGCAAGCCGAGCTGTTTGGCAGGAGCCACACGTTAGCCGTTCGGGAGAGTTGGGCTTCTCTTGCTGATACGCTGCACAGGTTGGCGGACATTGAAGATGAATTTCGCACCGCTTTACTGAACCATTAGGCGGGTTAACCCCCGCTTGCAGCCAACTTGGCCTTCGCGCTCCGCGCTCGGCCAAGCGGCTGAAGCGCAACGATGGACTGGAACCCATGTCTGAGAGTGAGCAGCGGTCTGCGGTTGGTGGTCGGCGGTCTCTGTGGCATTTCTTCATCCGCTCCTTTTTCCGTTTGCTCTACCACGAGATGGCGTGGACGTATGACCTCGTCGCGTGGCTGGTCTCGTTTGGGCAGTGGAAAGTGTGGGGGCGCGCGGCGATCCCGCGCTTGCGCGGGCGGCGTGTGTTGGAATTGGCGCACGGGCCGGGGCATTTGCTCGTGGCGATGCGCGATGCGGAATTTGAGCCGGTCGGACTTGACCTTTCGTCGCAGATGGGGCAACTGGCGCGAGAGAGACTGCGCCGCGCGAAACTAGATGTTCCACTCGTTCGCGCCCGCGCGCAAGCGTTGCCGTTTCGCGCAGGCAGCTTTGACTCGGTGGCGTCCACTTTTCCCACCGAGTTTATCATTCATCCGGCGACGTTAACAGAGATAGCGCGCGTGATGGGGCAGGGGGGACGGGCTGTCATTGTGCCGGGCGTGCTGTTCAATGCCAGCCTGCTGGCGCGCTTGCTCGAACGGCTTTACACGATCACCGGCCAGCAAGAGCCAGAGCCGCCCGGCATTGCGAACGCCCTGGCCGAGGCCGGCCTGACGCTGGAACGTGAGCGCGAGCGAATGGGCATGGTCGAGGCGCTGATCGCCGTGGCGACCAAGAATTGATCTACGCTTGATCCAGATGTAGCATCCGCACGTGGAGCCGATTGAGGATCAGCAAGTTGGCTTGCGGCGGAAACGGTCCGGGCAGCGCGATGATGGGAAACACGGTGGCCGCCGTCACGGCGAAAAAGTCGCCAGCCAGCAGGCTGAACATGTCCTGCCAGCGGGTGTCGGTGCCCATGTGAAACTCGGCGCGGCACACGAGCGACGGCAGGTAAGCGATGCAACGCTCGATGCGCTTCAAGAGTTGGACAGAAGATTGCGCCTCGGCGTTATCCAGGTAGATGGCTACAATATCCGTCTTGGGGACGACGAGCTGCGAGCGAACAATCTTGCCCATCGGCCCTGGCGTCAGCGCGCTCACCGTCGCATCGAGAAAGGGGATGTGCTGCCGGTTCACGTCGTTGAGATAGTTGATGACCGGGCCAATGGGCTCCATCGCTCCTTCGACGTGAAATGCGGTCGTCATCGCTTGGACCGGATAGCGAGGCATTTGGGCTTGTGGAAGTGGCATTCGATCGCTCCTTGTGTTCGAACATGGCGCGTCAACTGGGGTCAATTGTACGACAGACCAGAGCGTTCGTCAATCGGCGTAACGACAAACGGCAAAAGACGAATGCCGCTTGCGTGCATCTTGGAGATCAGGAAGACCACATTAGCAACTCGATGAACGCGGCGCGGCACGCCTGGCAGATTTTGCGCAACGTCGAGCGCGTCGTCGGCATCGAGCTGGTGACGGCGGCGCAGGCGCTCGGTTTTCGCGTCAAGGCCGACCCGCGCGCCCAGCTGGGCGCGGGGACGGCCTACCCGCGCATTCGCCAAGACATCTCGCACCTCGAACGCGACCGGCTGATGTATCCCGACCTGGATCGCGGAGCAGAGTTGGTCCGCAGCGGCGAGGCGCTGCGCGCGGTCGAGGAGGCGCTGGGCAGGCCGTTGGAGTAGGGGCGACTCGCTCCTACTTGGCAAATGCGTCTCACCGTGCTATAATCATCTTTGATGAATATGAACGCGATCCTGCAAACGAACCGACGCCATCACCATTCGCACGCCCACGTGCGC
>CAYHAR010000046.1:1912-3562 GCA_964354595.1 uncultured Anaerolineae bacterium | reverse complement strand
GAACGCGATCCTGCAAACGAACCGACGCCATCACCATTCGCACGCCCACGTGCGCTGCTTTGGCTTGGGTCGCGTCTGATGTGATCGTGAGGATATTTTGACGGCGTGGCCTGGCCCACGCCGTTTTTCATTTTCCGTAAGGCGGAGAACCCTTGCGAAGGTTCGTAACCTTCGCAAGGATGAGGAGGCAACCATGAAAAAGCAGCTCGTTCAAGCCGTCAAAGGCACGCGCGATTTTTACCCGGAGCAGATGGCGCTGCGGACGTGGCTCTATAATAAAATCCGCGCCGTCTCGGAACGCTTTGGCTACCAGGAATGGGAGGGGCCGATCCTCGAATACATTGCGCTGTATGCGGCCAAGTCTGGCGAAGAGTTGGTCAAGGAGCAGTCTTTTGTGCTCAAGGATCGAGGCGGCGACGAACTCACGCTGCGCCCGGAGCTGACGCCGACGCTGGCGCGGATGGTGGCGCAAAAGCAGAACATGTTGCCCAAGCCGATTCGCTGGTGGTCGTTTGGCCCGTTCTGGCGCTACGAGCGCCCTCAAAAGGGCCGCACGCGCGAGTTTTTTCAGTGGAACATTGACCTCATTGGCTCCGAGTCCGCCCAGGCCGATGCCGAGATCGCCGCGATTGGGGCCGAGTTCTTTCGCAGCGTGGGACTGGGGCCGGACGCGCTTCGCATCCAGGTCAACAATCGCAAGTTGATGGATGCCCAGTTGCGCGCGATGGGCATTGGCGGCGATCTGGTCTCGACCGTGTTCAAGGTGATTGACAAGCGCGAAAAGATGAAGGCGCAGGATTGGGCCGACTATGCCGCGTCCGTTGGGCTGTCCGAGCCGCAGATCGCCGCGTTGAGCGCGATGCTGAACGACCGCGAGCTATGGAAGCAATCGGACGAGCTGGCAGAGTTTTTTGATGCTGTGGCCGATTTTGGCGTGAGCGACTATATCGAGTTTGAGCCGAGCGTCATTCGCGGGTTGGACTATTACACCGGCACGGTGTTCGAGGCCCGCGACCGCGACGGCGAGTTTCGCGCCATCTTGGGCGGCGGGCGATATGATAACCTCGTGGCCGACGTGGGCGGCGACCGCCTGGCCGCCACCGGCTATGCCATGGGCGACGTGGTCATCGGGTTGGCGCTGCAAAAGTACGGCAAGCTGCCCGCGCTCAGGATCAGCCCCACGCAGGTGCTCATTGCCCCGTTCGAGGCGAGCTTGTTCGGCGCGGCGCGCAAGCTGGCCGCGCAGTGGCGCGCGACGGGTCTGCGCGTGGAGCTTTACCCGGACGCAGTCAAGCTCGACCGGCAGTTGAAATACGCCGACAGCAAAGGCATTCCGTTCGTCGCCATCCTTGGCCCGGACGAAGCGGCCCAGGGCAGTGTCACGCTCAAGGACTTGGGCGCTAAATCGCAGCAGACAGTGGCGCAAAGCGAGGTCGTGCGACTGATAAATCTTGCCGACTGAATCGAATCGTGTTATACTCGCGTTCGTCATGGTGGCTGTAGCTCAATGGCAGAGCGCTGGACTGTGGATCCAGCGGTTGCGGGTTCGATGCCCGTCAGCCACCCTTGGCCCGAGTAGCTCAATGGATAGAGCGCCGGACTTCGAATCCGTCGGCTGCGAGTTCGAGTCTCGCCTCGGGCACACAAGCC
>CAYHAR010000046.1:0-1812 GCA_964354595.1 uncultured Anaerolineae bacterium | reverse complement strand
TGTTGCCACGTTCTTGCTCAAGAGTTCACGTTCAGATTGCCCGGCGTGAATTGCCCGGCCCGCACCCTTTCCACCGGATTTGCGCGAAGCGTCCGGCGGGAGCGGGCTTGCCTGTTCTTGGCGATTGCCGCTGCCTATGTAGCATGAGAGATAGCTGGACTGTTGGACAATTTCGATGCGCCTGGTGTGGGGGCGTTCTCGCGCTCATCTTCTGCCAGGCTACGTGAAGGCTTGGGGGTCACGCGCTCTTGGGCGCGCAAGGGAAGCACGGACGGACGAGGCGCGCGGAGCGATGTGCGGCAGGCGCAATCCAGGTAACCTGGAATATAGTATTGTTTGCACCGGTTACACTTGAGCATGATGACCTCCCGGGGGCAGTTGGCCCATTGCTCAAATCGGCAAACAAAAAACACTCTTTCCTGCAGCGCATGTTGAGCTGTTAGGTCAAGTGTTCTTTGAAAGGCAGTGTTATAGGCACTCCTCTTGCATGCGCAGGAGCGACTCGGCGCCAAGGCTCTGCGCTTGCACAGTTAACTATTCTCTATTATAGACCAAAACGCCTATTGTACCGTTAGTGTTGTATGACAATTGCATTGCAATTGTGTTAGCGCCCTATAGGGATCGGTTTTGCTCCTTGACCCAGGCAAACTTGCGTTGCAGGGTCTTGGGATAGTAACGCTCCAGCACGTCGTAATCCACCTGCTGCCCCCAACGATAATACACGCGCGGGTCAATGTAGGACTTGAGACTTGTGCCCAGGTTCCAGGTCCGCCCCCGCGATGCCACGGTTTCCTGGATTTTGAGCTTGCCCAACGCAGCCTCGGCTCGTTTGAGCTTGTTCTGGGCCGTCTCGGCTTTCTTTTTAGCCTGTTCGATTTTCTTGGCGTAACGGGCCTGGACGCGCTCGCGCTGCTCGCCCGTCTGAGCTTGCGCTTTCTTTTCACGCGCCTCGCGTTGAATCGCCGAGAGCGCCTCGTGCGCCTGGCGCGCCTGCGCGCGATATTGCTCGACGGTCTCTTGCGCTTTGGTTCTTTTCTCGTCGGAACGCTCGCGGCGATCCTTCCAGTTGGCGGGCGCGGTCTTGAAGTGGTTGCAGAGCACGGCCGCTTCCAGGTTCGCCTGGACGACGGCGCCCCACTTTTCATAGTCGGGATCGCGGGCTTTCACTTTAGAGCTTGCCAGGCTCTCACGGACGGCCTGCGTGGCGTGATGGGTGCGAAAGACTTTGGCCGTCAGGCCGAGCAGGATTTCGCCCAGGTAGGCGTTGACGTGGCTGCTGTCAATCGTCGGAAAGATTTGTGGCTTGTCGCGGCTGCCTGAACCGGATGGGCGCGCGTTCTGAACCAGCTCTTGCAGGTTTTGGAGCACGACCGGCGGAGGTTGAATCTTTTTGTGCCACAGAACAGAGTCTTTACCCAGGAACTTGAACTCGGCGGTGCCGTCTTGATGCAGTGTGACGTGCTCCGGGCGGAGCGTCGTCGCGCCAACGGTATCGGCTTCGTCCGGGTCTTTTTCGTCGCCCACGCGCAAACAGAGCGCGTCAATCAAGTAGCAGGCTGTGGCGACCATTCGCCGCTTGGGGTCCTCGTCGGATAGGCCCTGCTCGATGTGCGCGCGGATTTCTTGCAGGTTCTGGCGCAGCGCGTCGGCTTTGTCGAACTTGTGCGCTTCGCGCTCTTGCTTGACCGGCGCAGTGTCGCTCAGCCAGACGTACTTTAGTTTTGCGGAGAGCTTGTCTTCCCAGCGGGCGACCCACAGCGATTCCGGCTGCCAGACGATTTCGGCCCAGTCGTCTTTGTCGGTCAAGTGATC
>CAYHAR010000045.1:16588-21532 GCA_964354595.1 uncultured Anaerolineae bacterium | reverse complement strand
CCGGTAAAGTCCCACGCCCCGGTGAAATCCCACGCGCCGACGCTTTCAATGTTGCCTCCCTCGCCAACTTGCTCGTTGTCTTGCAACTCGCCCACTGCCTCAGCTTCAGGAATGGCGGGCGGCTGGGAGAGGTCATGGAAGAAATGTAGATCAAAATCGGCGGCCAGGTTATCCAGGGTCAGCGTCAGGACGGACGGCGACGTGATCAAAATGCGATACCAGTCTTTGTCTTGCGGATGGCTGATCCACGACTCGATAAAGGCATTGCCAGGAATCGGCATAGCCTCATCAGGAGTGTCGTTCGGCTCATTCGAGTCAACCGTGTACACGTTCTCGTAGGCCACGGCGGCAATGGGCGACCCGCCCAAAGAGAACATGTACGCAGAGCCGACATAGCCATTGCCCAACTGCGGCAGGTTCAGCATATTCGTGGCAACAGCCGCGTATGGAGGAATATCCGGGAGAATCTGTGTATGAACGACGTTCCCGTTGGGCGCTTTATAGTGGACCTCGACGGTGGTGGTGACGGTGCCTAGATTTTGGACGAAAAACGATGTCCGGACGGCGTGGGTGCGCACCACGCGGGGCAGAGCAGCCTGCGAGCCACTCTCCAACGGCATGACAGGATCATAGGCCACCAGCAAGCGGCCCGCCTGGTCATAGTGCGTGCCAATCAAAGGACTGTGGCGGGGCGTGACGATAGAGCCTTGAAAGTCGCCCGGCAATGTGCCTGACACGGGATAGGGCCCGCCCAGTTCCCCAGCAGTCAGTGAAAACGATTCAGATGCAACCCAGACGCCATTGAATATATAATAGTCGTTAGTCAGATCGGGATTATCAACCTCTCCATACAGCCAGTACCTTGAGAAAGGGCCATCAGAGCTGTATGCGGCATGCGGCACATAAAGGGTATCAGGCTCGCCGGGCATTGTGCGCCCCACAAAGGCCGCTGCCCTCCCATCCGCGCGCGCCACCGTGTAGGCCATGGCGGCCACTCGCCCATTGATCCCTGGTGGCCTGACAACAGCAGTTCCGACAAAGTTGGACGCGAGGCCCAGCTCCGACAAGTGAATGATCTGAGACTGTCCTTGCGCCAGAGTGTAGGAAGCTGTATAGAAAGTGACTCCGGTCACATCTACCAAATCGAAACTGTAGGTCTCTGCGGATGGCCAGGTATTGATCATGACAACAGCACTATTCATGCTGTCGTAATCGTAGTAAACGCCGGGAAGGTAGACATCGCTATAGTCGCCGGAACTGGCCTCATACATCATCAATCCATCGCCGGGGAGGTCGTCGTTGACCAGCCGGGCAATGGCAGCAAGGTATTCGCCCTCTGAGCCGCTGATGCTGAGGCTGCCCGCAAAGCCCTCCGGCAGTTCTGCCATAGCGCCCAGGGCAAATGTGCGGGAAGCGTAGGACGGCAATTCAAAGTCAAAGCTTGCGCTGATCACCAGATTCCCGTCGAGGTCGTAAAAGTTCACCGTGCGCCACGTGGTAATATCGTTGAGGTTTTGAACCACGATGGCCGTGTGCCATCCATCGTAGCCCTTGGTCACAAACGGAAACCACAAGGGACTGTTGGCATCGGGCTGGTAGAAAGACGTGAAAGCCGCGGCGCGGAGCGGTTTAGGCTCTGTGTTGCTGGCCGCCTGCGCCAGGTTGGAAGGAGATTGAACAGTGGAGAGCGATGCGGCGACGACGGCCCGATCATGGCTTGCCCCCCCTCCCAATAGAACGATGAGCATAGCAGCGGCAGCCAGGGGCGCGAGCAGACAAACGAACGACCATTTTCTCGTATTGGCGTTCATCGGAAAGCCTCCTTTCAATTCTATTGACCGCACGATTCTTGAGAACACAGATTCGCGCAGACAAACACAGGTGAAAAAATCTGTGAAATCAGTGCGCGAAGCGTCTGTGTCCAAAAGATGTAGCCCGAGCCAGGTCCAGTTCCGCGCCCAGGCGCTCAAAGGTGGCGATGGCTTGCTGGCGCAAGCGGGTCGCCTGAATTTCATCGCCCTGGTCGGCGTATAGAGCCGCCAACTGGATAGCGGTGCGCGCCACTTCGTAAGAACTGGCCAGCCCTTCCAGAATGCGAATGCTGTGCTGCCATTGCGCTTCGGCCTCTTGCGCTTGCCCTCTGGCGAGGTGAACACTCCCCAACACGCGGCGCGTGCAGCCTTCTTCCAATTTCGTCTCGGCGGCCAGCGCTCGTTCCAGCGATTTCTCAGCCCAGGTCAGCGCCTCGTCCGCGTCGCCGCGCCCCAAGTGCGCCTCGGCCAGATGGCGATACAGCTCCGGCAAAAACTCTTCGGCGCCGATCCGCTCAAACATCTCCAGGCTTTGGCGCAAATGGCCTAGCGCCTGATCCCATTCCTGGGCGCGGATAAAGGCATAGCCGAGATTATTGTACACCAAAGCGACCCCGAAACTCAAGCCCAATTCTTGAGAAATATCGAGGCTGCGTTGATACCAGGCGCGGGCCTCGTCCAGTTGGCCCCGGTTCAAGAGCACTTCGGCCAGGTTGTTGGCGATGACGGCCTGGCCGTGCAAATCGCCGATGCGCTCCAGAATGGACAAGGCTTGCTGGTAATGGTCGGTGGCGCGCACCCAATCGTCTTGATAGCGATAAAAGGTCGCCAGGTTGTTATAGGCGCGGGCGATGCCGGGGCTGTCTTCTAGCGCTTGATACGTGTCCAGGCTGCGACGATAATACAAGCTCGCCTTTTCCGTTTCGCCCAGGCGGCGATAGCTGTTGCCCAAGAGATAGCAGGCGTGAGCCGCGACCTGTTGCGCCTCCTGCGTCGTCAGCTTTTCGGCAATGTCCAAACTCAGCCGGCACCACAGGATGACTTCTTGCCACTGTCCTTCCCGCTGGAACACGGCCGCACCGCCCAGGTAAAGGCGAGCGGTCTCGATGTGCTCTTTCGCTTCCATCAAGCGCAGCCCTTGTTCGATCCACAGCAGCGCCTGGTCATACTCGCCCCGATATTCGTGAATGTGCCCGGTCTTGCGGCACAAATCGGCGCGACGGCGCTCGACGTCCAGCGCAGAGGGCATCTGGTCCAACACAGCGCGCGCCTGGGCATAGCTCCCCAACGACTCGTCGTAGCGACCGACCAGTTGATACGTGTCTCCCAACCCTTCGTGGGCCGCCAATTGCTCGCTCAGGCTGTCGAGGATGTGCTGAGCGACTTCGAGCGCCTTGCGATAGCGGTGAATCGCATCCTGATTGGCAAAGACGGACTGCGCGCGGCGACCGGCCTTGAGGTGATACTGGAGCGCATTGAGCCAATCTTCGGCCAGCGTGCAATGCTCGGCCAACACCTCGACGTATTCGTCCAGGCGCGCGCCTTGCTGCCGCTCGATGGAGCGTGCGATCTTGCCGTGCAGGTCGCGCCGCTCGGCATACAGCAGGCTTTCGTAAGCCACCTCGCGCATCATCACGTGGCGAAACAGAAAAGCCACCTGGATGCGCTCCAGAATCTCTTTTTGAGAGAGATTCAGCAGAGACGCTTCCATCTCGGCCTCGTCGGCGCGATAGGGATAAATGGATTGAAGCAGCCACTTTTGAAACTCGCGCCCGATCACCGACGCGACCTTGAGAATGTTGCGGCTCTGCTCGTCCAGCCGATCCAGGCGGCTGAGGATCACACGACTCACAGTATCCGGCACCTGGACGCGATCCCAATCGGCGCGCGCGCGATAAATGCCGCGCTCGGCGTCAAAAGTCAAATAGGTCTCGATCAACGCGCGCGTCATTTCGACGATGAACAGCGGGTTGCCTTGCGCGTTCTTGAGGATAAGCTCTTTCAGGCGTTGCGGTATCTCGGGCGCGGTCGGGAGTTGACTATCAAGCAACGCCAGGCCGCCGGCCTCCGAAAGAGCTTCCAAGGCGACTGGCGTATGGTTGGGCTTGTGGGCCGCCGCCAACCCCAGCGATTCCTCCGGGCGATAAGCGATACAAATCAACAAGGGATAAGGCTTGGGCGTAGTGAGGTGATTCAGCAAAACCAGCGAGGCTTCGTCAATCCACTGAACATCGTCCAGCGCCAACAAGGCGGGACGACGAGCGGACTCGGAGACGATCAAGCCATTGACGATGCGCTGCAGGTTTTGCTGGCGCAACTGGGGGTCGAGCGATTTGAGCAAATCGCTTTCCGACATGGGCACGCCCAAGAGGTTGGCGACGAGCGCCGCCCAATCGGCCCAGGCTGGATTGGCCGCGATCAGGCGGCTGACGATTTTTTCGCCGCGCGCCAAATCCGAATCGTCGTCGCGCAATCCAAACACCTGACGCAAAATCGAAACCCAGGGAGCATACGGCGTGTGCTGCCCATAGGAAAGACAACTGGCGACAAAAACCGCGCCTCCCTGCCCGGTCCAACGATCCACCAGCTCTTCGAGGACGCGCGACTTGCCCATGCCCATCTCGCCGTGCACGTCGAGCACGCGGCACTCGCCGCCCATCGCCTGCTCCGCCAGACGCCAGATGACCTGCCACTCTGGATCGCGCCCCACGAGCGGCGCGCGGCGCGCCGGTTGTTCCGCGGCGTGGCGCTCGACCATGCCGCGCACCTCATAGTTCGGCACCGGCTTGCTTTTGCCCTTGACTTTGACCGGCGTCTTTTCATCCAGCATGAACCGCTTGCCGATCTGCGCCGCCGTGCTCTGGCTGATGAGCACCTGGCCTTCTCGGGCCGCCGACATGAGCCGGCTGGTCAGGTTGACCTCGTCGCCCATCACCGTGTACTCGTGCCGCGCCTCCGATCCGACGTTTCCGGCAAAGACGCGCCCGGTGTTGATGCCGATGCGCTGCTTGAGTGCAAACACGCCCGCCGAAGTCTCTAGCTCGTTAAAGGCCGACATGGCAACCTGCATCTCCCACGCCGCGCGGACGGCTCGCTCTGGGTCGTCCACGTGAGCGTGGGGCGCGCCAAAGAG
>CAYHAR010000045.1:0-16488 GCA_964354595.1 uncultured Anaerolineae bacterium | reverse complement strand
CCGCGCGGACGGCTCGCTCTGGGTCGTCCACGTGAGCGTGGGGCGCGCCAAAGAGAGCCATGATCTGATGTCCGACGACGTAGCTAATCACCTTGTCAATCACACCTTCGTAGCGACGGATGAGGTCTTGCATCTGCGTAAAGTGCGCGTTGAGGATGGCGGTGATCTCGGCGGCTCTTTCCGGCCCCAGTTGACGAATGATCTCTTCCGTGCCGTAAAAATTGGCAAACATCACCGTCACCGGGCGGAACTCGCCTCGCTCGCGGCCTGCCATGCGCGCCGGGTCAAAGCGCAGTTGATCGAGCAAGCCCGGCGGGAGAAACGGCGTCAGCGCATTCAAGCAGGCGACAGTTTCTTGGATATGCGAGAGCATCGCCAGCATGTCGTCGCCGCGCAGCGTGGGCATCGCCTCCAGCATGAGAGGACAATCGCAAGACGCTGGATTGACGTATGTGACCTGGCAGCATCCCTTTCGTATCTCGCCGATGTTCGCATCAGATTGGATCGCTTGATAGGTGGCCTGATCAACAAAAATCTCGCCGCCCTCGGCCTGGTCTTCGGCATGAGCCATGTTGGTCAGCGCCTCGCCCATTACCGTGTATTCCATCTTTTCAGATGTGCCCAGGTTGGCCGTGAACAGCGACCCCGAACCCAACCCCGTCGTCATCTTGAGGCTAAAGGTCTCGCCGAACGCCTCCACCTGGCTAAAGCGGGCGATGGCCTGCTGCATCTGCGCAGCGGCCCGGCAAGCGCGGATCGCGTGATCGTCGTCGAAAAAGGCGACCAGCAAAGCATCGCCGCCGAACTTGAGCAGGTCGCCGCCCTGCCGCGTGGTGATGTCGAGCATGGTGGTGAAAAGGTCGCCGACGATGCGCGTGATTTTCTCCGCGCCCTCTTCGCCCCGCCGCGAAAGCCGCTCCGACATGGCCGTAAAGCCCGACACGTCAGCGAACATGACCGTAGCTTGGCGAAATTGTCCGCTCACCTGTCCCGGCCTGGGATCGCGCAATTGCTCGTTGGCCAGGTAACGCGGCAGATAAGTAGACACAGCATGTAGCAATGCGTCCAGGTGATCGTCGCAGGGACGGGCGGTAGCTAGGCTGGGCTGAGCGAGCAAAAGGTTCACCAATTGCTCGGGCAAATAGCGGCGCAGGTTGCTTTCAATTGCCACGAACTCGGAGTGGATGTCTGTGCTCATCGCTAGTCCTTGGCGGGTAGCGTGGTCATCTCGATCGCCGAACGGGAACAAGGCAGGCAGGCCAGGCGCGCCTGGCCCCAGCGATTATGATACCACACAATAGAGGCTGTGTGGATTCGAGTCGCGTTACAACTCGATTAACAAACTCTCGGCGCTTGAACTGCTCAACCCAACGCTCGCGGCGCGCTTCGTGTGGCAATCCGCCGACCCGCCATCGAGTCGCGGACTTGGCTTTAAGGGCGCTGCCTCCCATTCACGCGAGCCGAGGCGCGCCGCTCAATCACCCGTTGCGTCTGTAACCCGCGCACCGACTGCTTCCGTCGGGGACGGCAGAATGTGCGGCCCCTCATCGGACGTCGCCAAGCGCGATTGCAGCGTTTGGCGCAGCTTGCCCCACACGTCTCGTTTCTTGGCCTGTTTCCAGAACTCGACAAATTCTTGGTAGCGTCGAGTGCGATACTCCTGGCGGTCTTGTTGCAGATGCAAGAGACCCAAGGCGAGTCTGCCAAAGGAGCGGGTGTGGCCAAAGTATTCGAGTGCGCGCGCTCGTTCTTCTTCTATAAACTGGGGAAGGTATTGCCCCCACACGTCACAGTCGTGAATGTCTCCCAACACATCCTGCGCCTCGCGCGCGGCCTTGAGCGGTTCTTTCAGGTTGTCCTCATATAGCGGCGCGAACACTTCCATCGTATAGCGCAGGCGCTTGGCGGCGATGCGCATGGCGTGTAGTTCCTCGATTTGCTCGGGCCGACGCACGCAGGCCTCGTAAGCCAGAAACTCTTCCAACCGCAGCGCGATGGCCGCGCGCGCCCGCTCATAAACATAGGGGGAATCGGCCCTGACCTGGCCTAACCGCGCCTGAACCAGGTCTTGGCGCAACGTTTGCTCCATCTCGCTCGCCACCCGGCTCGCCGCCAGTTGGTCCAAAGCATGGCCCACATCGGCTTGCAATTGCTCGCGCCGCTGTCGGAGACGCAAGCGGAGGCGCTCGATGCCCGCCTTGTGACGCGCGTCGGCCAAGTCGCGCAGAATCTTGTCCAGCCAGTCAATTTGAACGTCCGTGTCGCGCGCAGCGCCCAGGGCGCGCGTGATGCGGCGGATCTGCTTTTGCCAATCGGGCAGCTTTTTGCGGGGCAGGCACTCTTGAAACAACGCCAGCGCGCTGCGCAGCCGACGAGAAGCCACGCGCATCCGGTGCACGCATTCAATGTCCTGCGCCTGGCGCACGCCTTCCACCTCTTGCATGAGCGCCTGCAGACGCTTGAGCAGCGCCTCGGCCCCAAACAAAGCGTAACTGGCATCCGGTTCGCGTTCCATGCGGCGCTCCTTGGCTCTGGCTGGCCCTCGTCAGCAATCGTAGGGAAATATGAACCCCACCGGTTTGCTCTTTTGACCGTCGGCGGAAGTGAGGACGATGGTGTGCGGCTCGGTCTGCCCGCAGTCGTGCCAATCGAACGTGTAGGTCAAGCCCTGCACCTGCGGGCCGTTGTCGAGGGAAAAATTGTATGGCGCGAGGCCGCCCCGGGGGTGAAGCGTGATGGTCATTTGAACCCTGCTATCCGACTTGCGCTTGGGCGACAGCCAATACTGGATGTCGTCCACGGTGAATTGCAGCTTGGCGGCCGGGCCGCTGGGAGTGGCCGTGAACGTCGGCGCTCCTCTCGGCGCGCCGACCGTCGCCGTGGCCGTTGGCGATTCGCCCGGCGTGGGAATCAGCGTGCTGGTGGCAAGCGGCGTGACGGTGGGAAAGGTGGTGCTCTCCGCCGTTGGCGCAGTGGCAGAAGGGGTGACGACCTGGACGGGCGCTGTGGCGGGCAGCGGCTGCGGCGATGTCTGGCACGCCAACGCAGCCAACGTCAGCATCCACACGACCCAAGCAACGGTTTGACGTGAGTTGAACACGAGCCTCCTCCCGCGCGTCCATTCGACGCGCGATGAAATTGTATCACGGTTGCCGCCAGAGTACAACGGTCGTTTGACGATCGGGTGCGCTGCAAAGCTGTCACCCATCCACCTTCCCCAGGAGGACGCAAAGCAGTCGAGTATGCTATAATCCCAGTCTCTTGGAGAAAGGCGGAACGCATACAGCATGAGCGACGCACTCACCGTCGCGGAATCGAATCAGAAGCATTATCGAGCGGTTGGGCTGGCCCTGGCGGCCAGCACCCTGTGGAGCTCGGGCGGGCTGTTCATCAAGTGGGTGACTTGGAATCCGCTGGCGATTTCCGGCGCGCGCAGCGCGATTGCCATAGTCGTCCTGCTGATCGCTTTGCGGCGCGTGCAGTTTTCCTGGTCGTTCGCAAGTGGGCGGCGCGGTCGCCTACACGGTGACCGTGACCCTGTTCGTCGTGGCGACCAAGCTCACGACTTCGGCCAACGCCATTCTGCTGCAATATACTGCGCCGGTCTACGCAGCCTTGTTCGGCGCGTGGTTCTTGGGCGAGCGCATCTCCTGGCTCGACTGGGCGACGATTGCGGTCGTCATTGGCGGCATGATCTTGTTCTTCTTCGACCGCCTGACGCCCGGCGGAATGTTGGGCAACGTGCTCGCTATCACCAGCGGCGTGACCTATGCGGGCCTGGTCACTTTTTTGCGCAAGCAAAAAGATGCCTCGCCCTTGGAATCTGTTTTGATGGGGAACGTTCTCACCGCCCTGATCGGCCTGCCGTTCATGTTGCAGGGAGCGCCGGGCGGCGCGAGTTGGATCGGTCTGATCTTTTTAGGCGTGTTTCAGTTAGGCTTGTCCTACGTGCTCTACTCGTCGGCGATCAAGCACATCACAGTGCTGGAGGCGATTCTGGTTTCGGTCATCGAGCCGATCCTCAATCCGGTGTGGGTGTATCTGGTGATGGGCGAAGCGCCGGGGCGATGGGCTTTGGTGGGCGGCCTCATCGTGCTGATCGGCATGGCCGCCCGTTATGCGTCGAGCGCGTTACGCAAAACCTAGCGCGCCACGCATCACGCGTTACGTTTCACGGGGTCCCTATGGGCAAAGACAAAAGCAAAACGTCGAATCAGGCTCACTTGCACGCCATCGTCAGCGGCATTGTGCAAGGCGTCAACTTTCGCTACTATACCGCGCGCCAGGCTGAGACGCTCGGCGTGACCGGCTGGGTGGCGAACCGGTGGGACGGCGCGGTGCAAGTCGTCGCCGAAGGGACGCGCGCTGAGCTTGAGGCGCTGCTGGACTGGTTAGGGCATGGGCCGCCTTCGGCGCGCGTGGATGGCGTTGAGGCCACTTGGGAAGAGCCGACCGGCGAGTACACCACCTTTCGCGTGCGTTACCTCTAGCGCGTTTGGCGATTCGCGCCGGGCGTGGTAGAATCCGCCGGACATCCGATGAGCAACCTATGAGACAAAACCCCGAGCGCCTGGCCTGGCTAGTCCTCCTGATTTCCTTTGCCGCCTGCGTCGGCCTGGTCGTCGGCGTTCCGTTGACGGCCCGGTGGTACTTGCTATATTCTCACACGGGCGAGCTGGTCACGCTGGACGTTCAGGAAGGCACGCTGCTCTACACCTGCCCCGGCGCTGAAGAAACTCCCGCCGGCGTCGTCAACCGGCAACAAGACTTGTGCCAGGGACGCGAAGGCGCGCAGGTTTCCACCGGCCCCAGCGACCAGGGCTTGTTGAGCATCCATCCGCGCACGCCGCTCACCGCCACGCTGGCCTCTGTGCAGCTTTATCGCGGCACGCGCCTCCGCATCCAGGAAGCGCGCGCGCCGCGCTTTCCGCTCAGCGCCGAACCGCATCGCGTGGTGATGCGAATAGAAAGCGGCCGCATCCGCGTGCACATTCCCCCTCTTCTGGAGCGCAATGTGCTCCTCCAGATTTACACGCCGCAGGCGCTCGTCCAAGTGACGGACGGCAGCACCTACGTTGAAGTCAACAATCAGCAGTCTCAAGTAATTGTCCGCGAAGGACAAGCACTCGTCGTGGCGCTGGCGAACAACACCGGCGTGTCGGTCAACCGAGACCAGCGCGCCGTCGTGCCGACTGGCAGCGGGCTGAGTGACGTCCAGCCCGCCGAGCGAAACCTGATCGCCGATAGCGACTTGCGCGAGCCGATGGGCGCGGTCTGGAGGTCCTTTACCGCCGATCCAGAGATTGACGGCGAGTCGCGCGGCGCGGCGAGCAACGCCATCACCGAGCGCGGCCCGGTGGTAGAGCTGGCGCGCGTGGGCGCCGGTCATGCCGAAACGGGCATCGCCCAAGAAGTCAACCGCGACATTCGCGATTTCCGCTCGCTTCAACTGCACGTCGTGCTGCGCGTGCTCCAACAAGACGTGCCGGTGTGCGGGTCGCAGGGCACCGAGTGCCCGGTCATGGTGCGCATTGATTACGTGGACGAAGGCGGCGGCACGAGGAGCTGGCTGCAAGGCTTTTACTATCTCCCTGACCGCAACCTGAAGCCGAACCCCGAGTTCTGCGTGACGTGCAACCCGCGCAATCCGCACATCCGCACCACCAGCGGCGTGTGGTATCCTTACGACTCGCCCAACCTGATTCCCTTTTTCTCCGAGCTTGGCCCAGCCCCTGTGACTCTGAAATCTGTTTCGATTTATGCTTCGGGACATACCTATCAGTCGCAGATAGCCGAGATTGAGCTATCCGGCCAGGAATAGATTGCGGATTCCGGTTCGCAATCAAAGGAGGCAAATCCGCCAGGCGCGCATCGTCGAGGCTGTTGGAGTCATGCTGTTCTTGTTCGCGGCGTTGCGCGTTGCCATGACCGCGCTGTTTGCCATCCTCTACGGCCACGGCTTTGAGGGCGCTGTTGATGCCTGGTCCATCGCCGCCGCTGGATTGGTGGCGGTTGTGTTTCTCGCTCCTCTGATCCCGACGCGAAAACACGCGCCGATGATGTTGATGCTGGCCGCGCTGATTGCCGCTGTCGCCCGGCCCGTGTTGAATATCAACAAGCTGATCCCGCGCTACTAGGCCGGACTCGTCGTGTTGGCCGCGGGAGGCTTTTGCCCCAGCGTTGATCGAGGCACTGGCGGTTGACCAGGTCTTGCGCGCGTTGGGCAACACATTCGACTTGAGCATCCAGCCCGAGTTTCTTTCGAGCCAAATAGTCATCAGTCTTGGATTGGCCACGCTCGCCGTTTGGTCGTTCGTCACGCGATCGACCAATGTCGCCTCATCGGGCAAGTTGAGTGTAACCGGCGAGCTGGCGACAGGCGCAGGCTTGTTCGTCATCACGTCGCTCCTGGCGCTACCCAACGCCATCGCGCGCTGGAGCGATTTCGAGTATGCGGCCATCGCCCCGGTGCTCGTCGCACTGACCTGCACGCCGCTTTTCCCGCCATTCCGTGATTGGACGCTGCGAGGGCAAACAAGCCGAGGCAAAATCGGACAGATTGCGATGGTGTTAATCGGATTGGCAATCGGGTATCCGGGATGGGGCATCTGGTCGGCAATGGGATTGCTGGCGGCTTGTGCCGCGCTGCTCCTCTCACTCACGTCACTCATCGAGCTGGATGATGCCAAGGCCAACCGAACCGGATTGTCGTTATCGCTTGGGTTGCTCTTGCTGCTCGAGTTCAACATTGCGATGGGATTTGCGTTCACGTATCCATACACCGTGCGATTGATGCAGGGCATGGGTTTGCCGCTGTAACTGATTGTAGGACTGATCATAGTTTTGCCCTCTCTTAAAATTTTGGGAGAGGAGGAACGGGAGTGTGGAGAGGGCCCTTGCTCTCCTCGCCAGCGTCGTCGCCCTCGTCGCCGCGTTCCCCGTTGGCGCGAACGTGCGAAGCGACGCGGGCAACATCACTGCAGCGACGTACACGATCCGCTACGGCTTTGACAATCGCTGGCGCTATGCGCTCGAAGATATTGCGCGCGCCATCGAGCAGAGCGGCGCGGACGTAGTGACGCTGCAAGCTGACCGGAATCGCAGTGCTCTCTCGCCTGCCTATCGTCCAGGTAGAAGGGAAATTGCTCACCAGCCAACAAGAGCAGACCGGCATCGTTCACACGCACTTGGCCGTGGCCGGACGCGACCTGCACGTTTACGACACGTGGCTGGGGATTCGCGGCGAAGATACGCAGCGGCAAATCTCTGAAACGGTTGCTTTCATCGGCGATCACTCGCCGGCGGTGTTGGGCGGCGCATTCAACACGGAGCAAGGCAGCCGCGTCTATGCCGCCACCAACGACGCAGGTTTCGACTTTGCCGCCTTTGGCGTGAGCGCGGCCTCACCGCACGTCCAGGCCCGCGCCCCGGCTCCGCACACCGATTCCGCCTGGCTGCGCGGCTGGTCAACGAACGCGCCGACGACGAATCACAAGATGGTGGTGGTGAGGTTTACACAACCTTTGGCGTTTCCAGCTTTGGCGATCTCGGTTAATTTACACCCTCATCGGCGCGCAAGTCAAATCGGTTTTGACTCGCCTGCATCTCGTGGTACAATGTGTCCGCACGAATCCCAATCAGCGAGGTATCCGCGATGACACTCGAAGGCAAAGTAGCGGTTGTCACTGGCGCGTCGCGCGGCATCGGGCGCGCGATTGCTGAGGTGCTGGCGCAGCGCGGCGCCGACGTCGTGTGCGGCGACAAGCTCGAAGAGCAAGCCCATGCCACTGCCGCGGCGATTGCCGCCGCCACGGGGCGTCGCACGAGCGGCTGCCGCGTGGACGTGGCCGATAGCAAAAGCGCTCAAGAGTTTATGGATTGCGCGCTAGCCAATTTCGGGCGTGTGGATATCCTGGTCAACAACGCAGGCATCACGCGCGACAACTTGATCATGCGGATCAGCGAAGAGGATTGGAATGCAGTGATTGACGTGAACCTCAAGGGCGCGTTCAATTGCTGCAAAGCCGTTGTCCGCGCGATGATGAAGCAGCGCTACGGGCGCATCGTCAACATCTCGTCGGTGGCCGGGCTGGCGGGCAACGCCGGGCAGACCAACTATGCGGCGTCGAAAGCCGGGCTGATCGGTTTCTCTAAATCGCTCGCCAAAGAGGTCGGCAGTCGAAACATCACCGTCAACGTCGTCGCGCCGGGCTTTGTCCTCACGGCGCTCACCGAGGATTTGCCGCAAGAACTCAAAGAGGCCGCGCTCAAGCTTACGCCGCTGGGCCGCTGGGCCAAGCCGGAAGAAATCGCTTACGCCGTCGCGTTTTTCGCTTCGGACGAGGCCGCGTTCGTCACCGGGCAAGTGCTTTCGGTGGACGGCGGGATGGTCATGCAGTGATCAGGAGAAAACCATGTACGAATCGCCAG
This sequence comes from uncultured Anaerolineae bacterium, assembly GCA_964354595.1. GTDB lineage: Bacteria > Chloroflexota > Anaerolineae > Fen-1058 > Fen-1058 > JBGLNJ01. The sequence goes on along the minus strand of CAYHAR010000045.1, from coordinate 8,058 downwards.
GCCGTGTAACCATCGCCCCCGACGTGCTCATCGCCATCGCGCGACTGACGACCCTGAGTGTGCCGGGCGTGGTGCGGCTGGTCCCCACCGGCCTCCAGGGATTTTTGCGGCGCGGCGCGCCGGAAGGCGTGCTGGTCCAAGTGAGCGGCGACTGTGTGCGCTTTGATCTTTTCATCGTCGCCGACGCCGACACAAACCTGCGCCAGGTCGGCCACAAGATTCAAGCCGAGGTCGCCCGCGCCACTCGCGATATGGTGGGCATGGATATTGAAGCCATCAACGTCCACATTCAAGACGTCGCTTTTCCAGAGCTCGAGCAGGCTACAAGGAATCCGTGAAAGTTCGCCGCCAGGCGCGCATCCTCGCGCTGCAAGCCCTTTACGAAATAGATAGCACCCATCATCCGGTCGGGACCGTGTTGGATCAACGGCTGGCCCAAGACCCGCTGCCGACGGATGGCGAGGCCTTTGTTCGCGAGCTGGTCACCGGTGTGATGAAACACTGCGCCGAGCTGGACAAGCTGATTCAACGTTACGCGCCCGAATGGCCGGTGGATCAAATGGCGGCGGTGGATCGCAACGTGCTGCGCATCGCCATTTTCGAGTTCCACATTAGCGGCGCAACGCCGACCAAAGTCGCCATCAACGAGGCGGTCGAGCTGGCCAAGTTGTTCGGCTCGGATAGCGCGCCGCGCTTTGTCAACGGCGTGCTGGGCGCGCTGGCAACACCAACGTCCGCGTAAGACAAAATTGGAATGAAGCGCCCTTACTATTGCTACTGGTCTGATATTTGCGATCCGTGACTGCCACGAGTCTATCCTCGTTCGTCGCTTCACACCTGAATCCACGATAGACCTTTCGGGTTTTCAAAACCCAAAGAGTCTGCCACCCAAAGGAGAATCCCAAAATGTCCAAGACTCGTGTGCTGATTATGGGAGCCGCCGGGCGCGACTTTCATAATTTCAACGTCTATTTTCGTGACAATGCCGGTTATCAAGTGGTCGCCTTTACCGCGACGCAAATTCCCAACATTGAAGGCCGCGTCTATCCCGCCGAGCTGGCCGGCCAGCTCTACCCCACGGGCATCCGCATTTACCCGGAATCCGACTTGGTCAAGCTGATCCATGAGCTAAAGGTAGACCAGGTGATCTTTGCCTACAGCGATGTGTCGCACGAGTATGTGATGCACAAGGCATCCATCGTGCTGGCGGCGGGCGCGGACTTTCGCTTGTTGGGCGGCAACGCGACGATGCTCAAATCTAGCAAGCCCGTCGTCGCCGTCTGCGCCACGCGCACCGGCTCCGGCAAAAGCCAGACGACGCGCCGCGTGGTGAGCCTTCTGCGTGACATGGGCTACAAGGTCGTCAGCATTCGCCATCCCATGCCCTATGGCGACCTGGTCAAGCAGGCCGTGCAACGCTACGCCGATTACGCCGACCTCGACCGGCACGAGTGCACCATCGAGGAGCGCGAAGAGTACGAGCCGCACATTGACCTGGGCGCGGTCATTTACGCGGGCGTGGATTACGAGCGCATCTTGCGCGAGGCCGAAAAGGAAGCCGACATTATCGTGTGGGACGGCGGCAACAACGATCTGCCGTTCTACAAGCCCGACCTGCACATCGTCGTAGACGACCCACACCGGCCCGGCCACGGCATGACGTATCACCCCGGCGAAACGAACCTGCGCAGCGCGGACGTGGTCGTGATCAACAAGATTGATACCGCCGACCTGGAAAACATTGCCATCGTCCGGCGCAACATTCGCGCGGTCAATCCCAAGGCCATCGTCGTCGAGGCTGCCTCGCCGATCTTTGTGGACGATCCGAATGCCATCGTGGGCAAGGACGTGCTGGTGATCGAAGACGGCCCCACCACGACGCATGGCGAGATGGCTTTTGGCGCAGGCGTTGTGGCGGCGCATCGCTTTGGCGCGGCCAACATCATTGACCCGCGTCCCTACGCCGTCGGCACGATTGCCGAGACGTACAAGAAATATCCCAAGACCGGCGCGGTGCTTCCGGCAATGGGCTATGGCGGCCAGCAGGTGGCCGACCTGGCCGAGACGATCAACAACACGCCGTGCGACCTGGTCATCGTCGCCACGCCGATTGACCTGCGGCGCGTGATCGAGATCAACCGGCCCACTCAGCGTGTGCGGTACGAGCTGCAAGAGATCGGCCAGCCGAATCTGGCGGATGTGTTGAAGAAAAAGTTTGGTGTGAAGAAATAACTCGCACCCCAACCCTCCACAGCAACGCAGGGGAGGGAGAAAAAGGACGGGAACAGTCAGTTTCCCGTCCTTTTCTTTTGGCGCGGGTGGGGTAAAATGGACAATCAGAGGTCGGCGAGCAATGCAGAGTTGCCCTCGGCCTTCGGACCTCTGACTTACGATTCGCAAACGGAGGAACAAATGGAGTCCGATTTTGTCATCTATCACCTCACACCAGCAGACTATTTCAACGCACTACCGGTAGACCAGTCCTATCGTCCGCGCGAGTTTGATCGCGATGGGTTCATTCACTGCACCAAAGATGAAGAGCGCATGTTGCTCGTGGCGAACACGGTCTATCGCCGCGTGCCGGGCGATTTCGTGCTGCTGGTGATTGACGAGCGCAAGGTCACGTCACCCGTCAAGTACGAAAACGTCGGCGGGATTTTGTTCCCGCACATTTACGGCCCGCTGAACCGCGAAGCGATTGTGCGCGTCGTGGCGATGGGCCGGCGCGAGGATGGCACCTTTTTGCCCATCGGCGAGCCGGACGCCGGAGCAGACCGCGCCGCGATGACGGAGGCGTGGCTGGCGCAGGCGCGTGTCGAGCAACTACTGGCCGAATCCGCCGAGCTGCGCGCCAAGACGATAGAACAGTTTGCGCGCATCGAAGGAGAAATTTCAAATCTCGAGTCTCAAATCTCAAAGCAAGCGACCCGGCCACCTGCGCCCGCTTCCGAAGCGACGATTGAGGCGCGCCTGGAGCGCGTCGAGCGCAGCCTGCACCAACTCGCCGCGCGTATCGAATCGCTGGAACATCAAATTCCAAATCTCGAATCTCAAATGTCAAAACCTGCAGCGACCAAGGCCCGCAAGTCCATTGCGCGCAAACTAGCCAAGCGCAAGTGACCTGACCTCATCACAGATTCCGACCGGATAACTCGTTGCGTTCCGAAATCCGACATCCGACATCTGACATCATTCTATCGGTCATCGCCGTCTTGGCATTGACCGTGCTGGCCGCCTGGCCATTCCTGACGCGTCCCGGCCTGCCACGCGAGACGGACGCCGAGCTGCACGTCTTTCGCGCGGCGCAAATCGGCGCGGCGCTGTCCGAAGGATACAGCGCGGGCTACGTCCGCTGGGCGCCGGATTTGTGGTACGGCTACGGTTATCCCATCTTTAACTACTACTCTCCGCTGACCTATTATCTCGCCAACCTGTTCGCGCTGGTAGGCTTGGACATTGTGACCGCCGTCAAGGCCGTGTTCGTCTTGGGCTTGCTCGGCGCGGCGGCGGGGGTGTATGTCTTTGTCCGCGCAAACTGGGGCGACCAAGCCGGCGTCATTGCCGCAGCCGCTTTCGTCTTTTCGCCCTACGTTCTCTTTATTGACCCTCACCTGCGCGGCGATCTGGCCGAGTTTTTCGCGCTGGCAATCTTTCCCTGGCTGCTGTGGACGTTTCAAATTTCGAATGCTGAATTTCGAAGGTCGAATTGGAAATCCGCGCTTGGCATCATGCTGTGGGCCGCACTCATCTTGACGCACGCGCTGATGGCGCTCATTCTCAGCGCCATCCTTGTCGCCTGGATCATTTGGCAACTCTTTCCCGCACTCGTCACTCGCCACTCGCCACTCGCCACTCGACATTCGTCACGCAAAGCGGTCATTCGTCATTTCTTGCTCGTTCTCGGCCTCTCGGCCATCTATTGGCTGCCGTTTATCCTCGAACGCAACGCCGTCCACCTCAACGTCGTCGGGCCGGGGCAGTTTGATTTTCACAATCACTTTGTCGCCTGGCGCGATCTGTTCGCCGCGTCGCCCACGCTCGACCTCGGCGCGACCGCGCCGAAATACATTCGCAATCTGGGGCTGGCGCAGTGGGTGCTGGCATTGCTGGCTATTCCTGCCGTCATTCGCTTCCGCCGTGAGCCACAAACGCGCTTGTTGATGTTCTTCATTCCCAGTTCCTTGTTCCTGGTCTTTATGATGCTCTCCCCCTCAGCATTCATCTGGGAACACGCGCCGCTGATGCCGTTCATCCAATTCCCGTGGCGATTGCTTGGCCCTGCCGCAGCGACGCTTGCTGTCTGCGTGGGCGTGGCAGTCTCCAATACCAGATCTCTCACGTCTCGTTTCTCGTGGGCTGAAAAAGGAATCACGCCAGCAGCATTGCTGATGATACTAGCACTGGCGCTTCCCACCACGTATCCACCGCTGTGGAATGCCGACTTTTCCACGACGCCGCGCGGCATCATCCAGGTGGAACTCGATGGACGCTGGCTGGGCACGACTTCGACCGGCGATTTCATTCCGTCCACCGTCAAAGCGCACCCGCCCGCCAACGCCGACCTGATCGCTTCGTATGATCGTGGGGCGGTGGACAAGTTTGACCGCACGTCGTTGCCGCAAGGCGCAAATGCCGCCGTCGTCGAGCACGGCCCGACGCATGACCGCTTCACCGTGACAAGTCCGCAGCCATTCACGGCGCGTGTGCTGACGTTCGACTTTCCCGGCTGGCGCGCAACGGTGGATGGTCAGCCCGTACCCATCACGCCCAGCGACCCGCACGGGTTCATCACGTTCCCCGTCCCCGCCGGCAAGCACGACGTGCGCGTCGAGTTCGGAACGACATTGCCCCGAACAGTGGGAACGGTTATCAGCGTGGCGTCACTGGTGATTCTGGCGTGGCTTGTTGCAAAGCAAGTCACACGGCGCAAGTCGCAGGGCACAGGAAGCACGCGAAGCGGGCAGGTGGCAAGAGGGGAAGGGGCGTGGATAGCCGTCGTGGCGATTGCCGCATTCGGGCTGATCAAGGTCGGGATCGTGGATCGGTGCGAGACGTGCTTCCGCGTCACGTCGCCGCCGGGGCAGGCGCTCGTGGCGCAATACAAGATTGATCCGCGCGCAACGCCTTCGGACCTGGCGCACGTCATCACCCTGTTGGGCTTTGATTTGCCAGAGTCGCAAGTGCGCGCGGGCAACACGTTTCCGCTCACGCTTTACTGGAAAGCGACCACGCCTGTGCTCAAGAATTATCAGACGTTCGTGCACCTGGTCAATCCGCGCGACAAGCTGTGGGGGCAGCCGCTGCGCGACAAGCTCAACCCAGGCGACTTTCCTACCACGCGCTGGCCGATGGACAAATACGTCTGGGACGATTACGCGACGCCCGAAAGCGTCATCCGCGTCCAGCCTGATGCACCGCCGGGTGATTACGAGATTGCCGTCGGCTTGTACACGCTGGCCGACGGCGCTCGCGCGCCGGTGCTCGATGCAACAGGGAATCCTGTTGGCGACAGTGTGATACTACCCGTCAAGGTGCGCATTCTGCCGCCGAAATAACCATGTGTCGTTCGTCCTTCGTCGCCTGCCCCCGCGCCTTTACGGGGAGTCATCCTCCATTCACTGGTGATTACCCACATCGTTCTGGCGGCAGTTGAACTGCCGCCACCGGGCCGCACGCTTCGCGCAACTGCGGTCGAACCGAGTTGTGGGTAATCACCAGCCCATTCAAATTTGATTTGGGTGTGTTTCATTTGAGTTGAAAGAACGCTCAGGGGCACCCTTTCAGCACTCAGAATGGGTCTGGTTTCAACTCATTTGAAACACACCCATTTGATTTGCGGCCAAATTTGGAGTAGAATCTATCAAAATCCACTTGCGATTCGGAGGACAAGATGGCTAAAAAGACTGTTGAACAAGCGCCCACCGATTTTTTTGCCGCGCATCGGGCCGAGGTTGACGCTCATCCTGAAAGTCCCGTGGCCTACGTGGACAAGGGCTGGAGCCACTTTAGCCGGGGTGAGTTCGACTCGGCGATGGAGGCGTTCGAAAAAGCCGCGTCGCTCGACAGCCAGTCCATTGACGCGCAATATGGCCTGGGCTCAGCCGCCAAAGCAAAAGGCGACAAGGCGCGCGCCCAACAAGCGTTTGAAAGGGCGCTGGCGTTGGCCGAAACGTCTAACGACGTGGCGAAAGCGACCATGATGCGGAGGATGGCTCGGTCGGCGGCGCAGGGAGTCTGAGATGCCCGCGATGACCAGGCGAGAACGGCTCGAAGCGGCGATCCGTGGCGAGGCGACCGACCGCGTGCCGGTCGCCTTGTGGCGGCACTTTCCGGGCGACGATTACCGGCCCGAGGACCTGGCCGCCTCCATCGTCGGATTCCAACGCCGCTATGATTTTGACTTTGCCAAAGTCACGCCCGCTTCCAGCTACAGCGTGGCCGATTGGGGCGCGCGCGACGAATGGCGCGGCCACGAAGAAGGCACGCGCGTCTACACGCACTATCCCATCCAATCGCCCGACGATTGGAAAAATCTTGGCGCCCTTGACCCGCGTTCCGGCGCGTTGGGCGCGCAACTCAAATGCCTCGATCTCATCCACCGTGACCTGGGCGACGAGGTGCCATTCATCCAAACCGTTTTTGCGCCGCTCGGCCAGGCCAAGCACATGGCCGGCGAGCGCGCCTTTATCCACTTGCGTCAGCACCCCGCCGCGCTCAAGGTCGGACTGGAAACCATCACGCGAGTGACGATCCAGTTTATTAAAGAAGCGATCAAGACCGGCATCGCGGGATTGTTCTTTGCGGTTCAGCATGCCCGCTATACCACGACGAGTCCAGCCGAGTACGCCGAGTTTGGCAAAGAGTACGACCTGCGCGTATTGGAAGCCGCGCGGGGATTGTGGCTCAACGTGGTGCACCTGCACGGCGACGACGTGATGTTTGATCTGATCGCAGACTATCCTGTGCAGGTGTGGAACTGGCACGACCGCGACACGCCCCCTACCCTGCGCGACGCGCTGCCTCAAGTGAAAGGCGCCGTGTGCGGCGGCGTGAGCCGCGAGGCGACGATGCTGCGCGGCGCGCCGGAAGATGTGCGGCGCGAAATCGCGGACGCCATCGCCCAGACCGGCGGGCGGCGGCTTATCATCGGCACCGGCTGCGTCACGCTCGTCACTACGCCGGAATCGAACCTGCACGCGGCCCGGGCGGCGGTGGATTGACTTTGCCAGTCATGCGAGTAGCCGACCGTCCACGCATTTGTCGCGGCATCTTGTTCCAGCGCGCAAAGAGAGTACAATAGGCAGTGGTCAACTGGCATCATTTCGCACCTTCCGATTTTGAGTACGACTTTGAGCACGATGAACTTGCCGCGCACCACGTCACGTTTAACGAGGCGGTAGAATGTTTCTTCTCGGATTATGAGGCGCGCCGGAACAAATCGTACCATGATCGGTATCAGTTGATTGGAACCACAATCGGCGGGCGCAGGCTCAAGATCATCTTTCAACTCAAGCCGGGAAATGTGGTTCGTATCATTACGGGGTGGTCAATATGAGTACAAGAGTCAAAAAGGGAAAACTTTCTGAATCAGACATTGACAAGATTGTAGTGGCGCAGGCTGATGACGATTCGGCATGGGAAAGACCTGTCCGAGTGCGCAGAGGCAAGTCCGCTTCCGTGTCTATCCCAGCCGAACTGGCTGCCCGCGCGGCTTTTCTGGCTCGCTTGCATCGAGAGCCGAGCGTCGAGAACTGGCTCGCGCATATCATCCAGGAGCGGGTTGAGCTGGAAGAGACAGCTTTTGTCGGCGCGAAACGTGAGCTGACCAAGAGCAACGCGTGACGCTACCCTCCTGCGGCTTTTCTGGCTGTCGTCGTCGGCACTGGCTGCGTCACACTCGTCGCCACGCCCGAGTCGAACCTGCGCGCGGGCCCGGGCGGCGGTGGGATAACCACAAGCACGACGGCGCGATACACCCATGTGGCCCCAAAGGCAATGGGACACATTCGCAGCCCGCTGGATAAGCTCGACCTGTCTGGCGGGACAACAGCGGCGAAG
>CAYHAR010000044.1:0-21915 GCA_964354595.1 uncultured Anaerolineae bacterium | reverse complement strand
ATGGCACGCTGGGGCTGTGGGGTGTGCAGTAGTGGACGACTTTTTGTGGTCACATTTAAAAGACCTGCCCTACTTTCGCGCGCTGTTGCGCGCAGTCGAGGCGCGCTTTTACCGGGACATTCCGCTGGCCGGGCCGATCCTCGACCTGGGCTGCGGCGACGGTCACTTTGCCTCGGCCATGCCCGCTCATCCGCCGTTCGTTGGAATTGATCCGTGGTGGGGGCCGCTCGTCGAAGCGCGCAGACGTGAGGCATATTCGTTGGCGGGGCAAGCCAGCGGCGCGGCGATGCCGTTCCCGTCGGAACATTTCGCCACCGTCGTCAGCAACTCGGTGCTGGAGCACATTCCCGACCTTGAGCCGGTGATGGCCGAAGTGGCGCGTGTGCTGAGGCCGGGCGGCCAATTTGTGTTCTGCGTGCCCAGCGACTATTTCCTGATATTTCTTTCCATCTCGCGCGGACTGCGGCGAGTGGGTCTGAGCGGCCCGGCGCGCGCCTACGAAGCGTTTTTCAATCGCATCAGTCGCCATCATCACTGTGATGACCCGGCCACGTGGAAAGCGCGCCTCGACGCGGCGAGCCTGCGATTGGTCAAACACTGGTATTATTTCTCGCCCGGCGCATTGGCGACGCTGGAATGGGGACACTATTTCGGCTTGCCCAGCCTGGTCACGAAAAAATTGTTCGGGCGTTGGATCCTTGCGCCCACGCGCGCCAATCTGTGGCTGACCGAAAAACTCGTGCGGCGCTACTATGACGAGCCGCCGCCGGAGCGAGGCGCGTATTTGTTTTTCATTGCAGAGAAACCCAAGGCGTGAAACGTGATGCGGGACACTTGCCCCTGCAATCCAAGTGTGTGTGATAGGTGTTCACCATGCAAGGCTTGCTAGATCACCTAAAGGGTGATCCACTTTCCTGGCTGCTGGAGCCAGAAAATCCACACGTTCGCTACTGGACCCTGGTTGACGTTCTCGGTCGCCTCGCCAACGATCCCGACGTACTCAAGACCAGGGCCGCCATCGCCCGCCAACCACGGGTGAAAGAGTTGTTCGCGCTTCAGCACCCACATGGTCATTGGGGAGATGACGCGACCAAACCTTACACAGCGGAGGGGGCTGTAACCGCGCTCACCTTGCTGCACATGCTGGGCGTTGCTCCCGACAAGTGTACGGCGGCTGGCTGCGATTCCTTTCTGAAATTCTGCCAGCATGAAAACGGTGGCTTTTCAATGACGAAGAGACTCCGTAGTGGGATCTTTCCTTGCACAACCGGTGAGCATCTTGCCTTTCTGGTTTACTTTGGCCTGGGCAATGATCCTCGTGTGCGGCGCGCGTTTACGTTCCTGATTGAGGACATGACGACTGAGGACGCGCTTGATTGTGGGCGCTATCAGCATCGGGATTGCCTGTGGGGCGCCATCGCCACGCTCAATGGCTTGGCCGCGCTTCCAGATGACATGCGATCGCTAAAGTCCGAGCGAGTGGTCAATCGCCTGGCGAATGCGTTGCTGGATGCCCGGTACGACTTTGCAGGCGAGCACAAGCGCTGGCTCACTTTTGGCGTGCCTCGCGCGTGGGATTTGCTCAGCGCGATCAAGGCCCTGGCTACTCATGGCTACGCTCACGACCCGCGCTTTGCGTCTCTGCTCGAGCTGGTACAGAGTCGTCAAGACGATCAAGGGCGGTGGGTGTGCGGCTCTGTCTCTCGAACCTGGCCGCTGGAAAAGCGCAACCAACCCAGCAAATGGATCACCCTCGATGCGCTGCGCGTGATCAAATATGTAGCACGCGATCAGCGATAGGCGATAGGCAATATGCGATACGCGATAAACGACAAGCGATTGAGGACAGCACTCTGGCTGGCGAGCGCCGTGGGCTTTTGCTTGCTGGGCCAATACTATTTCAACAACCTGCCCGAGTACCGGGTGGACGCGGCTATCTTTTACGCCGTCGGCCTGTTTTCGTTCTGGCGCGTGCTGACCCGCGTAGGCGCGCCGACGTCGCCTGTGCCCCGCCCGGCCGATATGCCTTTCGAGCCGGTCGGTTGGCGCTGGCCGTTCACGTTCGCATCGTTGGGATTTGCGGCGGTGGCCTATTGGGCCTCCGCCAACAACACCTTCACGAGCGTCGGCGTGGTGGCCTGGGCGGGGGCCGTGTTGTTTTTCCTGATCGCGCTGTGGCCCAAGCTCAGCAGCGGACTCGGTTGGCTGATGCCGCTCTCTCGGTTGGTCACCGGAGTCGGCGCGCAAGCGGAAGGGCTGACCCTCCGCCTTCGGTGGCGCACGGCGGCGCTGTTGGCGATCATGGCGTTGGCAGCGTTCTTTTACCTGTATCGTCTGGAACAGATCCCGCCCGAGATGACCAGCGACCACATTGAAAAATTGCTGGACATTCACGACCTGGCAAACGGCGCGCGCCCGATTTATTTTGAGCGCAACACGGGCCGCGAGCCGTTCCAGTTCTATTGGGCCTTGACCGTGATGCGCGTGTTCAACACCGGCCTCACCTTTTACGGCCTCAAGCTGGCGAACGCGCTCATCGGCCTCGTGGCGATCTATGGCATTTACTTGCTGGGGCGCGAGCTGGCCGGTAAAGATGTGGGGCTGTTGGCGGCGTTCTTTGCTGCGGTGATGCAATGGGCCGTGTCCATCACGCGCATGGGCTTGCGCTTCCCTTACGCTGCGATTGCGGCGACGTTCGCGCTGTGGACGCTGCTGCGCGCGCTGCGCGCGCCCGGCGCAGGCCGCCGCGCCGACTATCTCATCGCGGGTCTGGTTTTTGGCGCGGGGTTCTATGGCTACACGCCTTTTCGCATCATGCCGCTGGCGGTGATCGTGTTGGTCCTGCTCAAGCTGATCGTTGATCCTCCGCGCTCCCGACCAGCCTGGTCACAGCTCATTTTCAATCTCGTCGTGTTCAGCGTGATCGCCATCATCGTGCTGGCGCCGCTGGGGAGATATTGGCACGACCGGCCCGAGTCTTTTTGGTATCGCAGCGTGTCGCGCATCGAGGGCGAGCGCGGCATCACCGCGCAGGATGTGTGGCTGACGCTGGGCCACAACACGCTGCGCGCGCTGGGCATGTTCAACATAGTGGGTGATAGCGTCTGGGCTAACACCGTGCCCAACAAGCCTGCGTTCGACGAAGTGGGCGGCGCGTTCTTTTTGATGGGTGTGTTGGCGGCGCTCTATCGTCTCGTCAAACATCGCGATTGGCCGCTGTTGATGGTGATGAGCGCGGGCTTTGTCTTGCTGTTCCCGTCCGTTCTCAGCCTGGCGTTCCCGAATGAGAATCCGAGCGTGGTGCGCGCGGCGGGGGCGATACCGGTGGCGGCGGTGTTGGTGGCATTGGGAATGTATGCTACCATGTGGGCTGTGATAGCACTCGGCGGAGCTCGATGGAAATGGTTGGCCGCGCCATTGTTGGCGTTGGCGCTGGTGGCCACGACGCGTCTCAACTATCAGCGTTACTTTGTGTGCTACTTGCAGTCGTACCAGCTTTCATCGCAGAATAGCTCCGAGATGGCTGAGGCGATGCGCGGCTTTATCGCCACCGGCGGCGATTTGAAGCACATCACTATCCGCGCCTGGCCGCATTGGGTGGACACGCGCGCGCTGGCGCTCATCATGGGCGACGTGAGTTGGCAAAACACCAACGTCGTCATAGACCGCATCAACGACCTGACTCGCCTGCGCGACGACCCGCTGCCGCAGATGTACATTTTGCACGTGAGCGACAAGGACGGCCTGGCGCTTTTGCAAAAGACGTTCCCGTCGGGATACGTGACGCAGCATCGCTCGCCGATTCCAGGGCACGATTTCATACTGTTTCTGATCCCGGCGCGATAGCACCGACCGTAGACCGCAGCGGTCAGTGGTCGGCGGTCAAGAAAGAAGGCAAAGCCTATGGTCGAATCCAAAGCCTGGAAGTGGGATCAAATCTCAGAGCCGGAGTGGAACGAACCAGCGGAAGACGTCTACTATTTGGCCGCGCGCTGGCAAAGGGACCGTCGAAAAAGGCTGCTCGATTTAGGATGCGGCATTGGCCGGCACTCGATCTTTTTTGCCGAACAAAGATTTTCCGTTGATGCCTATGATTTATCGGAAAGCGGCATTGCGGCGTTGGGAAAAACGGCACAGGAGCGCAACCTATCCATCCGAGCCAGGGTCGGGGATATGCTGACCCTGCCTTACGCGTCCGAGTCGTTTGATTGTGTGTTGTCTTTTCACGTGATCTATCACACGGACAAAGCGGGCATCGAGCGCGTCATCTCGGAGATCAATCGCGTGTTGGTTCGAGGCGGCGAAGTCTACCTGACGTTCAACTCGTTGAGCAATCCGATCTTTAGCGACCCCCAGCACAGGCGCATTGATAAAAACACCATCGTCAAGACGGATGGCATCGAAGTCGGAGTGCCACATTACGGTGTGGATGAGCCAGAGATCAGGCGGCTCATGTCGAGCTTTGAATTCATCAGGCTCACACACGTGGAAGAGATATGGGGAGACTATCACAGTTGGCACTATTTTGTTTTGGCAAAATCGTAGCCGAGCCGCCACGGGGGCTGCCCCGATGGTGCGTCAATTTGCAGACAATATTGCGTGACGCCGGGACAACAAGGATTTTCTAGATGGCATTGACAACACAGGACAAAAAGAATCGTTGGGAAGACGCGGCGCTGGCCATGTTGTTTCTCGTGGCGATTGCCGCCGCCATGTATTTTCGCGTCGTCGGCCTGGACTGGGATAAAGGCCAGCACCTCCATCCCGACGAGCGTTTCTTGACCATGGTCGAGACGGGCATCGCGCCGGTCAAGAGCCTGGGCGAGTTTTTTGATTCGGCCAAGTCTCCGCTCAACCCGGTCAATCGCGGATACGGGTTCTTTGTCTATGGCACGCTGCCGATTTTCGCCGTGCGCTACGCGGGCGAGGCGCTGCGGCAAACCGGCTACGGCGAGATCACGATGGTAGGGCGGCAACTGAGCGCGCTGTGCGATCTGGGCGCGCTCTTGTTTCTGTTCGTGATGGCGCGGCGACTCTACGGCGACCGCGTGGCGGTGCTGGCGGCGCTCCTTTCGGCGGCGGCGGTTCTGCCGATTCAACAGTCGCACTTTTTCACGGTGGACACGTTTACCAACTTGTTCGTCGTCGCCGCGTTTTACTTTATCATGCGCGCGGCGCGTGAAGGCGGCTGGCTCCACTTTGCCGCCAGCGGCCTGGCCGTGGGAATGGCCGTCGCGTGCAAATCCAGCGTGTGGCCGGCGGCGGGATTTGTGGCGCTGGCGGCAGTGCTGTATTGGTCGCGCGATCAAGAGACGCGCAGCCGCGTCGGGTCAACCCTCTTCAAGCTGATGTTGGCGGGGCTGCTCGCCGCGCTCGCGTTCCGCGTGTTTCAACCTTACGCCTTTCAAGGCCCGAATATTTGGAACGTCAATCTCGAATCGCGCTGGCAGGCGAACATGGGCCAGGTCCAGATGCTCGTCAGCGGTGAGATGGACTATCCGCCCGGCCACCAATGGACGGATCGCGCGCCGATCATTTTCCCGTGGACGAACATGGTCGTGTGGGGCATGGGTCTGCCGCTGGGATTGGCCGCGTGGATCGGCTGGGCGTGGGTCGCCATCGAGATTCTTCGCCGCAAGCAGTGGCGCGATCATTTGCTGCCCTGGCTGTGGGCGACGGCGTTCTTTATCTATCAGGGCGCACAGTGGGTAAAGTCCATGCGGTACATTTTGCCGGTGTATCCGTTCTTTATTTTGTTTGCAGCGTATTGGCTCTGCAATTTTAGATTTCGGATTTCGCGCCAAGCGTTCGGATGGTGGATCACAAATCTCAAATCTCATTTCCCTGTCATTGCGAGGAGCGAAGCGACGAAGCAATCTCAATTTGCAACAACGGCGCTCGCAACCCTGGCGCCGCCCGCCAGGGCCGGTGTGACAAATGTGATCTCTATCGTGCTCATTGTCATGGTGGTGATCGGGACGTTGGCGTGGGCATGGGGATTCACGCGGATTTACACGCGGCCCGTCACGCGCATCGCCGCGTCGCGCTGGATGTATGAAAACGTTCCGACGGCGGCCACGCTTCACTATTCGAACGAGGGGAGCGCGCACGCGCTTCAATTGCCGTTTTGGGGCGACGCCACGCTGACCGGGCAGCCGCTCGTGCAGCCGTTCCGTGTGCCGGTGACGGCCACGCTCGCCTCCGTTACGCTGAATCGCCTGGCCGACCTGAGCTTTGATCCGAACCCGGAGACAGTCCAGGTGACTGTGCTCGAGACTGCGTGGAGCAAACAACCATTGGCTCAGGCCGACCTGACGGCCGACATGGCCGCTGGCCCCTACCTGCGCGGCGGAAGCTATACGTTCAACTTTATCCCGGTCACGTTGTATCCTGACCGCGACTATTATCTGTCGTGCTCGGTCGTGGCGGGCAGTTCGGTCGTCGCCTACACGAGCGCCATCGCCAACGAGCATTGGGACGACCCGTTGCCGCTCCGCATGGATGGCAAGGATGGCTTTAGCATCTATCGCGGCGTGGACGTGCTCAACTATGCCGAAGACGACCTCGGCAAGTATTCGCAACTGCTCACCTGGCTCAGCCAGGCCGATTACCTGGTGCTTTCCAGCAACCGGCTGTATGGCTCGATCCCGCGCCTGCCGCTGCGCTATCCGATGACCTCGGAATACTATCGCGCGCTGCTCGATGGCCGCCTGGGATTTGATAAAGTCGCCGAGTTCGATTCGTACCTGAACATCGGGCCATTCTGGTTTCCCGATCAGGAAAGCACCGAAGCGTTGGGCGTCCCGAATCCGTTTGACCAGTTGCCGGGGCGCATCGTCGTGCCACTGCCGCCCGCCGAAGAAGCGTTCAGCGTGTACGACCATCCGCGCGTGGTGATCTATCGCAAGACGGCCGACTTTTCTCCGGAAAAAGTGGCGCAGGTGTTGGGTCAGTTTGATCTTGCGGGGACGGTCAAGGCATGGCCCAGGCAAGTCGCCGCTGCGCCCACTGCGCTCATGCTCGATCCCGACGTGTGGGCCAAGCAGCAACAGTCCAGCACGTGGTCGGAGCTGTACGACCGGAACAGCCCACTCAATCGCTCACCGCTGCTGGCGATTGCAGCCTGGTGGCTGTTGCTGTTCGCGTTGGGGCTGCTGGCCTGGCCGGTGATGGCGTTCGCGTGGCCGGCGCTGCCCGATCGCGGCTGGGGATTGGCGCGCACGTTGGGCCTGCTGATGGTGGCATATCTGGCGTGGCTCGCCGCAAGCCTGCGCATTTTGACTTTTGCGCGCAGCACACTCCTCGAAGCAACACTGGTCCTGGCTGCCATTGGAATCACACTCGCATGGAAGCGGCGCGCAGAACTGGGATCGTTCCTGCGTCGAGCTTGGCTATTGATTCTGGTGGAAGAAGCCGTGTTCGTCGTCGTGTTTGCCATCTTTTTGCTCATCCGCTACGGCAACAGTGACCTGTGGCATTTCATCCTGGGCGGCGAGCGCCCGATGGACTTTGCGTACCTCAACGCCATCCTCAAGACCAACTATTTCCCGCCTTACGACCCGTGGTTCGCGGGCGGACAGATGAACTATTACTACTTTGGCTTTGTCATCGTCGCCGTTCCGATCAAGCTGCTGGGCGTCGTGCCCTCGCTGGCGTACAACATCGTGTTGCCGATGCTGGCCGCGCTCACGGCGCTCGGCGCATTCTCAGTTGCGCTTAATCTTGCTCAAATTTCAAATCTCAAACACTTGCACCTGCGCTGCGCCGCGCACAGCGGAGCGCAAGTGCAGGTGTCTCAAATCTCAAATACGCATTACGCATTACGCAATACGAAACACGCCATCGGTGTCGGCTTGCTCGCGGCGCTATTTGTGGTGTTCATCGGCAACCTGGGCGAATTGAATCTGCTGCTCACCTTGCTGGGCCAACTGGGCGCATCGTCGTTCCGCAGCACGATTCCGGGGCTGGCCGATTTGGTCGGCATTGTGCGCGGGCTGGTGATGATGGCCATGGGCTACCGATTGCCGCTGCGCCCCGAGTGGCTGTATTGGAACGCCAGCCGCGTGATGACCAACGGCGAGATTAACGAGTTCCCGTTCTTTACGTTCCTATACAGCGATTTGCACGCGCACATGATCGCGTTCCCGCTGACCGTGCTGATGTTGGGCATCGCGCTGGGCTGGGCGCTGCGGCGGCAGTGGCGATCCGTGGACGCAGCGGCGAGCGTGATCGTCGGCGCGTTGGTGGTGGGTGTGGCGCGCGCCAACAACACGTGGGATTATCCCACCTACCTGGCGCTGGCGTTGATCGCCATGTTGGTCAGCGGCCAAAGAGGGCGACCACAAGGGTCGCCCCTACTGAGCGGCGTGTTGGGGGTGGCGCTGTTCGGCGCAGCATGGGCGCTCGGCGGCATCAACGACGTGCCGACGTTCATCGGACTTGCGGTCGTGCTGTTCGTCTTTAGTCAGGTGGCGCGCCGACTGTCGGACGGCAACTCTGGGCACTGGATAGATTTGGCGTATATTGCGGTGATGGGTTTATCCATCGTGTATTTTCTCCCATACATCCAGTCCTACGCCACGGCGTATTCCAGCATCGAGCTGTGGAAAGGGGCGCGAACGCCGCTGCAAGCCTATCTCCTCATTCACGGTATCTTGTTATTCCCCATCGCCAGTTACCTGCTCGCCCAGTTGTACCGCATGGGATGGCGTTGGTTTCGAGTCAGCGGAATCTGGTGGGAGCTGATCCTGGTCATCGTCATAACCGCCACTGTCGCGGCGGCGACGTTGGCGCTCGTCGGCTACACCGTGATCCTCGTCGTCGCGCCGCTGATGATGCTGATGCTCGTCGTGCTGGCCCGGCGGCACATCGGCCCGGCGCGGCAGTTCACGCTGCTGATCGCGCTGATGGCGCTGGCGTTGACGTTCGCCGTCGAGGTCATCGTGCTCAAGGGCGACATTGGCCGGATGAACACGGTCTTCAAGTTCTACTTGCAGGCGTGGATCATCCTGGGCATCGCAGCGGCGGTAATGATCGGCTGGCTGGCAAAGCAGATGCGGCTGTGGGCCGCCGACTGGCAACTGGCGTGGACGCTGTGCATGGTCGCGCTCGTCGCGTCGGGCCTGCTCTATCCGATCTTGGGGACGCAGGCCAAGATCAACGACCGCTTTGACGTGCGGCTCGGCCCGACGTGGGATTCGATGCAGTTCATGACGGTCGCGCGCGCCAACGAGCAGGGCCAGGACTATTCCTTCCGCGACGAGTACGACGCGCTCATCTGGATGCAAGACAACGTCGAGGGGACGCCGGTCGTGGCCGAATCCGCTGCCGCGCCGGAATACCGCAGCCTGCGCAACCGCGTGACGACCTACACCGGCCTGCCCGCGCTCATCGGTTACAACTGGCATCAAAAGCAGCAGCGCTCCATTTTGCCGCCGGACGTGGTGGATCGCCGCGCCGCCGACGCGAACCTGATCTTTGTCGCGCTGGATACCGGCACCGCCTGGACGTTGATCCAGAAATACGACGTGGGCTATGTCATCGTCGGCTACCCGGAGCGGCTGTACTATTCAGCGGCGGGATTGAGCAAATTTGACCGGATGGTGGAAGAAGGCCGCTTGCGCGTGGCGTACCAGAACCCGAGCGTCACGCTGTATCAAGTGGTGAAATGACGAAGGACGAACGACGAATAGGTCTTTGCTGCATGGTGCGTGAAAGGCAGTGGCGATGCAACTCGAGGTCATCACTCACAAACCGAAAGCGGTGAGTTCTACTCCAATCTTGTTCGTGCATGGCGCCTGGCACGGCGCGTGGTGTTGGGAAAATTTCCTGCCGTATTTTGCCGAGCGAGGCTACGAGTCGCACCGATATGACCGGGTTGCCCGCCGCTCTTCTTGCCACTAGTTGGCCGCAGGCTGCGGGGGCGCGGCTTCTCCACACCCATCACTGGAAGGTGGTTGGCTGCTGTTGTTGCTATTCTTGGCGCGTTGGTCTTCCAGCACTTGCACGTGCCTCCAGCGCACGGATCACTGCTTGCAATCCATCGAACAAAGCGATCACAGCCTCTTCACCTTGTTGGTAAGCGGCGTGTACTTCTTCGTGCGGGGGTAAGCGTGAAGGTGTCATCGGTTCTACTATAGCAGGTTGGTGTATGATTGACAATAGAAAATCGTTGGAGATTTGTTAGACTTGGGCTATGCCTGAGTAGTTACCCCGAATCACTGGTAGCGTGTCCCATATCCGCCTCAAGCAAGCCAAGCGTTCTCAAGGTTCGTAGCGCAGCGGTCACCTTGTCCTGACGGCAGCCAAGTATGCCACGAATGCCCCGCACGCTTGGCTCTTGGCCGTTTTGCTGCATACGCTTGGCGGTTTCCAGTACCTGCTGCTCAAACTCGGTCAGGTCGTGCCCGCCGGCCATCAGGTAAGCAAGCCGCTGGCTGCGTTCCTCGTCGTCCAGGTAGGGCGTCATCACAGTTTCCTCGTGCGTGCCCCACGTGAAAATGGCCTGCCCGGGCGGGTTGAGTGTTTCTGCGCCGTTCTGGTCGAGGATCACGCGGCTACCCTGCATGGTAGGGGAAAAACTGGTGATTACATCGTTCTGGCAGCAGTTGAACTGCTGCCTGGCGTAGCGAAGGATCAGGGAGTGCGGTCTCTATTACGGTCTGCGTGGTTTGCTGCCCTCGGCGGCCTGTATAGGCCGTATGGGCCGTGTACGCTTCAACTGTTTCGTTCGGCGGGTGGAATCCTGAGGGCGGCAACACTTGCCGGGGGTGGTGGGCTGGACCCGCTTCGCGTCGGCAGGGACGCGACCTGTAAGAAAAAGTTAGCTTGGCGCATCAACGACCTGCGCGCCAGCCGCCGCGAAGCGGTCGGCTGGACGCGCGGGTTGCTGCAAGTGTTCGTTTATCCCACGCCAACGATACCCAATCTCATTCTCTAACCAAAACGATATTCGAGCAATCAAGGATTGATGTAGGTGTAGTCAAAGTAGGAATTGGAGACAGTATCCAGGGAGACACTTGGCCCACCCAGGCGCTGGAGGCGCAGGTTGCCACTACTGACGAAGAGAATACGTCCCGTATCAACCCAGACGACAGGGAAAGCGTAGTCGGTATCGGAAAGTTTGACCGGCTGTTCACCGACCGCACAGAGATAAGGATCCGAGAGCCGCCCGTCTTTGCTCAGGTCAAGCAAAAAATGCTTCGAGTCAGGCGCCCAGCCCATGAATTTCATAGCAGGGTATGAATGGGTAGAATATGAATAAATAGTATCCTTTCCATCCGGGGCAACGACGTGAACGTCAATCGGTTCATGCCGGAAATTCAGGTAGACCACTTTGCGTCCATCCGGTGACAGGTTCGCTCCGTATAGACCGGCATAGGACATCTGCTTGACCGGTTCGCCAATCACTGGGATAAACCACACGGTCGTAGAGTCCGGCTCGCCTTGTGGGCCCGAAGCAGAGACCATGTAGAATCCGGAGGAATCCGCTTCCCAAATGATCTCGGGACCCATCCCGATATATCGAAAATCCGGCGGATATTGGAAGGCGACGCGTGCCGCGGATCCATCTGAATGGGCAAGAACCAATTCGTTGGGGTGGCAGAGTACCATCCATTGACTGTCAGGTGAGAAACTGAAAAATCCCCCCTTTCCCGGTCCAAAGACAGGGAAAGGCGATCCGCTTGCCGCGTCGACGCGATAAAGATCGTACTGGTCTGTAACGAAATAGAGCATGTGGCTAGCCGGAGCAAAGTCATAGGAGATGATCCTCTCCGCAGGTGGGGTGTTCCGCAAATAATCTTGCCCAACCAGCAAGCGCTCGTTGGCGCCGTCGGCGGTCACGGCAAAAATTCCATAGGCCCCAGTCGAGTTCGCGCCGTCAAGATAGGTAACCACTTGGCCGTCATCCGAGATTCGAACTTGTTCAGGGTTGGTGGCGTCAGCCAACTGACGGGGACCCTTCCCCTCGGTCCACAACATGAGATGTCCGTTGCGTCCATTGAAATAAACGACGGACAGTACGGTCGGTTTGGGCGTCGGCGAGGGGGACGCGGTCGCAGGGACGGCAGTCGGCGTTGGCGAAAAAGACTTGGGCGTGGGCAATATAGTCGGGGATGACGAGGGTGCAGTCGGCGTATTCAGAGGCGCTGGAGCAGAGCAAGCCCCTAAAAGGAGAACCACCAGCAACAGGCTTGGAATCGATTGGGTTAGGCGACGCATGAATTAAACTCCTTTGGACTAGAAATGGTTTTCATGGTTATAGACGCCGGAGCTACTCGAGAAGTTCCAAGCCATTGGACCACCATTCTCCCGAACCATTCACCGTGGTGATCAATACGGAATCTTTTTCCGCCCCACAGGCGTTTTATGCGGAATCGGTTTTGGGTGTAAAATGCGGGCAAGCGCGGGCGTGCTTGCCGCCTCCACCGAGAACCGCTAGAGGCAACTTGATCCATCTCGCTCGCTGCCTCTGATGCTGGCACACGGACACGGGGAAACCGGACGACGAGGATAGTATAGCTTCAATCTGTCCGCAGGTCAAAACACGCGAGGTGACACGTGGAGCAGCCTCCCCCAAAAACTCTATGCGCGACGCCTCGCGGCTCAAGCAAAGCTTGGCAAAAGCGGCCTCACCCAAGGCGCAGACTTGTATAATAAGGAGGGTATGATGAAACCAAGACAGAGCCTGTGTGCGCTCTTTGTCGCGGCATGGTTGGCTGCCACCTGCGCCGGCGCGGCGGGAGCGGCCCCGATGAGCGCATCTACCTTGATCTATCCATTATGGAATGGCACGCGTGTCAATGACTCTATCCCCACACCGCCCGGCACATGGTTCGGCCAGTACTATGACAACATGTTTCTGCAAGGCCAGCCGGACGTGGCTCGTGAGGACGCGGCGATTGATTTTGATTGGGGCGACGGCTCGCCGGATCCCCGCATCAGCGCGGACTATTTTTCCGTCCGCTGGACGCGCAGTCTCTGGCTGGGCACAGGCACGTGGCGCTTTACGACGACGACCGATGATGGCGTGCGGCTGTGGGTGGACAATATTGTGGTGGTCAACCAATGGCACGATCAACCGGCTGCGACGTACATGGCCGATGTGCCGCTGAAAGCGGGTTATCACTCGATCATCGTCGAATACTTTGATTTGAATGGCGCTGCTCTGGCGCGCTTGAGCTATCAATTATGGCGTGACTCGTGCGAGAATTGTCTCCCCGCCATCCAGGCCGGCCCCTGGCTCGGCCAATACTATGACAACATGCTCCTGGAAGGCGACCCGAGCGTGACCCGCGACGACGCGGCGATTAATTTTGATTGGGACCAGGGCGCGCCAGACCCGCGTATTTCACAGGACTGGTTCTCGGCGCGCTGGACGCGCAATCTGTGGCTGAACACGGGCACGTGGCGCTTTACGACGACGACCGATGATGGCGTGCGGCTTTGGGTGGACAATACGCTGTTGGTTGACGAATGGCACGAGCAACCCGCCATGACGTACAGTGCCGACGTGCTGCTGGGCGCAGGGTATCACGCCATCCGAATGGAATACTTTGACTCGCAGGGCTATGCAGTGGCGCGCTTGAGCGTTGAATTGGTGAACGCTCCGTGCACCAATTGTCCCGGCCCCTGGTCCGGCCAGTACTATGACAACATGCTTCCGCAGGGCGGCCCGGACGTGGCCCGAACCGACGCGGCGCTCGACTTTGATTGGGACAACGGCTCACCCGACCCGCGGATCCCGAAAGACTTTTTCTCGGCGCGCTGGACGCAGACGGCCCATTTTGATGCCGGCATCTATCGCTTCCACGCCATCGCGGACGACGGCGTCCGGCTATACGTGGACGGCCAGGTAGTGATTGACGAGTGGGGTAACAATCCTGGCGCCGAGTTGACCAGCGACGTCAAGCTGCGCGCCGGGAACCATGCCGTCAAGGTAGAGTATTACGAGTATGCTTACGACGCCAGGATCAAGGTGTGGTGGGAAAAGCTCGACTGATGCTCATTCGCTAACTGGCCGAAGGGAGTGCGTCCAACTCGTTCAGCAGGCGATCAATTTCCTCCGCCGTGTTGTAATGCACCGGCCCCACGCGCACCATGCCGCCTTTCGGCTCCAGGCCCAGCCGCTCCATGATCGCCAGCGCGTAATAGTTGCCATCCCAGACATTGATGCCGCGCTGCGCCAGGTATTCCGCAATCTTGCGCGGGTGATGGCCCTCCAGCGTGAACGACACCGTCGGCACGCGCCAGTCAAGCCGCGCCGGGTCGGCGATCCCCCAAATCCTCAAGCCTTTGATCTTGTGCAATCCAGAAATCAGCCGCGCAGAGAGCGTCTGCTCGTACTCTTTGATCGCCACCATCCCGGCAATGACGCGCTCCCTCCGATTTGAAGTTTGAGATTTGAGATTAGAGATTTGCCCCAGGTACTCGACCGCCGCTCGCGTCCCGGCAATCCCTTCGTGATTCAGCGTGCCCGTCTCGAATTTGTAAGGCGGGCGATCATCCGCCGGTCGGACTTTGTATGCCGAGAGCCGCTCGAGCAAGTCGAGCTTGCCGTAGAGCACGCCGACGTGCGGGCCAAAGAACTTGTACGCCGAGCACACCAGGAAATCGCAGCCCAGCGCCTTGACGTCAACCGGCCCGTGCGGCGCGTACTGCACCGCGTCAACGTAAGCGAGCGCGCCCGCCGTATGCGCCATCTCGACGATCCTCTTGACGTCGTTAATCGTGCCGACCGCGTTCGAGGCATAGCCGGCTGCGACGATTTTGGTCCTGCGGCTGATCTGCGCCGCGAATGAGGCCATGTCGAGCGTGCAATCCTCCGGGCGAATGTCCACCCAGCGGACGACCGCGCCCGTATCGCGCGCCAGGAGCGTCCACGGCGTAATGTTGGCGTCGTGATCCAGGTGCGTGACGACGATCTCGTCGCCCGGCGAAAGCAACCGGCCCAGCGCGCGGCTGACGGCAAACGTCAGTGTGGTCATGTTCGCGCCGAACACGATCTCGGAAGGCTCCGCCGCGCCGAGCATGTCGGCCATCGCCTGGTGCGCGTCGTGCAGCATCGCGTCGCTGCGCCGGCTGGTGGCAAACGCGCCGTCGTGATTGGCATTGTCGCGCGTCAGATACGCCGCCACCGCGTCAATCACCCTCTGCGGGCATTGCGTGCCGCCGGGGTTATCGAAAAAGATGACTGGCTTGCCATCCTGCACCTGGCTGAGGGCCGGAAAAGATGCGCGAATCTCGGACAAGTTTAGCATGAAAAGCTCCTCTCGGTATTTGACCGCAGTAAAGGTCGTCATCGCCTTCGCAAGAGATTGGTGAGCAGCAGGCCCACGCCCAAGGCAATGAGCGCGACCGGCCAGATGTTTCCCCAGCCAATAGCGGGATAGATGATCGCCAGGCCGGCCAACAGCAGAATCACACCCCACATCAGTCGCCCGCTGATGTGGCGCCGATAGCCCATGGCGGCCTGCAAGAGCGCTTCCACGATTAACAACGCGCCCACCCCTCCGGCAAAGAATCCCCACACGTTGTTCCACGTCACGCGATAGGGTCCTAGCCGCAGCATCTCTGGGTTCTGCGCGGCCAACAGCACCACGCCGAGCCAGATCAAGATCAATGCGCCAAAGATCGGGCTGATGGGGTCGCGGCCCCAATGTCTGCGTTCGTCGCTCATAATGTCCTCCTCCAATGTCGAGTGTCGTTCGTCATTTCATCCCGGCCCACTTGAGGTACAGGTCGTTCTCGATTCCCAGCCGCAGCAACACGCGGCCCACGATGTTGTCCACGATCTCATCCACCGTCTGCGGGCGCGCGTAAAAGGCCGGCGCGGGCGGCAAGATGACCGCGCCGATTTCCGCGGCGCGCTCCATCAACTGGATGTGGCCCAGGTGCAGCGGCGACTCGCGCAAGACGAGCAGCAGGGGTCGGCCTTCCTTGAGCGTCACGTCCGCCGCGCGCGCAATCAAGTCGGCGCTGTACGAGTTCGCCACGGCGCTCAACGTCTTGACCGAGCACGGGATGACGACCATGCCGGCCGTGAGGAACGATCCGCTGGCAATCGCCGCGCCCACGTCGCGCGCGTCGTAGGTCACGTCGGCCAGCGCCTCCACGTCGCTCACTTTCCAGTCCGTCTCCTGAGCGATGGTCGCTTTGCCCGCCGCGCTGATGACGAGGTGCATCTCGGCCAGCCTGGCTTCTCGCGCCGCTTGCAGCAGCCGAATTCCCAGGATGACGCCCGATGCGCCCGTGATGCCGACGACGATTCTTTTCACTTTACCCCCGAATGGATTGCCACCGTGCCCAACATCAGCCGCCGGTAACGGACGTCGCGCCAGCCGGCGCAGCGCATCAACTCGGCCAGTTCGTCGGGCGAAAGAAACTCGTCCGCGGACTGTGGCAGATAAGTATACGCGCTCCGGCTGCTGCTGACAAGTTGACCTATCAGCGGCACGACGCGGTGAAAGTAAAAGCGATACGCTACGCGTGGCAAGAGCAGGTTGTGCGGCGGACGCGAGATTTCCAGGCAGATCATGCGTCCGCCAGGCTTGGACACGCGCAATTGTTCAGCCAGCGAGCGCGGCGCGTCACTCACATTACGCAGCATGAACCCGGACGTGACGGCGTCGAATGTGTCATCGGGAAAAGGCAGCACCAATGCGTCCGCGCCCGTCCAACGAATGCGCTCCGCGCCGGGCTTGCCGCGCCCACGCAGCATCATCTCGAGCGAAAAATCCGCGCCGACCGTGCGCAGGTCGCCATCGTGCCGCAACGCTTCCAGCGCAATGTCGCCCGTGCCGGTGGCGAGGTCGAGCAGTATTCCTCCGCGCGGCAATTGCGCCTCGCGGATGACGAGCCGCCGCCAGGCCACGTCGCGCCCGCCCGTCATCAGCCGGTTCATCAAATCGTAGCGCGGCGCGATTTCGCCAAACATCTGCCGGACATACGTCGCGCGCGCCTGGCCTTTTAGATATGCCATACTACAACCTGCACGGGCGCGGTGACCGCGCCCCTACGACACAAACCGCCACGGGCACAGCCAGCGTTCCAGGCCGTCCACGACGAAATACAACATGAGGCCGAGGATCGCCATCGCCAGCGCGCCTGCGTACATGGCCGGGTAGTTGAGCAGCGTGCTGCCCTGGATGGTGATGTAATATCCCAGGCCTGCTTGTGTCGCCAGCACCTCGGTGATGTAGAGCACCGCCACTGCCGTGCCAATCGAAAGCCGCAACGCGGTCAGCACGGCAGGCAGGCAGGCCGGGAGATACACGAATCGAAACAGCGCGCGCCGACCCGCGCCCAGGCTGCGCACCGAAAAGACCAGCTCGGGCCGGATGCGCGCCGCTTCGTCGCGCACGGGGACGAGCATCTGAAAGAACAGCACCAGGACAATGTTGATGATTTTGGAAATGTCGCCGATGCCAAAGATGAGCAGCAGCACCGGCACAAAGACGATCTTGGGGATCGGGTAGACGATATAGACGAGCGGCGCAAAGATGCGGTTGAGGTGTGGACTCTGGCCCATCACCAGCCCGGCGGGCACTGCCAGCGCGATGGAGACGAGGATGCTTGCCAGCACGCGCCATGCGCTCACCGCGAAATGCCGCGCGAGTTCCTTGGGCAGCTCGGCCACAAACGTCCGCGCGACGACGAACGGCGTAGGCAGGATGTCGCGGTGAATCGCCATCGCCAGCAATTGCCATACGGCGATGAGGATGAGGGAGGCGAGTAGGACATCTCGACGTTTCATGGTTAGTGGTATAATCTTTCGAGAGCTTTGCAGAAGGGTGATCCTGCTATGGATGTTGATTCTGCCGTACTGTTAGACACAGCACACGACGTGCGCTCGGCATTCGACGAACTCGACTTGCGGCAACTTGCCGTCCTTGCACACCTTTCACCGACGCGCCGTCTAGAGATCATGTTTGACCTGTGTGAGTCTGCGCGGCAACGGATTATTGCGTCCGAACGCCAGCGCAACCCCAATATCTCTGATGAAGAGTTGGCCCGCCGTGTGCGAGCGCGCATCGAGATGGCTCATGACATCTAAAACCTACCACGAGTTCGCCGCCTCCATTATCGAGACGCTTGAATCGCTTGGCCTCCCACTGCCCGCTGACAGCCCGATCCAATTTCGGATTTCGGAGCGCTGACCTCTGCCAGCCGCAATCCGAAATCGCAAATCCGAAATTAGTTGCTTTGCCCCAGGATGTATGCTACAATCAAATCACGAGAGGCCAGGATGAGTGTTGTGCTGAAACAGCCCGTCGAGTTCAATGACCGGGTTCACGTGCACATTCAGATTCGCGCTGATTTGAATGTCTCGGCTCTCGTCGCCCGCCGCCAGGTCACCAACTATTTGCTCGATAACGTCAGCGATCACCTGAGCGGCGAAGTGCCCGATTTGGTCATTGACGGCGAGCGTCTGCTGTGGCGCGTGCCAGTTGCCCTCTACCTTACTTCGCAAGGTCCAGTCGGCCAAGTCGGCGCGATAGACGTAGACGCCCAGACCGGCCAACTGCAAATTACCCCATCACTCATTGCCGAGCTTGAGCAACGTGCCCACGAACTGGCTGCCCGTCCCACATCATAGCCAGACTGAAGACGCCGACTGCCTGGCTGCTTGCGTCGCGATGGTACTGGACTATCTCGGCCAACCACTGGCCTATGACGATCTCTTGCGCCTGCTCGACACTCGCCCCTATGGGACCGTCACTCGCAACGTTCTGCGCCTGACCCGTTTGGGTCTTTCGGTCATGTACCGCGAAGGGACCCTGGCCGGGTTACGCGACTGGCTCGACCGGGGCCAGCCAGTCATCGCGCTGGTCAAGACAGGCGAGTTGCCCTATTGGTCCTACAACACGTTGCATGCTATTGTCTTGATCGGTTACGACGAGGCCAACGTCTACGCCAACGATCCTCACTTTTCTCAAGCCCAAGTCATCCCCATTGGCGATTTCGAACTGGCCTGGCTCGAAATGGGCAACCGCTACATCGTCATCACGCCGGCATCGTAGCCCGATTTCGGATTGCGGATTGGTGGATGCATCCACTTATCCGCTGCTGCAAGGCTTCAGTCTCCTGGCAAAACACACCGAAACCCGACACTGTCGGAGCGACTGTCAGGGAGCGATACAGAGGAGCGATGGGCCATGCGGACGAAGGACTGGTAGTTAAGCCAACCGCCCCCGCGCAGCACACGATACTGCCCGGATGATGGCCCCCCTGGATTCTTTGATGGATCCTTGGCTGAGAAAGTGAGATAATACCTGCCATCGTACCAATCGAACACCCACTCCCACACGTTGCCCGCCATGTCCAAGGCACCGTAAGGACTTGCACCCTTGGGCTTGCTGCCTACCACCCATGCCGCGCTGCCTTTGCCGCAGCCATTTCCGCTGCCATCATCCATAACCGCATACTCGCACGTCGCAGCTTGGTTGCCCCATGGATAGATCCGGTTATCTGTTCCACGGGCCGCTTTCTCCCACTCCGCCTCCGTCGGCAGTTGTCGCCAGACCCACAGGCAATATTCCTTTGCTTGGTACCAATCCACACCTACTACTGGTTGATTGTCGCCATTAAACCTAGAATCGCTGGCATAACTAGATGCTTGACACAGCCCAGCCTGCACGCACTTTTTATGCTGTGCGTTCGTTACTTCTGTCCTATCGATCCAGAAAGCGTCCAAATAAACGTTGTGCTGCGGTTTCTCGTCGGGCTTTGCCTGCGGGTCCGAGTCAGCCGAACCCATCAGGAATTCGCCATCTGGCACGTAGACCATAACCATGCCGTCTTTTTCGGAGATGCGGGTAGCGGCTGCGACAGACCCGGTTGTGGCTGTGGCCTTAGTTGGTGTAGGAGCCTTGGTAGGAGGCACAGGAGTAGCTTCTGAGAGCTTCCAAATCGCCATAATCACCAGCATGATTAGCACCAGCGCCGCGATGCCCGCCCCGGCCCAAAGCAGCGGCAACAGATTGTGCTCCGAGCGGGTAGGCGCGGGCGCAACGCGTCGGGGTTGCGCGATAGGAGCAGGCGCAGGTTTGGATTGAGGCATGGCTGGCGCAGATGGTGGCGGAACAGGTACCTGTTTATCTGCTGTTTCACCTGCTGCGCCCATCAGGCGAGTCGGCGGCAGCTCCACATGCTCCACGCTTTCCCCTCTATGCTCTGCGAGCATACGCCGGAACTCGGCCACACTCTGCGGTCGGTCGGTCTTGCGCGGCTCCATCGCCGTCAGAATTGCCTGCTCAATCTGAGGCGTCAAGCCCACTCGGAGAGTGGACGGCCGTGTGAGTTGTTTGCCCTCGGCAATGAGCATCATGCTTTCGGGCGGCGTGTGACCAGTCAGAAGTGCATAGAGTGTCGCGCCGAGCGCATAAATATCGCTGCGTGCGTCGGTGCCACCCGCCCCATATTGTTCCGGCGGCGAAAAGCCCGGCGTCACGCCTAATGCGCCCATGGTCGTCCTACTGGCTTCTCCCACCTTGGCGATGCCAAAGTCCACTAGAAAGACCTCACCCTGGGGCGTGACCTTTATATTTTGCGGCTTGATGTCGCGGTGGATGATAGACGGCTGGCGGCTATGAAGGTGTTCCAGTGCACTGCACGCCTGCGAAATCCAGGCGATGGCCTGTGCTACTGGCAATGGCCCGACACGGGCGACAATGTTCTCCAGGTCATCGCCGGCGATGAAATCCATCACCAGGTATTGGTTGCCGTCTGGCATGACAAAATGGTCGGTGACTCGCGGCAGGTTGGGATGGCGTAAACTCGCCAGCACCAGCGCCTCGCGCTCAAACTGACGACGCGATGCTTCGATAGCCTCTGCCGAAATACCCGGCACGGCCATCGTGTTCTCTTTGATAGCGACGGCTTGCTGCAAGCGGACATCGTAGGCGCGATACACGGCGCCCATCCCGCCTTGACCTAGCAGCGCGTCAATTCGGTAACGATCGCTCAGGACTTGACCGATGGAGAGCGTCATGTTTCACCTCCACATGTCACTGATCGAGGATGTTCGTCCTTCATCTTTCGTCCTTCGTCACCCCAATAGTTTACGCAACTCGTTACACTTGTCCAGAAACGCCGACTGCGCGCGATAGCCCGCCTGGCCCGCCGCCGGGTTTTCCACAATGACCGGCGCGCGGTTCGGCGGCTGCGCCAACACCAGGATGCGCTCGCCCAGGAACGCCGCATCTTCAATGTTGTGCGTGACGATGATGGTAGTCAGCTTTTGCTCCGCGCGCAATTCGACGGTGAGGTTCTGCAAGTCCTCGCGCGTCGGCGCGTCGAGCGAGGCGAACGGCTCGTCCATTAGCAACAAGTCAGGTCGCAGCGCCAGCGTCCGCGCAATCGCCGCGCGCTGGCGCTGCCCGCCCGAGACCTGGCCCGGATATTTGTCCGCCACTGACTTGATGTCCAGCCGCTCTAGCCAAAAGCTGACCCGCTCGGCGATGATGCCCACCACCTCGTTCGCAGGCGCGTGGCGACCGTCCGGCCCGTAAAACTCGCGCAGCCGCAAGCCCAACGCAGTGTTCTCGTGCACGGTCGCCCAGGGCAACAGCCCATAGTCTTGCAAGATCAGCCCGGTCGTCGGGCGCGGGCGAGTGAGCGGCTCGCCTGCGATGCGGATACTGCCGCTCGTCGGCATTCGCAGCCCGGCCAGCAAATAGAGCAGCGTCGTCTTGCCGCAGCCTGAAGGCCCGATCACCGCCCACGCTTCGCCCGCCACGACCCGCCAAGAGAAGCGGTCGAAAACGAGGTGACCAGCACTGTAAGCAAAGGTCAGGTCGCTAACCTCAATCATCAGTCAGTCAATCAGTCAATCGGTCAATCAGTCAATCGGTCAACCAGTAACTGCCCAGCGAAGCTTCGCCTCAAACCGACAAGTTTGACGAAGCGCGACTA
>CAYHAR010000043.1:1528-22302 GCA_964354595.1 uncultured Anaerolineae bacterium | reverse complement strand
CGATGCTTTCAGATTCGGCCAAGTTTCTGGCCTCAGGCGCGTGGTGGGCGCTCACTTTCCCCGGCCTGGCGATCATGTTGAGCGTGTTGGGGTTCAACCTGTTGGGCGACGGCTTGCGCGACGTGCTCGACCCCAGGCTCAAGCGGTAAAAGAGATTGCCAGAAGCTAAACGGTAACCACGCTGGCCTTTCAGCGTGCGAAAAGGGGCACGATGAACTTATCCGAGTTCCTCTCGAGCAAACAGCCTATCCTGCTCGATGGAGCCATGGGCACCCAGTTGGCCGAGGCCGGATTAGAGATGGGCGGCCACAACTGCATCACGCATCCAGATGCGGTGCTGGCCGTTCATCAGCAGTATGTGGATTGCGGCGTGGACCTGCTGATCACCAATACGCTGACGATGAATCGGCTATATATCGAAAAGCAAAACATGGGGATAAATGTTCGAGAAGTGAACCTGGCCGGCGCGCGGCTTGCTCGATCCGCGGCGCGGCAAGGTCAATACGTGCTCGGCGATATGAGCACGACCGGCCAACTGCTCAAGCCTTTTGGAGACCTTGCGGAAGCGGACGCCTACGCGGCATTCAAGGAGCAGGCCGCGATATTGGCGCAAGGCGGCGTGGATGGCTATATCATCGAGACGATGTTTAGCCTGAAGGAAGCGCTGTGCGCCCTGCGCGCGTGCCGGGAGGCTGCCTTTCTGCCGGTGATCGCGTCGCTCGCGTTCAAGACGGCGGCCAAGGGGGGACGCACCGAAATGGGCGACTCGGCCAGGCAGTGCGCCCAGGCGCTTGGAGAAGGCGGAGCCAGCGTCGTTGGCGCGAACTGCGGCGATCTCAGTCCGTCCGAGATGGCGGAAGTGGTGTCTGTGTTTTGCTCGGCAACGTCGTTGCCGGTGGTGGCGCAGCCGAACGCGGGCAAACCCAGGCTGGTGGGCAATCAGACCGTGTTTGACATGGGCCCGGCGGAATTTGCCGAGGGCGTATCCAAATGCTTGCAGGCCGGCGCGCGGCTGGTCGGCGGCTGTTGCGGCACCTCCCCCGCGCATCTACGCGCCGTGGCCGACAGGATCGCCAGGGCCGGCTAAATTGTGAGAGGATGAACTGACCGTGCAAAACGATGACGTGCTTTTAAAGGTCAAAAATCTCAAGACGTATTTCTTTACCGAAGATGGCGTGGTCAAGGCCGTAGACGGCTTGGACTTTGAGCTGCGGCGCGGCGGGGTGCTCGGGCTGGTGGGGGAATCCGGCTGTGGCAAGTCGGTCACGTCGCACTCGATCATGCGGCTGATCGGCCAGCCCGGCAAGATCGTGGACGGCGAAGTCTGGTTCGATG
This sequence comes from uncultured Anaerolineae bacterium, assembly GCA_964354595.1. Classification (GTDB taxonomy): domain Bacteria; phylum Chloroflexota; class Anaerolineae; order Fen-1058; family Fen-1058; genus JBGLNJ01. The sequence continues at coordinate 20,967 of CAYHAR010000043.1, read as the reverse complement.
GGCGCGACCTGACAAAGGCTTCTGAGGGAGAGATGCGCCGGATTCGCGGCAACCGCATCTCGATGATCTTTCAACAGCCTACGTCGTGCCTGAACCCGGTTTTCCGGGCAGGCGATCAGATCGCCGAAGTGCTGGATATTCACCAGAACCTGGGTAAAGAAAAGAACTGGGAACGCACGGTCGAACTGCTCAAGCTGGTGGGCATCCCCGAGCCTGAAAGGCGGGCGAACTCGTATCCGCACGAGCTGTCCGGCGGGATGGCGCAGCGGGTCATGATCGCGATGGCATTGGCGTGCGTGCCGGAGCTGTTAATCGCCGATGAGCCGACGACCGCCCTTGACGTGACCATCCAGGCGCAGATTCTCTCTCTGATGCGCAATCTGCACCAGGACTTGGAAACCTCGATCATCTTGATCACGCACGACCTGGGTATTGTGGCCGAGATGTGCGATCGCGTGGCGGTGATGTACGCGGGTCGCATCGTCGAAGAGACGGACGTGCGGACGCTGTTCCAGGACCCCAAGCATCCTTACACGCGCGGCCTGATCGGATCGGTGCCGGTTCTGGGCCAGGTCAAATCGGAGCTGGAAGTGATCCCCGGCAGCGTGCCCAACCTGGTTGACCTGCCGCCGGGCTGCCGCTTTGCGCCGCGCTGTCGCGCCCGCCTGGAGCGCCAACTGGAAAAATGCGCGGTCCAGGAGCCGCCCTTGTTCTCAGTCGGCAGAAATCACACGGCCCGATGTTGGTTGTACGAATAAATCATTTCGAGGCAAGTGAAGAATCCATGTCCAACGAAAACCTGATAGAAGTCAAAAACCTCAAGAAATATTTCCCCGTTCACGGCGGAGTGCTGCAGCGTCTTCAAGGCTGGGTGCAGGCGGTGGACGACGTGAGCTTTGCGGTGCGTCGCGGCGAGTGCCTGGGCCTGGTGGGCGAATCCGGCTGCGGCAAGACCACCGTCGGGCGGACGATCCTGCGCCTGATTCCGGCTACCGCCGGGCAGGTCTTGTTTGAAGGTCGCGACGTGTTCACGCTCAAGGGCGATGAAGTCAAGGCCATGCGGCGCGACATGCAGATCATCTTTCAGGACCCGTATTCCTCGCTCGATCCGCGCATGACGATCGGCGAAAGCGTGGGCGAGGGACTCAAGGCGCACGGCATGACCAACGCCCGCCAGCGTCAAGAGGTCGTCGTGAACATGCTGCGCAAGGTGGGCATGGAGGAATATCATTCCCGGCGTTACCCGCACGAGTTTTCCGGCGGCCAACGCCAGCGCATCGGCATCGCCCGCGCGCTTGCCACGCAGCCCAAGTTCATCGTGTGCGACGAGCCGGTCAGCGCGTTGGACGTTTCGATCCAGGCGCAGGTGCTCAACATCTTGCGCGAGCTGCAGCGCGAGTTCCACCTGACCTACATGTTCATCGCGCACAACATGAGCGTCGTCGAGCACATCAGCGACCGCGTGGCGGTGATGTACGTGGGCAAAATCGTGGAGCTGACCGACCGGGCCACGCTATACCGCGACCCGCAGCATCCCTACACGCGGGCGCTCATGTCGGCCATCCCCATCCCCGACCCCGACCTCAAGCGCGAGCGCATCACGCTGGTGGGCGACGTGCCCAGCCCGCTGCGCCCTCCGCCCGGCTGCCGCTTTCACACGCGCTGCCCAGAAGTGATTGATCGCTGCAAAGTGGAGGAGCCTCCACTGATTGACTTGGGCGGTGGGCATTTTGCCGCCTGCCATCTGCGCCAACCACAATGACACCTGCACTGCGCGCAGGCGCAAGTGTCTCTGCGCTCGTCTTGGCCGCCGGGCAAGCCCGGCGCATGGGAACGAACAAACTGCTGCTCCCCTTGGGGGAGCGCACTGTTTTGGGCCAGGTCGTCGCCACGCTGCAAGGCTGCCCGCTGGATGAGATCATCGTCGTCACCGGCCACGAGCGCGAAAAAGTTGAGCAATCGGCAAGCCGCCATGCCGCGCGCAGGGGCGGCTTGCGCTTTGTTTACAATCCCCAGTATGCCGCGGGCGATATGCTCTCGTCCATCCAGGCCGGGCTGGCGGCGATGCGCGGCGATTGTGACGCGGCGTTGATTGTGCTGGGCGACCAGCCTCAGATCGAGCGGCGCGTGGTGGAGCAGGTCATCGCGGCATACCAGCCGGGCGCAATCCTCATCCCCAGCTTTAACCGGCGCGGCGGCCATCCCATTTTGATTGACCGGGCGCGTTGGGCTGAGGTGCTCGCGCTCCCGCTCGGCGCGAATTTGCGCCAGGCGCTCCGCGCGCACGCGGGCTGGGTGCGCTACGTCGAGGTGGACACCGAGACCATCTTGCGCGACCTGGACACGCCGGAGGATTATCGTCAGATGGTGGGAGAGTAAGGTCGCTGCGCATGGATATTGTCATTCGTCAATGGACTAGAGCCGACATCCCCGCCGCGGATGAAATCCAACAGTCGGCCTTCGGCATTTCAGAAAGCCGGACGGAAGAACTGGCGCGTTATCTTGCGCTGCAGCCGGACGGTTGGTTCCTGGCAACGTTCCACCAGGGCATACCCGCCGGGATGGTCGGCGCAGTGGACTATGGCCCGTTTGCATATATCGGCATGATGTGTGTCCATCCAGAATTCCAGCGCCGTGGCATCGGCCACGCATTGATGCAACGGCTGCTCGCCTGGCTCGACGCGCGGGGCGCGCCGGTTGCGTTGCTCGACGCGACCGAAGCAGGCGCGCGGGTGTACGTCCACTTTGACTTTGTGGAAGAGGATCAGTCTTGTGTGTTCGAGCATCACCACACTACACGTTCCTCGCACCAGACAGCGGACGTTCATCTGTTGCAGCCTCAGGATATCCAGGCTCTTGTAGACTTTGATACACCGATTTTCGGCGGTAATCGCGCCGCTCTGTTTCGCATCCTGCTCACCGATTTTCAGGGTCGCGCGTTAACAGTCCGCGATAAAGCAGGGCAGCTCTCGGGTTATCTCTTTGCCCAGTCACGGCGATTAGGTCCCTGGGTCGCACAACGACCGCAGGACGCCAAGTTGTTGCTTCAAGCCGCCATGTCTTTGCCTTACGAGGGTGCGCCGATTGTCATTGCGCCCAAGATGAATACTGCGGCGATCGAGCTGCTCGAGCGATTCGGCTTTCAATATACGCGCTCGTGTCGCCACATGCGGCGGGGCGGCTTGGACCTGCCCAGCCAGCGGGGCCTCATTTACGGTCAGACGAGCTTTGCAATCGGCTGAACGCGCCGAAGAGATGCAAACCCATGCGGATCTATATCGTCTTTTCCCACCCCAGCGACAAGTCATTTACGTTCGCCGTGCTCCAGTCATTCATTGCCGGCCTCCGAGAAACCCGGCATACGTTTCAAGTGGGTGATTTGTACAAGATGGGTTTTCAGTGCGATATGGACTTGGCGCAGTATGACCGTGAGACGAGTTTCAATCCTGCTTTGCCTGTTCCGCCGGATGTCGAGTTGGAACAGCAAAAGATCAACCGGGCTGATGCACTCGTGTTCATCTATCCGGTTTGGTGGAGCGATTGTCCAGCCAAGTTGAAAGGATGGTTCGACCGCGTCTGGACGCTGGGTTACGCCTATTCGTATGAGGCTGGTCAACACGTCGTCACGGGAATAAAGATCGCCAAGGCGCTGGTGATTTGCGCCGCCGGACATACCGTCGAGCATTTGGAAGAGATCGGCATCGCCGAGAGTATGCGCCGCGTCATGTTGCAGGATCGCCTCAGCGGCGTCGGCATCCCGGAGGTGAGAATAGAGATTCTCGGTGGTATGGTCGGCCAGGACCCGCTGGTCCGGCAGAGAAATCTCGAGCGAGCCTACGAGCTGGGCAGGATGTTTTGAGGAAAAGGTGGTGGGATCATGCAAGCCACAGCAGATGTCGTCATTATCGGCGCAGGCGTGATCGGGTGCAGCACGGCCTATCACCTGGCACGGATGGGCATCACTAATGTCGTCGTTCTTGAAAAGGATCAGGTCGGCAGCGGCGCCTCCGGCAAATCGGCCTCGATGCTGGGAATGCAGTTTTGCCACGATGAGTTGAGTATTGACTTGGTCAAGCAGTCGTATGCCCGGTACATGCAGTTTGAACAAGAACTGGGCGTCTCGATTGATTTCAAGCCCATTGGATGGCTGACGCTTGCCACGGCGCAAAACGCCGAACAGTTGCGGAGCAACGCGCAGTTGTTGCAATCCCTCGGCGTTCGGACTCTAGTCTTGGAGCCGGATGAGATTGAGCGGCGATACCCAGAGATCAATACGCAAGACCTGGCGCTGGGCGCCTTGGGGCCTGACGATGGGCCGGTAGACCCGCACATGATCATGTGGGGCTATATCAAAAAGGCGTGCGAGATGGGCGTTCATTTGTACGAGGGGACGCGCGCGACGGGTCTCCGCGTGCAGGGCGGCCAAGTGCAAGGCGTCAACACGGATCAAGGCTTTGTGGCGACCCGAATGGTGGTGAATGCCGCCGGGCCGTGGGCCATCGAGGTGGGCCGGTGGGCCGGCGTCGAGGTTCCGATCATTAATCTGGCTCGCAGCATCTTGGTCACTCGGCCTTTGCCCGATATTCCCTCCACGCGGCCGTTCGTGGATGACTTGACCGCCGAGTGGTATTATCGCCCCGAAGGTCCTGGCGTTCTGATGGGCATGGGCACGCTGCCCGTCGAGGATATGGAGGTGTCGTTCAGCCCGGAAATTGTGGACGAGATGATCGAGACAGCCGTGCATCGAGTCCCGGTGTTGGAAAAGGCTTCGATGCTAACGGGCTGGGCGGGCATCCGGCCCATGTCCCCGGATGATCGCCCGATCCTGGGGCCGGCGCCGTCCATTGAAGGTCTCGTCCTCAACTGTGGCTGGGGTGGCGCGGGGATCATGCAAGCGCCCATCGGCGGCCAGCTCGTGGCTGAATACATCAGCCAGGGGCGCGCGACGACGATGGACATTAGCGTATTGGGAGTCGAGCGTTTTAGTCCAGTCCGGTAGTCGAAGGACGGTCTTCCGACCATGCGGCTAGACGACTATCTGACCATGTATGCTTTATAAGCCGGGCTGCTCTTGCCGGGGATGTTTGTCTCGACCAGTTCCACGCCCGGCGCAGCCAGAACCGCCAGCGCAATCTGCCGCGAAAGCTCCATCACCGGGTCAAGCGCCAGTAATTCCTCGCGGCCAAAGAACTGCGCCGCATCCACTTCGTGATAGTCGGGCACAGGTTCGCCCGAATCGCAGCGGATGCGAAATCCCACAAACACGCCGCCACCTTCCTCGGTGACGCGCGTCCGCATCGAGACGATGCCGCAGGCTTTTCCATTCAGACCGGCTTCTTCTTGCAATTCGCGCAAGGCGGCTTGGTCGAGCGTCTCGTCGTGGTTGGAATAGCCGCCGGGCAGCGTCCACATCCCGCGCCGGTTCCCGTAAGCGTAACGCACGAGCAGCACCTTGCCTTGTCGCACGACGACGGCGCTCACGCCAACGTCCCACTGCTTGTCATCCACCATCTACTTTGACTCCATTCAGCTCGAACGTTGCGCCAGGACGGTAAAGCGTGATCTGCCCGCGCGAGTACACGGTCACCTCGCCTGGCCCGGCCACGCGCCACGTTGCGGTATCCCAAATCAATGCGGTTTGTTCGGCAATCCCCAGGATAATATAGTCGTCGCCCAGCGCAGTGGCTAGCTGCTGGGCCCACTCGCTCCCTTGCCGGTGGTGTGGGATGACTGCCGCGCGTTTGACCACGCCAAGCGCCGGTTCGATGCCGCGCTTGTTCGGGTTCCACATCGCATCACACAGCGCCATCGCTCCTGCGCTCGACCCGGCCAGCACTGCCCCGCCACGCCAGGCGCCCAACATTGCACGCCACGCCAGGCTGCCCCTCAAGCTGTGGAGCAGATGACCCGGATCGCCCCCGGCTATATAGACGAGTTGCGCCACGGCCAGTTGCGCGGCGAGTGCGGGTTCGTTTGCCGTCGCCGCGTCCACGATCATCACGCCAAAGGCTTGCGCGCCCAGGCGATTGAAATGCCGGACGCCGTTTGCAGCCGCTATGCGTGGCGAGCCTTCCGCCGCAGCCGCTGTCGGCAGGACGGCGACGCGCGCGCCTGCGCCGCCCACCGTGCCCATCAACATGCGGTCGGCCTCGTCACAGCCGGGCCGGAACTCGGCGCCGCCCACCAACGCCAACCAGCCTGTCATCGGACTCGCCCATTTCCGTTGACCAGCGCGAGCAAGCGCGGCGCCTGCGCAGCCATCACCGCCGGGTCGCTGCGCCAGGCGAACGCAGAGCTGACGCCGCCATACTCGAGTGCGACGATGGCTGGCTCGGCCCACTCGCCGGCGTGGATGCGCGCCATCGCCCAGTCTGCCTCTGTCCAGTCCTCGTCTGTCAGCGGCATGTGATCGCGCCAGTATTGACCATCGTGATCCAGCCCGGTGATGTGCAGTTCGCGCAGGTGATCAACCGGCATCCGGGCGACGTACTCGCGCTCGTCCAGCCCCAGTTGCCGGGCCGCGATGCGCGCGTGTGAAAGGTCGAGCAAAAAACCGCAGCCGATCTCGCGGACCAGGCGAGAGATGACATCGGGATCAACCGCCGGGCGCAGGATGACGCCGCCGGGAAACCGGTGCGGCGCGTTTTCGACAATCACTCGCTCCGGCCCGAATCGCTTGACAGCAGATATCACGTCATGGAACACTCGCTCGATCACCACCTCCTCATCAAGGGGATGGCCTGGCTCGAAATCCGTTTCGCGCGGGGCCAGGTGAAGATTGGCGAATCGAGTGCCGGTCTGGACGAGAAAATTCTCGACACGATTCCAGTCTATCGCATCGAGGCGGCCCGATCCGGCCCACAAGTCAAAGTGGACATAGACCGGATGCTCTGCGCGGGCGACGGCCACCACGTCAGGCCAGTCGGGGCATTTGTACAGGTCAATGGCAATCTGCCCCTGGCGGACAAGCTCCGCCGCAGGCGCGGAATAGTTCAAAGCAAGCTTCAAGCCTTTCTCCTCTGACAAAGGACGGACGACGAAGGACGAATTCGTCACTACCACACGCGGCACACAAACCCTTTGAGGTACTCGGACTCGGGCAGCGTCGTGAGGATGGGATGATCGCTGGATTGGCTCAGCTTTTCCACAATCTGCACTTCGCGCTCGGCCTCCAACGACGCGCTAAAGATGATTTTCTGGAACAGGTCGGGCGAGACGAGGCCGGAGCAAGAAAACGTCACGAGTATCCCGCCGGGCCGCAGAATGTTCATCGCCACGCGGTTAATATCCTGGTAGCCGCGCGCGGCGCGTTTCAGTTGTTGATCGCTTTGCGCGAATTTGGGCGGGTCGAGGATGATGGCGTCGAACGTCCGCCCCTCGGCGCGCAAGCGGCGCAGCTCGGCAAACACATCGCCCACGATATACTCGATGCCAGGTGTGTCACCCTGAGCCGCTTTGCGGCGAAGGGTCTCGGGCCTGCGTGAAAGAGATTCTTTGTCCCTTCGGGACTCTGAATGACAGAATTGGGATGTATTGAGGTCTGCATTCTTCCGCGCCAATTCTAATGCCTCTGCTGAAGTGTCCACGTTCGTCACGCTCTTGGCTCCAGCCGCCAGCGCGTAGATGGCGAACGCGCCAGTGTAGGCAAAGCAATTCAGCACCTCGCGCCCGCGCAAATACGGCGCGACCTTGCGCCGGTTGTCGCGCTGGTCGAGGTAAAAGCCGGTCTTGTGCCCGCGCTTGACGTCCACCCAAAAGCGCAGGCCGTTCTCGTGGATTTCGATCAGGTCAGGCGGCTGTGTGCCAGCCAGCACACCGGTTGTCTGCGGCAAGCCTTCCTTCCCGCGCACGTCTACGTTGCTGCGCTCGTACACACCTTTGTAGGACAAGTTGCCAACTTGCCCTACAATTTCTTTCTTCCAGTGTTCGATGCCCAGCGTAAGGAATTGCGTCACCAGCCAGTCGCCATAGCGATCTACGATCAAGCCAGGCAGGCCATCGCTTTCTGCGTTGACCAGGCGATAGGCCGTCGTGTCGCCGCTGGAGGCCAGCATCGCGCGGCCCGCCATCGCGCGCTCTAGTCGTGAGCGCCAAAACGCTTCGTCAATCGCCTCGCCCTCGTTCCACGTCAACAAGCGGACGACGATTTGCGATTTGCGATTGAGCGTCCCGCGCGCCAGCCACGTCCCCTCGGAAGACACAATGTCCACGACGTCGCCGTCAGCCGCGTCGCCTTGCACACGCGCCACCGCGCCGGAAAATACCCACGGGTGGTGTTGACGCACCGGCTTTTCGCGTCCCGGTTTGAGAATTACTTGAGAGACCATTTCGGCTCTTAAGTCGCCAAGGGAATTGGAGCTTGGCGTCTTGGCGGTTCAATCTTTCAATACCGGCCATTCTCGTGCCCGCGCCAACGCCGCGAGTTGCTCATCGGGATTCACCGCCGTCGGATGCCCGACAAATTCCAGGAGCGGCAAATCGGAAATGCTATCGGCGTAGGCAAAACTGGCCGAAAAGTTTATGTCGAGGCCCCATTCCTGCAAACGCTGGCGGGTGACGCTGGCCTTGCGCCCGCCGATGACGAGCGGCGGCAGTGTGCACCCGGTCAAGCGACCGTCGCGCCACTCGACCGGCGGGCCGACGACGCGCTCCACGCCCAACGTCGCGCCGATGGCTTGGAGCAACGGCGCCAATCCGCTGGATACCAGCACGACGACATGTCCTTGTGATTGGTGCTCGCGCAGCCGGGCGATGACGCGCTCGTGACGCAACGGCTTTAAATATTCGCGCGCTACCCAATCGAAACATGCTTGAGCCTGCGCCTCTGTCCAGCCGCGCATCGGCCAGGCCAGGTGTTTGGCCCACGGCCCGCGAAAGCGTTCTTCGCTGATGAGCTTGAGCTTGCGCGCGAGGTAATGCGGCATGAACCGGAGATAATATAGGCGCGCGTCCAGGCCGCGGTCATGCGCTTTCCAGTATTCCATCAGGCCGGCCCACACACGCCCGCCGTAAAGTGTGCCATCCACGTCAAAAAAGGCTGCGAGCATCTTGGACCTTGTTCGCTGTAAGATTGTGGCGATTATACGTCCTGTCGTGATGAGATGCAAACAGACAGCGAGCTGCGTGATTGACAGTTTCCCCCTTTCCGACTACAATCCCCACTCGCATATCGCCTGTCGCGTATAGCAGATCGCTGATCGAATTTGCGATGCGCGATAGGCGACACGCGATATACAAGGATCGAGAGGGTTCGGATGATCAAGAAAACTCTGACCAGCGCCGAAATCCGCCAGCAATTTCTGGATTTCTTTGTCGAGCAGGGGCACACCATCGTCCCCAGCGCGTCGCTCGTGCCAGCGGACGACCCGACGCTGCTGTTTACCAACGCCGGCATGAACCAGTTCAAAGACATGTTCCTGGGCATTGGAACTCGCCCCTACAAACGCGCGGTGGACACGCAAAAGTGTATGCGCGTGGCGGGCAAGCACAACGACCTGGAAGACGTGGGCCGCGACACGCGCCACCACACGCTGTTCGAGATGCTGGGCAACTGGTCATTCGGCAATTACTATAAAAAAGAAGCCATCGCCTGGGCGTGGCAATTGCTCACCGACGTATGGGGGCTGGAAAAAGATCGCCTGTGGGCGACGTGTTTCAAAGACGACAAGGGTAACCTGGAGACGGACGAGGAAGCGGCGGCCTATTGGCGCCGGCAACCCGGAATGGACCCTTCGCACGTGCTTTACTTTGGGCGCAAAGATAACTTTTGGGAAATGGGCGAGACCGGCCCTTGCGGCCCGTGCAGCGAGATTCACTATGACCGCGGCCCGGAGGCGTGCGAGATGAAAGGCGTGCCGGGTCACGTCTGCGGCGTGAATGTTGACTGCGGACGATTCTTTGAAATCTGGAACCTGGTATTCATCCAATACAACCGCGTCAGCGCCACGCAGCTTGACCCGCTGCCGGCCAAGCACGTGGATACCGGCATGGGATTCGAGCGCATTGTTGCCATCCTGCAGGGTGTAGATAGCAATTACAAGACCGACCTGTTCACGCCGATCATGCAGCGGGTGCAAGAGATGCTCGGCCACAGCGACGCGCAGATGGAGGAAAACATTGTCGCTTATCGCGTCATTGCCGACCATGGCCGCGCGGTGACGTTCCTCATCGGCGATGGCGTGCTGCCGGGTAACGTGGGCCGCAGTTACGTGCTGCGGATGATCCTGCGCCGCGCTGCACGCTTTGGACGCAAGATCGGCTTTGATAGGCCGTTCCTGGCGAACGTGGCCGATGTGGTCATCGAGACGATGGGGCCGCATTTCACCGAGCTGGTCACGCGCCGCGACTATATCTTGCGCGCGATCACCGACGAAGAAGAGCGCTTCCAGCGCACGCTCGACTTGGGCTTGTCGCGCCTGGATAGCGTGCTCGCGTCGCTGGAAGGCAAGACGGTGCCAGGCGCGGAAGCGTTCAAGCTATATGATACGTTTGGATTGGCGCTCGAAATCACGCGCGATGTGGCCCAGGAGCGCGGCTATACGGTAGATGAGGCCGGCTTTCAAGAGGCGCTGGCGCAGCAGCGCGAAAAGGCCAGGTCGGCTGAAAAGTTCGAGATGGATGACCAGACGCTTGCGGCTTTTCACGCCGCGCTGCGGCAGTTGCAAGAGAATGGCAGCTTGGGTGAAAAGGGCGTTGATCACGACCCATATACTGTAACCGAGATGGAGACAACTATCATCGGTCTGCTGATGGACGGGCAACTGGTGACACAGGTCAAGCCGGGCGACAAGGTCGAGGTCATTCTTCCGGCGACGCCGTTCTACGTCGAGTCCGGCGGGCAGGTGGCCGACGTGGGCGTGATTGCGCGATTGCCAGACGCGGCAGCCGGCGGTGAGCCGTTGTGGGAGATCGCCATCGGCGAAGCGCGCCGCCCGGTGACGGGACTCGTCGTCCACGTGGGCGAGGTCATGTCGGGCAAGCCGCGCGTGGGCGAGCCGTGTTGGGCGCTGGTGGATTACGACCGGCGCTGGGACATTATGCGTAATCACACCGCCACTCACTTGCTGCACAATCAATTGCGCGCAGTATTGGGCACGCACGTCCAGCAGGCCGGGTCGCTCGTCGCGCCGGAGCGCCTGCGGTTCGACTTTACTCACTCGGCGATGCTGACGCAAGATGAGCTGGACGCGGTGGTGCGGAACGTCAACACCTTGATCCTGTCCAATTATCCGGTCAACGTCCATTATGACCATTACAAGGACGCGGTCAGCGCCGGGGCGATGGCGCTCTTTGGCGAAAAATATGGCGACGTGGTGCGCGTCATCCGCACGGGCTGGCCGGGCGAGCAGATCATCAGCCAAGAGTTGTGCGGCGGGACGCACGTGAGCATGACCGCCGAGATCGGCCCGTTCCTGGCGCTGTCCGAAGGCAGCGTCGGCGCGGGGATTCGCCGCATCGAAGCGGTGACGGGACGCGGCGCGCAAGAGTTTATCCTGGAGCGGCTCAACAAGATGAGCAATGCCGCCGCGTATTTGCTATGCGGGCCGGATGAGCTGGACCGCAAAGTGCAAGATACACTCGAACAGTTGCAGACTGCGCAAAAAGAGCTGGCGCGCACTCGCCGCCAGATGGCGCAGCATGATTTTGAGGCGTTGATGAACACGGTGCAGACGGTGAGTGACGTGCCGGTGCTGGCGGCGCAGGTCAGTGTGGCCGACGTGGACGCGATGCGCGAGATGACCGACTGGTACCGCGCGCGGGTTCATTCCGGCGTGGTGGTGCTGGGTGCGACGATTGAGGGCCGCCCGCAGATCGTCGCCGCGGTGACCGAAGACCTGACCCAGCGCGGACTCCACGCGGGCAAGCTGGCTGGCTCGGTCGCCAAGGTCGTCGGCGGCGGCGGCGGCGGCAAGCCCACGCTCGCCCAGGCGGGCGGGCGCGACCCGAAACGTCTCACCGAAGCGTTGGCGCTTGTGCCAGGTCTAGTCGGTGAGACGTTGGGCGTGAGGCGATAAGCAATACGCGATAAGCGATAGGCGACTTGGAACAGATCATCTACCTCGACCCCACCGAGGACATCATCAGCATCCGTGACCGGGTGGAGATGGCCGAAGCCAAGCGGGTGCTGCTGGTCGTCCCTCCCTACGCAGAGGTGCTCAAGCGGCGCGTGGACTTGCAGGTCATCCAACGCTGCGCGGCGCATCGCAGTATCGAGGTCGCGCTCGTCACGGAAGATGGCGCCATCCGCACGCAGGCGCGCGAGGTGGGCCTGCCGGTCTTTGGCTCCATCAGCGCTGGCAAGCAGCGCAAACGCTGGCGTGCGCCGCACGATGATCCGGACGCGGAGCATTGGTCGCCGCGGCGCAACGACGAGGCGTGGACGGCCGCGGCCCGGCGCGGCCAGGCGCAGGCGCGCGCGGCGCGATACCGCGCGGCGCGATTGATCCTGGCGTGGGCGTTGTTCGCCATCGTGCTGGCTGTGTTCGTCGGCGGCGCGGCGCTGGCGGTGCCCAGCGCCCGCATCTTGCTCATCCCCCGCAGCGAGCCGGTCGGGGTCAATCTCAACGTCGTGATAGACCCGAACATTCGCTCTGTTGATTACACCCGCGCGCGCATTCCGGCCACCGCGATCTATGTCGAGGTCGAAGGCAATGCCCAAGTGGCGACCTCTGGACAGAAAGATATTCCTTCGTCGCGCGCGTCGGGCAAAATTGTTTTCCTCAATCAACTCACGACGCCGGTCAACATTCCCAAAGGCACGGCGGTGCGGACTAGCGCGTTTGGGACGGCTATTCGCTTTGTGACCATGGACGATGTGCAAGTGCCAGGCGGCTTTGGCGCGCAGGCCGAAGCGTCTATCGAGGCAGTGGACGTCGGCGTGGGCGGCAACGTGGCGGCCAATCTCGTCAACGAAGTGGAAGGCGTGGCGGCGTTGGCTGTGCGCGTGACCAATTCCGAGCCGACCCGAGGCGGCGGCGTGAAGCAAGTGCCTTCTGTAACGCAGGCCGATAAAGACCGTCTGCGCGCGGCGCTGTTGCAGCAACTTCAACAACGCGCCTACGCCCAAATGCAAGGCCAGTTGGGCGAGCAAGAATACGTCCCGCCGGAATCGCTCAGCGTGTCCGAAGTGCTCGACGAGACCTACGACCGCTTTGTGACCGAGGAAGCGCCTTCGCTCGGTTTGCAGGTGCGAGCGCGCATCGAGGGATACAAAGTCGGAATGCAGGACGCGAACGCGCTTGTCTATGCGGCGATGGCCGGCAAAGTGCTGCCCGGCTACGCGCTGATTCCCGACGGACTGACGTTTCAGCGCGCAGAGACGCTCATCCCGGCCGACAAGCGCGGCAACCTGACGTTGGTGATGCGCGGCATCGGATACTCGGCGGCGCGGCTCGACCTCGAGTCTGTGCGCCAGGCCATTGCCGGTCAGCCGGTGGAAATCGCGCGGGACTATTTGCTCCAATCGCTCCCGCTGCAGGCCGACCCGGACATGCAGGTCTGGCCGGATTGGTTTGGCCGCATGCCGTACCTCACGTTCCGCACCGAGATCGAAGTTAAACCTCAAGGATAGTGATCCGGGGTCAGTGATCGGTAATCGGTTTACTGACCACTGACCACCGAGCACTAACCATTGACATGGGACGTATACTGGCATTGGATGTGGGCGAAAAGCGCATCGGCGTGGCAGTGAGCGACGAGACCGGCACGCTGGCCCGACCTCTGACGACTCTCACGCGCGCGTCCAAGCGCGAGGATTTTGAGCGCATCGCGCGTCTCGCGGCAGAGCAGGGGGCCGAGCGCGTCGTCGCGGGCTACCCGCGCAGCCTGGCGGGCGACGAGGGGCCACAGGCGCGGCGCGTCCGGCGGTACGTCGAGGCGCTGGCGACGACGCTGCCTGCGCCGGTCGAGCTGTGGGACGAGCGATACACCACGGTTGAAGCGCAAGAGCGTTTGCAAGAGGCTCAACGCCGCAAGCTGCGTGACCGCGGACAACTCGACGCGGCAGCCGCGGCGATTATTTTGCAAGATTATCTCGACGCTCACCGTCCCAATTTGACGGGCGACGGAATACGATATACGGGACACGAATGAAAAAACATACGACTCGCGCCATCATCTTTCTCCTCACGCTGCTCATCTTTTTCGGCGGCATCGGACTGGCCGGTTACTGGTTTGTGGAACGTCGGTCCGGCTCGTCTGGCTCCGGCGGCGTGACGATTGCCGCGCCGACCAGCCTGGAGGATTTTTTCGTCTCGTTTTACCTGGACACTCGCCAGGCCGAGTTGGCCACGCCGGCGGGCGACGATCCGAAAGCGATCGTGTTCACCATCGAGCCGGGCGAATCGGTGACGCAAATCGCCTCGCGGCTGCAAAGCGAGGGCCTGGTGCGCGACGCGCAGCTCTTTCGCTTGTATTTGCGCTATAGCAAGCTCGATAGCGGCGTCGAGGCAGGGCAGTTTACGCTCAAAAAGACCATGACCATCCCGCAGATCGCGCAGGCGCTTCAATCGGGCAAGCGTGGCGACGAATTGACGTTGACGATTCCCGAAGGTCGCCGCATTGAAGAGGTGGCCGCGTTGGTCGCGCAGCAGACGCCTATTAGCGCCACGACGTTCCTCTCGCTCACGCGCGACGCCCGGCCCTGGGCGGCGCAATATCCGTTCTTGGCCGAGTTGCCCCCCGGCGCGTCGCTCGAAGGGTATCTGTTCCCGGACACGTACCGCTTGCCGAAGGACGTGACGGCTGCGGACGCAGTCGCGCGGATGCTGGCGAATTTTGATCGCCGCGTCACACCCGCGATGCGCGACAAGCTGGCCGCGCAAAAACGCACGCTGTTTCAGGCGGTGACGCTGGCCTCGATTGTCGAGCGCGAGTCAGCGGCGGCGCAAGAGCGGCCCGTCATCGCCAGTGTGTACTCGAATCGCCTCAAGACGGGCATGGCGCTCGATGCCGACCCGACGGTGCAGTATGCGATGGCCTCGGCCAAGAAGCAAGCGCCCTGGTGGCCGCAATTGACGCAAGAAGACTATCGGAGCGTCAAGTCGCCGTACAACACCTACCTCAACCCGGACCTGCCGCCCGGCCCGATTGCCAGCCCGGGCCTCTCTTCGATTCAAGCGGCGATTGAGCCGGCGCAGACCAATTTTTATTTCTTCCGCGCCTCCTGCAACCGCGACGGGACGCACCTGTTTTCCAAGACGCTGGAAGAACATGCGGCCAAGGCGTGTCCGTAAATACCCAATACCCAATATAAAGTTGCTTTTGATATTGGGTATTGGGTATTTGATATTGGTTGCTGCTTGCGGCGGCACGCGACCCGTCATCAAGTTTGGCCTCGTCGCGCCGTTCGAGGGGCGGTATCGTCCGGTGGGCTATGATGCGATTTACGCGGCCCGGCTGGCCGTGCGCGAGCGAAACGCCGCTGGTGGCGCGGGGGGCTACCGCGTCGAGCTGGTGGCCTATGACGACGGCGGCGACGCGCGGGCGGCGATGGAGCGAGCCAGGCAGCTTGCGCTCGATCCGCAAGTCGTCGCGGTGATCGGCCACTATCGAATAGAGACCAGCCGCGCCGCGTGGGATATTTACGCGCGTGAGGCGTTGCCGCTCATTGCGCCAGTGATTCCCGCCGATTTGCTCCCCGATGCTCCATGTGTTGGGTGTGGATTCCCGGCGGCGTTTCGCACCGGGCCGTTGGGTCAATCGCTCAGTGGTTCCGCCAGCCTCGACGATGTCTTGGCGGGCCTGGTGACGACGGGAACTATTTTGACCGGTGTCCCGTGGCCGCGTGACGTGCCGGAGGCGCAGCAGTTCATCGCCAACTATCGGTCCGTGTCGAACGGTGCGGAGCCAGGGCCGTATGCCTGGGCGACGTATCAGGCAACACAAATGCTGTTCGAGGCGATGGCGAACGCGCCCGGCGGCCCGACGCGGCTCGCCGTGGGCGCGCAACTGGCAGCGCGATTCGACGCGCGGGGCATGTCGCCCGGCGCGCCGGTGTATATTTATGACGTTGATGCAGACGGCCCGCAGAAATTGCGGTGAGAATCGCTTGACGAGTTGCCCTCTACGGCATACAATGGAAGGTGTGAGCGCCGACTGTTGAGAGCATTTTCGTGCCTGTTGGGAATGCTCTGTAAGGAGGCATTGAAATGTCCAATGAAGATCAACGCCCGAAAGGCTCGGAGGAGCCGACTTTGATTATGGGCCAGTCAGGCGGCGTGGCGTCGCCTGCGCCCAAGCCGTCCACTCCACCGGAAGAGCCGGTGCGGCCTTTATCCACGCCGTCCCCCAGCGAAGCAACCGTCATCGGCAAGAGCGCGATGGCGATGCAAGTGCCGGAGCAAAAGCCGGCCGCCAAGCTGAGCGATACTCAAGACACGGTCGTTTCGCCGCGCCTCAGACAGTTGGCCCAGACGCCGGGTCAGCCGCTGCGGCCGCCGCAGAGCACACCGCCCAGGGCAGCCGCCAGGGCCAATCAACCCGCGGCGACCGGCTCACCGTCGCGGCTGTATATGCTGATCGGCCTCGTCGCCATTTTGATCTTGTTGGCGGTGATCCTGGTCGGCGTGATTGTGGCCCAAAAAGGCCCCACGCTCGTGGCGGGGTTATTCTCGACGCCAACGCCGACGCGGACGCCGACGCGGCCCGCGACGGCCACGCTGCCTCCCACAGCCACGCGCCTGCCGGTCACTCCCACTCTTCCGCCGACGCCTATCCCGCCGACGCCCACGCTTCGGCCCGCGCCGACGGCGCTGGGCAAGGATGTGTTAGCCAAGGTCACGCCGCCGGAAGGCGTCAAGCTCAAGGTGCGCGACCAGGCTTCCGGGGCGGGCAAAGTCTTGGGCGAGCTGGAGCGAGATGCCGAAGTCGCCATCGTGGATGGGCCAGTAGACGCCAACGGCCTCAAGTGGTGGAAAGTGGATAATCGCAAAGGGCTGGTGGGTTGGTCGGCAGAGGGAGTGGGGAACGAAAAGTACCTGCTGCCGGTGGGGTGGGCCAAATAATTTGCGTGCAAAGTTGTGTGAGCAAGGGGGCAGTCAACCTGCCCCCTTGTTTGTTACTCTGCCACGCCTGTCGCAGCTAGTCAGTCATCCAGTGCTGGCGCAACCACTTGATCGTGGCTGAGAGGTCAATGCTTTCGGCAAACTGGATCATTTCTGGGATTCGCTTCACAGCGTCCAGCGGCATAGAGACGCCTGGAGGAAAAGTGGGCGCCAGGCGATGATAGCGTTCGGCCAGGAACTTTTGGCATTGGTAGTCGGCAATGCCCGTTACGCCATCGAGCATCAGGTAAATCAACGGCTGGACCCATTGGGCGTATCCCCAGTCGAGTCGCTTGCCAGGAACATAGACCAGGGGCGTGCCGGTGCCAACAGAAAACAGCACGACATCCGAAAGCGCCGGTCGGCCCGGGAGGCGAGAATCTTGCGACTGCGCCAGCGCGCACATGCTTGGGTTGTTGGCGTACACTCCGCCGTCAATGTATCCGTCAACGGAGGGAAAGTACGTGGGAGCGGCGCTGGTGTAGAGTCCGACTTTGTAGGCCAGCTCGGCGCTGTCACTATCCCGTCCGGCCAAGTTGTGAAAGAGCTTGGGCTTCCAGGTTCGCCGCTGAGGGTCAGGCGACTCGTTATCCAGGTCAAAGGCCGTGATGAGGACCTTTTTCTCGAGCTGCGCCAGCGTCGTTTGCCCCAATAGGTTCTTGAGCTCTCGCTCCAGATTTCTGTTGTCGTACTGAGCGCCCATGACCTGCCCCAGGTCAACGAGATCGTCCAGCCACGAGTCGTCAAAGACCTTGTGGCCTTTGGTCTCGTAAAACTCGCGGATTTGTTGGGGAGCGAGGCCATGGGCCAACCCGAGCGCGAGCAGTCCCCCCGTCGAAGTTCCCGCGATCAGGTCAACCGAGTCCAGCCAACCGCTCGCGCGCTGGTCGGTGTTCAGTTGTTGGAGAAGGACGGCTGTGATGATGCCGCGGATGCCGCCGCCGTCGAGTGCGAGGATTCGATATTTGCTCATGGTTGTTTCTCCTTTGGGCTTGCGATTTGCCCTTGCTGACAAAAGTTGATAAGAGTGATAGACGACAGCCTGCTCTGAGTTAGAGCCGCACATGGGAGCAAGCTTGGTTACACTAGAAAAGCGGCATGATGGACAAATCGGTCATTCGACCACGCCATAAAACAGCGGCAGCGGTTTGACCGGCTTGTCGCTCCACTCGACGGCCCCCAAGAGCCGCTTTTCTGCTGGGACGAGCTTGCCTTCGTCGTTGGCATGGACGGTGAATAGCGGCTCGCCTGCGCTCACGCGGTCGCCCACTTTAGCGTGGACGAGCAGCCCTACGGCATAGTCGATCGCGTCGCCTTTCTTGGCTCGGCCCGCGCCCAACTCGACCGAGGTCATGCCGATTTCGGCGGCATCCATCACGGCAATGTATCCACCGCGCGGCGCGGGCACATCTTGCACGAGCCGCGCTTTGGGCAGCAGCTCGGCGTTCTCGATCATGGTCACGTCGCCGCCCTGCGCACGCACCAGCGCGACGAACTTGTCCCACGCCTGCCCCGAGTCGAGCAACTGCGCGGCCAGCTTTTCTCCTGCTTTTACAGAATCAGCTTTGTGGCCCAGGCACAGCATGTGGGCGGAAGCCGTGAGGCAGTGCTCGCGGAAATCGGCAGGGCCCTGGCCGTGCAGCGTGGCAATCGCTTCCTTCACTTCCAGCGCGTTGCCCACCGCGCAGCCGAGCGGCTGGTTCATATCGGAAATCAGCGCCACGCATTTGCGCCCCACGTCGCGCCCGATGCCCACCATCGCCTGGGCCAGCGCGCGCGCATCGTCCACGGTCTGCATGAACGCGCCGCGCCCGCATTTCACGTCGAGCACGATGGCGTCTGCGCCGGCGGCGATCTTTTTGCTCATAATCGAGCTGGCGATGAGGGGGAGCGAGGGAACCGTGCCGGTCACGTCGCGCAGCGCGTAGAGCTTGCCATCGGCGGGAGCCAGGTCCACAGACTGGCCGGAAAGCACGATGCCGATTTGCTTCAACTGTGCGCGAAACTCGTCCACGCTCAGGTTCACGCGGTATCCGCGAATGGATTCCAGCTTGTCAATCGTCCCGCCGGAAAAGCCCAGGCCTCTCCCAGACATTTTGCCGATGGGCAGGCCGCTCGCCGCCGCCAGCGGCGCGATGACGAGGCTGACTTTATCGCCCACGCCGCCGCTGGAATGTTTGTCCACCACGAGCGGCGCAATGTCGTGCAGGTCGAGCGTCTGGCCGCTGTGAGCCATCGCCAACGTCAGCTCGGCGGTTTCGCGCGGCGTCATCCCGCGCAACATGACTGCCATCAGCCAGGCCGACGCCTGATAGTCGGGAATCTCGCCGTGCGTATATCCTGTTACAAAGAAACGGATTTCGTCGGCGGTCAATTCTTGGCCGTCGCGTTTTTTGA
>CAYHAR010000043.1:0-1428 GCA_964354595.1 uncultured Anaerolineae bacterium | reverse complement strand
GAATGACGAATATTGTAGCACGCAACACGCAGCACGCAATACGCAGCTTATCGCGCGCCGATGGATTCGTAAATCGCAAGCAATTGCGCGGCGGCTTTTTCCCACGTGAACTGGCGCGCCTGATCGAATCCGTCTGCGACGAGTCGGCGGCGCAGGTCGGCGTCTTGCAGCAGGCGGCGCATGGCGGCGGCGAGGGCGTCCGCGTCGGTCGGCTCGACGAGCAGCGCCGCATTGCCCGCCAGCTCCGGCAGCGACGACGTGGTGGACGTGACGACCGGGGTGCCGCACGCCATCGCTTCCAAAATGGGCAGCCCAAAGCCTTCGTAGATTGAAGGATAAGCCAACATCTCAGCGGCGCTGTAAAGCGTAGGCAAGTCGTCGTCGTCCGCAAAGCCGGGGAACAGCACGCGGCTTGCCAGTCCCAGGCGCTTGACCTCGGCAAAGATGCCGTCGTACAGCCAGCCTTTTCCGCCGACAATGACGAGCTGGATGCCGGAGGTCGGAAGTTGGAGGTCAAAAGCCGTGGCTTGAAGCTTGGCGAATGCCTGAATGAGTCGTTGATAATTCTTGCGCGGCTGAAGCGTGCCGATGCCGAGGATGAACGGGTCAGGGCCGATGTTGTATTTGGCGCGGACAGCGGCCAGTCGTTCCGGCTCGCGCACGGGCGCAAAGCGCGCGTCCACGCCGCCATACAGCACCGTGATTTTATCGGGCGATACGCCAAAGAGTTCAATCAGATCGTTCTTGGTGGCGAGGCTATCGGCCAGGACGCGTGTGGCGCGGACGACGGAGCGCGGCACGACGCGGTTGAGGTAGCGGCGCAGCCGGGGGAACGCCGACTCGGGATCGCGGATGAAGGTGAGGTCGTGGACGGTCAACACGGTGCGCGCGCGCGGCAGAGTAGGGGGCAGGACGAAATCCGGCTCGTGGAACACATCCACGCGGCCCATGAGTGCTTCAATAGGGATGGGCAATCGCGCGCGATGCCACAGGCGATGCAGCCAGTCATCCGATAGTGGCAAGTGGAGGGTAGAGAGTGGAGAGCGGCGGGCGATGGCGGGCTGTGTGATGTAGGCCAGGCGAGACTGCGCGGTGGCGCGCGGCATTCCGCCCGTGGCGGCGAACAGGACGTGCTCGTGCGGCGAGTCGAGCGCGAGCAGCGCCCGGATCAGCTCGCGCGTAAAGCGACCGATGCCCGCGCCTTGGCGGATGGCGGAGGTGATGTCTATTCCTATACGCATCTGCGCTGGTACAAGACGAAGGATGTAAGACGAAGGCAGATTCCGTCGTCGGTCGTTCGTCCTTCGTCTTTCACTGACCGAGCTTGACGTCGTTATACGTCCAAAAGCGATTGACAAAGAAATTCCAAAACATTACGACGATGGTGGCGACGGCTTTGGCGGCGTTGTAGCTGTAAAAGCCCAAGAG
>CAYHAR010000042.1:0-23117 GCA_964354595.1 uncultured Anaerolineae bacterium | reverse complement strand
GTGCAAGCGTTCGGGATGGACGAAAGCCGCCAGCCGTTGATTTATTTTGCCAACCACTACCGGCATCTGCGCGAATAACCTGACTTGTGTCAAACGTGCGCCCCTCCGTTCTCCTGCTGACCTCCAGCGCGTACATTACTGTGGTGGGCAGGCGGCGCGCGGAACCGTCCACACGTGCCGCGCGTTTTGTTTGGGGAACGTGCGCAGAACCGCGCAAGGCTATTCGGGTGTATAATTTTGCAAGATGACGTACGTGAGGAGTTGATATGTTAACGACCTATATTCGGGATGCCATGCGACAGGCAAAGTATGAGATTCTGACAGATGACGGCACCTTCTACGGGGAGATTCCAGGGTTCGATGGCGTTTACGCCAACGCGGTCACCCTCGAAGCCTGTCGAGAAGAATTGGAAGAGGTCCTGGAAGAGTGGATTCTATTTCGGGTCTCCAAGCATCTCCCGCTACCGATTGTCGGCGAGATCGAGTTGACCGTCAAGGAAATTGCGTAATGCCCCACCTTGGCCCTATCAAGCGCAAAGACTTGGTTCACTATTTGAGGCAAATGGGCTTTGAAGGCCCTTATTCCGGCGCAAAGCATCAGTTCATGCTCAAAGGCGACATCACGTTGCGGTTGCCGAATCCTCATCAGAGCGACATCGGGAAAGAGCTTTTGACCAAAATACTGCGGCAAGCCGGAATTGATAGATATGAGTGGGAGAGAATTTAAAAGTATGCACCGCTTTCTTATCGTCGTTGAAAAGGCAAACTGCCTATCCCCAAGTCGCACTCTTTTGCGGAATACGTCGCCGTGATGTGAGCCAGAGCGGCACACGGCGGATGCTCCGCGTTCATGGAACGACGATGCCAGCCATGTCGCAAATCCGAACCCGACGAGGCAAACGATACCCGCGCGGCGCGTGAGATGGTGATGGGTGACCGCCAGCGCGCGCCGCGCGTTATATTTGTTGACACACCTGCTTCTTTGCTTTACAATAGATTCGGCAAGACTCTTATAAAGGGCGGTGATGACGATGCTGATCAAGATTTCACCCAAAGGACAACTGGTTATTCCACAGGCGATACGCAAGTCTTTGGGACTTCGCAAAGGGACACAATTCAACATCCGACTTGATGGGCGCAAAATCGTTCTAGAGCCGGCTGAATCTCTTTCCCCGGTGGACGCGCTATACGGCAAATATGCCGACGTAGATTTCTTGGCAGAACTTGAAAGAGAGCACCAGCAGGAGCTATCCCGTGACCGATAAAAGGTTCGTGCTCGATTCCTGGGCGCTCCTGGCCCTGCTACAAAAGGAAGAACCTGCCGCTTCGCAGGTCAGGCGGTTGCTGAAAGATGCTCAGAGCGGGCGGCTAGAGTTGTTCGTCTCGGTTATCAATCTCGGCGAAGTCTACTACCGTATCGGCAGGCTCAAGGGCGAAAGCGAGGCCCAAAAGACGATCGAGGAAATCCGCCGCCTCTCGTTGGCAGTCGTTTCTGCCACCGACGAGAGAGTCTTGGCCGCCGCGAGCCTCAAGATGCGCTACGCGATCTCGTATGCGGATGCTTTTGCCGCGGCGACTGCCGTCGAATTCAACGCTGTGCTTGTCTCAGGCGATCCTGAATTGGAACCACTTGGTGACAAGATCCGTCTCCAAAAGCTCACAAGAGACAAGACCACAAGGTAACTCGCAGTGAGTGTCTTGATGCGTTCGCGAAACGATGACGCCGACGATGACGCAAACCCGAACCCGACGAGGCGAACAATACCCGGGCGGCGCGTGACGTGGCGACGAATGACCACTGGCACGCGCCGCGCGGTTTGTTGGCGAGGTTCGTGCAGATGAGGAGGCAATGAGTTACTTTTAAGCAAAGTCAGACCTGCACTTCATTTTGGAGTGCGTCGCTCGTTCTTCTTACTTCTTCACTTCCGTTCCATCTATCATTCCGTTGACCTCCGGCGCGTACATCATCTCTGCATGAGCGGGCAGGACGCGGAACGCCCCCCGTCGTAGCGCGCGCCATCAATGCAAAGCCTTCTTCTTCCGCCCATAAAGGAAATTGAGTTCCGCCAGGCGAGCGCAAAGAGACTCGCTCAGGGCATCCTCTGACATGCGCCAGCCCCAGTTGCCCGCCTCGTGGCTGGGAAAATTCATGCGCGCTTCGCCGCCCAGCCCCAACACATCTTGCAGAGGAGCGACAGACAACTTGGCGACCGAGGCCCAGGCCGCGCGGATCATGTCCCAGGCAATATCGCGGCCATCACTTGCCAGGTAGCGCAGGCAAAAGCTGCGCTCCTTTTCCGGGGCCTTGTCGTACCAGCCGCGTGTAGTGTCGTTGTCGTGCGTCCCGGTGTATACGACGCAGTTGGCAATATAATTGTGCGGCAAGAAAGGATCCTCAGGGTCGCCCGCAAAGGCAAATTGCAGCACGCGCATCCCCGGCAAGCCCAGGCCATCGCGCAGCGTGACGACGTCGGGTGTGATCACGCCCAGATCCTCTGCAAGGATGGGTAAATCGCCCAAGGCTTGCTGAACGGCCCGGAAAAAGTCCGCCCCCGGGCCGGGCGCCCACCGCCCCACTTTTGCTGTCGGCATGCCGGCCGGCACCTCCCAATACCCGGCAAAACCTCGAAAGTGATCCAGGCGGATCACGTCCACCAGTTGAAGCAAAGCCCGCAGGCGTTCCAGCCACCAGGCAAAGCCCGTCGCCGCGTGCGCCTCCCACCGGTAAAGCGGATTGCCCCACAGTTGGCCGGTGGGAGAAAAATAATCGGGCGGAACGCCCGCCACCACGGTCGGTTTCCCTTGATCGTCCAGGTAGAACAATTCAGGGTGCGCCCAAACGTCGGCGCTATCGTAAGCGACAAAAATGGGAATGTCCCCAATGATACGCACTCTACGTTTGATGGCATACGCGCGCAAGGCAGCCCACTGCCGGAAAAACAGAAACTGGCGAAAGGCGTGACGCTGCATCGCCTCGGCATATGTCTGTCTGGCTTTTTGCAGAGCTTGAGCATCTCGCCGACGAAGCGATGCGGGCCAGTTGTCCCACGACGCGCCCCCGCGCGCTTCTTTGAGTGCCATGAAGAAAACGAAATCTTGCAGCCATGCGGCGTGCGCGGACTGGAAAGCAGCAAACTCGAGTCCCAGTTCCGGCCTGGCTGCCGCCTGGAAATGCGCAAAAGCCCTGTCCAGGAGGGTCAGCTTCCAGGGGATGACCGCGCCATAGTCCACGCGGTCCGCCGGAAAAGAAGGACGGTCGGCCAAATCAACACGAGTCAGCAAACCCTCGCTCTGCAAAACTTTCGGACTGATCAAGAAAGGATTGCCGGCAAAAGCCGAAAAGCATTGATACGGCGAATCGCCATAGCCCGTTGGCCCGAGTGGCAACACCTGCCACCACGCGCAGCCTGCGGCGGCAAGAAAATCTATCCAACGAAAAGCCTGCGGCCCCAAGTCGCCAATTCCCTCCGGGCCGGGCAGGCTGGTCGGATGCAGCAAGATTCCCGCAGCGCGATCAAATTTCATGAAATGACCTCCCGGTTTGAAGCACATTCAACCATCACACCCTCGTCAGGTCGCAAAACCAGTGGGGCCAGGTTGCTCTGACCCTCTCGATCCATACAAGTAGAGGCCCGTATTCTACCATGACCGAAGGTAGACAGGTCCAGAGATTGCTCCTGCTCTGAAAAGTTCAGGGCCACCAAGATCCTTTGGTTTTTCGCCTGGCGTAGATAGACGTAGCAGTCCTTTGCCGCCCCACCCAGTGGATGGTAACTGCCCCACTGCAACGCGGGCGTGGATTTGCGGCAGGCCAGCAACCGCCGATAAAGATTGAGGAACGAGGTAGGCTCGGCCAACTGACATTCGACGTTGATCTCGCGGTAATCGGGGCTTAGCGGCAGCCAGCATTCGGTCGCGTGCGGCGGCGCAAAGCCGGCGTTCGGCGCGTCGCTCCACTGCATCGGCGTGCGACACGGGTCGCGCCCCTGACCCGGCACACAGAGTCCAAATGGGTCTCGTTGGCGCCCAGGCGGAATCGAGACGTTGGTCATGCCAATTTCGTCGCCATAATATAGCGTCGGCGTGCCACGCAAAGTGAGCAGCAGCATCGCGGCCAGGCGTGCGTTGTCCCGCCCCACGCGGCTGGCAAGGCGCGGCTCGTCGTGATTGCCCAGGACGTAATTCGGCCACGCGCCTCGTGGCAATGCTGCCTCCAGGTCGTCCACGGTCTTGCGGATGCTCGCGGCCTGCCAGGGCGCAAAGAGCAAAGCAAAGTTGAACGGCATGTGCAATTCGTCCAGGTTGGCTCCATAGTACGAGCCCCATTCTCGCCAATCGAAAATGTGAATCTCGCCCACACAGTAGCGCGGCTGCCCAGCGCTGTAAGCGTCCAGGAGCGCTCGGAACTCGCGCCAGATGGCGTGCCCATCGGGATGTCCTTTGTCGTGCAGATGGATTTGTGTGTCGTATGCGCCCAGAGGCTTGTAAGCCGTATCGGCGCGCTTGGGATTGAGCGGGTTATCGCGCAGCTCTGGGTCTTTCATGATATAGTGCGCCACGTCAATCCGAAAGCCGTCCACGCCGCGCTCCAGCCAAAAGCGCGCCACGTCAAACATGGCAGCCTTGACCTCTGGGTTGCGCCAGCTCAAGTCGGGTTGCTCTTTGAGGAAGGAATGCATATAGTATTGCCCGGTATTCTCATCCCACTCCCAAGCTGGGCCGCCAAAGAGGCTCAGCCAGTTGTTGGGCAAGCCGCCTGCTCGGGCATCTCGCCAGAGGTACCAATCGCGCTTGGGATTGTTCCGCGACGAGCGCGACTCGATGAACCAGGGATGTTGATCGGAGGTGTGGTTGGGCACCCAGTCAATGATGACGCGGATGCCACGCCGATGCGCCTCGGCCAGCAACTGGTCGAACGTCGTCAAATCGCCGAACAGTGGATCAACGTCCGTATAGTTGGCGACATCGTAACCCCAGTCAGCCTGAGGTGACGGAAAGAAAGGCGAAAGCCAGATCGCATCCACGCCAAGCGTGCTGCTCAAATAGTCCAACCGTTGGATGACGCCCGTCAGGTCACCCACGCCGTCGCCGTTGCTATCCTGAAAGCTGCGTGGATAAATCTGGTAGATGACGCCGGTCTGCCACCACAGAGGGTGGGGTGTTGTATCCAAGTCCCGCTCCTGAATCAAGTTTGAGATTTGACCTTCGAGATTGAAAGCTTGAGCAGCCACGCTCGCCACCGCAACGCCCGCCACGCTTGGAGCGCCTGGCGCGCTTCCTGCGCTCCGGGCTTGCGCGGACTGTAGCTGATCTGGCAATACAGCTCGGCGATGCGCGCGATAGCGTGCTGCGCAATCTCGACGTGCGCCTGCCAACGTTTAGCCTTGTGCCGAGTCGTCCGGTTGAACGCTGCAACAAATTCGTCGGGTGTATCGCCGGGATGCACGTCCACGCCCAGCCATGCGCCGCGCCGGCGTGCTTGTTGATAGAGCATGGGGATCAGCGCATCGGCGGGCAGTGCGGCCAGTTGACGCTCACGCCGGATCACAAAAGCTGCCACTAGAGCGATCAACAGCGCGACGGTCGCCCCACTCCACACCAGCGTGATCCTTCGCTGCCTCTGGACTAGGGCGGCGCGTACCTGCCCGGCTGAGAGTTCGACCTCGATCACACCCGACTCGTCTTGCGCGGAAAACGGGCGCGTGAGCGTTGGCCGTGCAGCCGTCGGCTCAAACTCGACCCAGCCGACGCCCGGAAAATATACTTCGGGCCACGAGTGCGCGTCGCTGCCGAGAACGCGATACGCGCCGCGCTCGTCATCGTATGCGCCCCGCGCATAGCCGGAAGCCAGCCGCGCTGGCACACCGACCGCGCGCAGCATCACAACCATCGCCGAAGCGTAATAATCGCAATAACCGCCCGGCGCATCGAACAAGAAATAATCCACCAGGTCGCGTCCTTCGGGCAGCGACGGTAGATCGAGCGTGTACGGATACGTGCGCAAGAATGCCTCGATTTTCACGGCTTTGTCGTAAGGTGTGGCAGCGCCCGCTGTGACTCGCGTCGCCAGGTCCCGCACGCGCTGCGGCAAAGTCGAGGCAAGTTGCAGATAGGGTGTGATCTCGGTTGAGTAGGAAATCGGTGATTGGCGCAGCGCGTCCTCGTCGGCAGACAGCACACGCGAGTTGACCGTGTACTGCGATAACGCGCCGCGCAATCCGATCACGTCTGCGTCAGAGCGATACAACGCCACCAGGCCCGCCTCGCCGGACACGGGCTGATTGACCGCAAACAACGTGTCGCCGTGCGGGGCGACGATCTCGAATCGCTGTGTCAGATTGCCCGGCAGAGTAGACGAAAGCAGCCGGCTGGCAAGAGGCGGATTGCTCCAGCCACGACCGCTGTACGTGGCATAGGTCAGCCCGCGCCAGCCCGGCTTGTTGATAGGGGGCAATGGCACTTGTTCCGGCAGCGGGGGAGGCTCATCCGTCCGAACCCACATGACCACCTCGCCCAAAAGTTGCGGCGGGTCCGTGATGAGCCGACTGGTGGGCAAAATTGCGGCGCCGCCCAGGCCTGAATCTTGCGCCACTGGCTTGGCGCCGCCCAAAAAGCGCGAGGCAATCTGCCGCGCTTGCGAAACTGGCCAATCCCACGCATGGCTCATCCACTCGACGGTGGTCTGAGATGTCAGCAATGTGAATGACATCGCCAACATACACACAATGACAGCGGCGAAAAAGCCGCTGCCCATCCACTCGAGCCACACATCGGGATAGTCCAGGCGATGCGCGCTCCAACTCGTCTGATGCTGACCTTGTGTCGTCCACGCCATCAGGATCACCAGCCCGGACACGATCACGACGACGTAAAGGAGGCTGAGGTGGGTGTAGATCAGATTGATGGTCAATGGCAACGCGGTGGGCGTCAATGCTTCCAACGCCCGTCCGCCGCTGGTGATGCCGTGCACGGCGCTGTAGCTGGCCCACCAGATCAGCAGCGTGGTCCAAAATATGACCAAGCCTGGGTCTTGGACAACGCGACCTGCGACCAAGTCTGTCGCCCACGTCGTCATGCGGATACGCGCAGCCTGCGCGTCGGTGTTGAACAAGCCCGCATTGCTCATCGCCAACGCCAGCGCGGCGGCTGTGACGACCGGCCAACGCACCAGGCGCGGAAGACGCAGCGGCCCGATCAATGCACCGCACGCCAGGCCCAGCGCACACACGAACAGCAGCGTGTCCGACCGGGGCGCCCAGCCCGCCTCAAAGATGGAGAGCGGCAACATTGCAGCGCAGGTGATCACGACCAACATCATCAGCCGGTCGCCGCTGCGCATCGTTGCCGCGTTCTCGTTCACTGGACACCCGCCATCACCACGATCGCGCGGCCCGTGGCGAGCGTTTTGAATTCCCATTGTCGCGTTTTGCCCAGCGCCGGACGAACAGTCAGAGGAACATCACAGCGCACGCTGCGGCAAGCCACGCCTTGTTCAGCCAACCAGGCAGCCACGTGGCTCATCGTGGGGCGACCTTCTGGGGCCGGATCAATCAAGATGACGATCGGCGTGATTTGCCGCCACGCCAATTGTGCCAGGTCGGATACCCAGGCTGGATCACTGGACGGAGTAACGATGACCAGGTTCGATCCCGCCCGCAGCAGGCGGGCCATCTGGTTGAGGACACGAACCAGTGACAGACCTCGGAGGTCTCTCAAAACCTCCGAGGTCTCGAGTCTGTTATTTGCATTCGGCAGGCGAGCCAGCTCGCCAAGGATCGTCCACAAGTGCCCCGTGCTGCGCGCCGGCCAGATGATGTGGCGTTCCGGCGTATACGTGACGAGTCCCACGGTGCGCCCTTCGCGCAGCAAATCCGCTGCCAGCGATGCGGCCACGATCACGCCGACCTCTTCGGTGGACGAATCGCCCTGGCCGGATTGAACAGCCGGGTCTGTGTCTACCAACAGCCACACGTTCGCCGAAGCTTCCTGGTCAAACATC
Source organism: uncultured Anaerolineae bacterium (assembly GCA_964354595.1). Taxonomy (GTDB): domain Bacteria; phylum Chloroflexota; class Anaerolineae; order Fen-1058; family Fen-1058; genus JBGLNJ01. The sequence continues at coordinate 15,118 of CAYHAR010000042.1, read as the reverse complement.
TTGACCATCAGCTCTTCGTGACGCGCAGTGGATGGCCAGTGAACGTGGCGGAACGGATCGCCCAACTCGTAAGCGCGCACCTGACCGGCGTTGACAGTGGGCAAAGGCGAGGCGAGATTGATGCGCGAGGGACCCGGCGATGCGCCGCGCGGCAGCGGCGGAAATGGCAGATTGGCCAGCGGGGGATAGACCAACAGCGGACGCGCTTGCGGGTAATGGAGGCAGACGGCAAATATTCCCAGCGGGTCGCCGGTTTCCACCGACCACGGACCCAAGTGAAACTCGCCCCGGCGCGTGGCCGTCCCGGAATTTGTCCAGAGCGTCTCGCCGTGGCTATCGGCGGCGCGGACGACGCTGGCGCTGTAACCAGGCACATTGGAGTGATCGGTCACCTCGGCCCACAGCACTGGCAGGCTCGATTGATTCCGCAACGCAAAGCGCTCTTCCATCAAGTCGCCGACCTGCACCCGACGCGCTTCCAACCGGCGCTCCCCGCGCACGTGGCGCGCCATCTGCCAGGTCCAGAGGGCTGAAGTCGCTATCGTCGCCAGCGTGGCTGTGAGCAGCGCAGCAGTCACGGGCGTCGCGCCAGCAAGATGCGCCATCAACAGTACCGCTGCGCAAACGAGAGGCGTAGCATAGCACAACTCGATGACGATCTCGCAATCGCCATCGCGCTTGCGCCAGACTATCCAGGGCGGACGGAGGAAGGAGAGACGCGCCACGTTAGTCAACCATTGAGAGCGCAAACAAATCTAGCTACACTATATGTGAAATGGTGCTGCTGTCAACCAAGACCACGCCAGAAAAAGGAGCAGCCCGCCATTCGATTTGACGTATTGCAGCGCCGTCAGGGCGCTGACCAACAAAGGCAGAGGTTGGAGCGTGATTGGTATGAACAGCAAATCCACTGTTCCAAGCAAGCGCCACGGCAACCATGGTGACCGTCGCAATAGACGCGATGGTGAGGAACTAGACTTTTCATGGCAGAAAAGTTGGCTCGGTTACGCAAGATAGTAAAGGGTGAGGTTGCCTCGCCCCAAAGCCAATTACTTTACGTCCCACAGTTTGATGTCGAACGCATTGCCTGAAGCCAGGGTGCGGCCATCCGGCGAGAAGGCCACACTGGTAACTGGAAATGTCTTGGGGCCGGTCCAAGTGCGCGCCACTTGCCAGGTCTTGGCGTCCCACACTTTGACCGCCCCATCGTTGCTGCCTGAGGCCAGCCACTGTCCATCAGGCGAGAAGGCGACGGTGTTGACGCGAGCCGTGTGACCGGTGAGCGTGCGTGCCACTTGTCCTGTGTTGACCTCCCACAGCTTGATGGCTCCGTCGCCGCTTCCCGACGTTAGGAGCTGGTCATTTGGTGCAAAGGCGACACAATAGATCCACGAAGCGTGCCCAATCAAAGTGCGTATCTCTTGCCCTGTGTTCGCGTCCCACATTTTTACTGTTTGATCATCACTGGCGGAAGCGACCAGTTGACCGTCCGATGAGAAGGCAATGTCATTCACACTCTGCTGATGACCGCTCAAGGTGCGTAGCGCCTGTCCCGTTTTCACGTCCCACAATCGCACCGTGCCGTCGTGACTGGCCGACGCCAGCCTTTGTCCATCTGGCGAGAACGCTACGTTGGTGACTGCCAACGTGTGACCGCTCAGGTTGCGCACCTCTTGACCTGTCGCCGCGTCCCACAGTTTCACCGCCAGGTCATTGCTGCCTGAGGCGATAACCTTGCCGTCCGGTGAGAATGCTACACTGGTGACGCGAGCTGTGTGGCCGCTCAAGGCGCGCACAACCCGGCCTGTCTTGACGTCCCATAGTCTCACCACCTGGTCATCGCTCCCTGAGGCCAGCAGCTTGCCGTCCGGCGAAAAAGCTACGCTCGTCGTCGTCGTGCCGCCGAGCTGGTTTTCGCGGAACGAGCGGGCGCTGGACTTGGGCGCAGAGATGATGAGCGCGGCGGCGCCCGCCAGCACGACGAGCGGCGCCGCGATCCAAATCAGCCATCCCCATGACCTGGCTTTCTTCGTTTGTCTGTGCCTGGCTGCTCTTGTCGCGCATGAAGAGCACAGGAGCCATTCAGCAGTGGATTGAGCAACCTTTCGTTGCCACTCTGCGACGGTTTGCTCTTTGGAGGTCTTGCCACCCTGGGTCAGGGTGTTGAGAGTTGACTCGTCCAGGCTAAAGCCATTGGCGACAAGCCGCCGCAGCTCGTCCGCTGTGTAAACGGGGTTCCTGGCTCTTGATGCCCTTGCCCCGCAAACATCGCAAGTCGCCATGAGGTTTCCTCCGTGAGGATGCAAAAGGGGCTGCCTGGGAACACAGCCCCCTTGATTGCCGCCGTCGGTGTGTGCTCGTGTTCAGTTGAAACTATTTGACGCTGCCGACGACCAGGCCGCTGACGATTTGTTTTTGCAGGAGCAGATAGACGACCGTCACCGGAGCCGCGATCATCATGGACATGGCCGCAAAAGCCGACCAGGGCGTGTCGCCGGAGAACTGCCCGACCATATTCCAGAGCGCCATCGCCAGCGTAAAGTCCTTTGGGTTGGTCAGGAACTGCCACGAGATGGCAAACTCTGTCCACCCACTCATAAAGCCCAGGAAGAATGTTACCGCCAACGCAGGTCGGGCCAACGGCAGAATGATGCTGAAAAAGACCTGGTTGAACGAAGCGCCGTCAATCAACGCGGCCTGTTCCAATTCCTTGGGAATCGTGTCCAGGTAGCCCTTGAGATTCCAAATGGAAAAGGGTAGCGCGCTCGAGGTCATTGCCAGCCCCACGCCCAGCAGCGAGTTGCGCAGGTTCAACGTGACATCGCCGGCGTTAATCTGGACGCGGTTCAGCATGACAAAGAGAGGCGCAATCGTGGCGATGCTAGGCAGCATGAGCACCGTCACTACCGCCATCATCAATGCCTTGCGGCCGCGAAAGTCAAACCGCGCAAAAATATACGCCGCGCTCACGCCAATCAAAAGCGAGGCCAGCGCGACGCCTCCCGCCAGCAGCAATGAATTGCGGGCCAGCTCGAGGAACGTGACCGGATTCCTGGTCGGCTGACTCAGCACCCGCTGATAGGCCTGGAGCGAAATCTGCGGTGGAATGAGCTCCCTTGGACGGTTGACGTTGCGCGCGTCGAGCGACATGCCGACCACCCACAGGATAGGAAAGATGACGATGAAAGTGATGAACAGGCACAACAGTTGGTATAGCAGTTGCTTGCCGAGTGAGGGTTTATCAGACATCGTAGGCCTCCGTTGCTTTGGTGACTTGGTTGGTCAACAAAGTCAAGGCCAACAGAATCAAAAAGGTCAAAACGCTAAAGGCGGCCGCCATCCCGTACAGACGATTTTGATTGACCAGGCGGAAAGCCGTCGTCACCATGATCTCGGTTTGGCGCAGCGGCCCGCCGCCCGAGACAAAGTAGATCAGGTTGAATAGGTTGAAGGTCATGATCAACCCGTACATAGCCGCCGGAATCATGGCAGGCCGGATCATGGGCACGGTGATGTTCATAAACCGCTGGGGGGCGTTGGCGCCGTCAATGGACGCAGCCTCGTACAAGTCGGCCGGGATGCTTTGCAGCGCGCCCGTTGCCACCACCGTCATAAACGGCCAGCCCAGCCAGATGTTGCAAAAGAGCAGGGCATAGAAAGACAGCGGCAGCGGCCCGCCAAACGGGTGTTGGACTTGATCAATCCAGCGGATCTGAAAACTCTCCGGCGGAATGCCAAACAGCGAGCCGATCCTGGCCAATCCCAGGTTAATTGCGCCAAAAGTGGGATCGTACATATTGCGCCAGACCGTGGCGACAACCAGCGTCGGAAAGATGATGGGCAAAACATAGATCGCCCGGTAAAAGCTTTTGCCCCACAAGCCCTTTTGATTCAGCAGCACGGCGATCAAGACGCCCACCACCACGTGGATGATCACATTGGAGAAGGTCCAGAACAAGTTAAAGCCCAACAGGTACCAAAAGTCAAAGTTGGGGATCGTCGCGGCCAGCCCGCCGGTAAAGATGTCCACATAATTCTGGAATCTCACCCAATTAGGCGGCGGTGCAGTCAGACGGATGTTCGTGATGCCGTAATCAGTGAACGACATCCACACTTGATAAAGCAGCGGGTAAAAGGTAATGACGATCATCACCAGGGCGGCGGGAAAGAGGTACGTATAAATCAGACGCGTCTTGGTGGTGTGTTGCCACCAGGCTTGAAAACCCGATGGCTTGTTCATCGAGGCTTCTGCAGCGGTCATGGTCTTGTCACCTCCAGAGTCGAATCACCTTTAACTTGTTGGATCGCCACCGAAAATCAGTTTTGAAAGGGAGCGCTGATCTTGCAACCAGCGCTCCCTGGCAGCACGGCACTTACTTTTTGTTAGCGGTGTTCATCGCCTTGCAGGCTGCGTCCACAGCCTCTTTCGGCTTTTGCACGCCTTCGATGACCTTGGTGAACAGGTCGCCGAACGGCGTCCAATAGTTGCCAAACTCTTTGCTCTGCGGGCGTGGGAAGCCGGCCGCAGACGCCTGGGCAAAGGCCGACACCAACGGATCGGTCGACTTGACATCGGTGCGGATCGGCACGTGCCCGGCCATGTCGGTATAGATCTGCGACGAATCTTTGTTGGTCAGGAACAGCGCCAACGCCAATGCGCCTTCCTTGTTCTTGCTGTTCGGGTTGATGTGGAAGCCATCAATGCCGTTCAGCGGACTCGCGGCGGCCGTGCCTTTGGGCATCACAGCCACGCCTAGTTTGTCGCCCAGGTCCTTCTTATAGTCGCCCAACGCCCACGGGCCGTTGACAAAGAAAGCCGTCTCGCCCTTGCGAAACGGCGTTTCGGCCACGCCATAGTCGCCGGTGAACGTCGCGCCCGCGGCCTTGAGGTCAAGCAAGTATTGCAGAGCCTCAGCCCAGCCGCCCTGGTCGGCGATGCACTTGCCGCTGTCGTCCATCAGCTTGCCGCCGAAAGCGCCCGACCAACCGAACATGTGGTACGCGCCGATAAAGAACGTCATCTTCTTGCCATCCTTGACGGCCTTGAGCAGTTCGTCGGTCGTCGCGGGTGGCGTGCTCACCATGGACTTGTTATAGTACAGGGCCACGGCCTTGGCGGATTCGGGCACACCATACAGAAGGCCATCCACCTTCATGCCGTCAACACCCACCTTGACCACGTTGTCCAGCTTGCCCTTGAGCATCGAGTCAAGGTTCTCGACGAGCTTGCCGCGCGTCCAGTTGCCCAGGTCGTCATTCGGGGCCACGAACATGTCGGCGCCGCCGCCGGCCGCCACTTCGACCTGCCATTTGTTAAAGATCTGGTCAAAGGGAATTTGCAGGACTTCGATCTTCATGTCCGGGAAAGCCGCCTTGGCATTTGCGATGAGTTTAGTCAGCGTGTTTTCCTCGGCGCTGCCGGTTTGATAGGCGTGCCAGAGGGTGACGGTGCCCGACGGGCCTTTTGGCGCAGGGGCCTTGGTTGGCTCGGCGGGTTTGGCCGGCGCGGGTGTGGCTCCACCGCCGCACGCGGCCAACACGAGGCTGGTCAACACCAGCAAGCTCAATAGGGCGAACAAATTCTTTTTCATTTCGAGTTTCTCCTCTCTCCTCAAGATTCAAGTTTGGGAACAGTCGGAATGGGTCTAGACCTTTTGTCTTGCGTTGCCAGGGTCAAATAATTGTCAGCGTTACACCTCCTTTCAACCCGAGCAATTGCTTTGCGCGGGCATGCGATAATGTTAGCACGAACACAAAGTCAGGTCAACCAAGGCGCGTGCTATCGGCATATCATGGAACAAGCGATGCCGTCGAATCCCGTACAATCAACTGGCAAGGCAAGAGCTTTTTCACCGGCTCGGCCGGTTGATCGCCCAGTTGCGAGATAAGGGCCAGAGCCGCTTCGCGCGCCAGCTCGAAATAGGGTGCGCGGCTCGAAGTCAGGCGCGGGCTGGTCAGCGCCGCGATTGGGCTATCGTTGCTGCCGACGACTGAACAATCACCTGGGACACTCGAGCCAGCTTCTTCGAGGGCTTGCATCGCGCCAATCGCCATCAAGTCGTTAGCGGCAAACACTCCTGTTGGCCGATCCACGCCCAGGGCGAGAAACTGGCGCATGGCACTCGCACCACCATCCTGGCGAAACTCACCGTAACCGATCAACCGCTCGTCATAGACTAGACCAGCTTCGTCCAACGCCTGGCGGTAGCCCTCCAGCCGGTCCAGTGTGACGACCATGTTGGGGCGGCCGCCGATGAACGCGATGCGCCGATGCCCGATCGCGGTAAGATGTCGGATGGCTTCGCGTGTAGCCTGCCGAGCATCTACCTCGATCCACGATATTTCCGGTGTATCGTCTACCGGGCGACCCAGCAAAACAAACGGCAAATGTTCGGCCAGCAGCACATCGGTGGTGTCCACGCCGACGCGCGAAGCCTGTACGAACATCCCGTCCACTTGATGCGAACGGATCAGTTGCAGTGCGGCTTTGGGCTCGTGTTTGGGATCATCCGCGCCAGCCAGCAATAAACGAAAGCCGCGCCGACATGCCACGTCTGAAAGACCACGCAGGACTAGGGGGAAAAACGGGTCAAGGAAAAATTCTTCCTGGGTATAGGGGATGACCATGCCCAGCGTATGCGTGTGTCGTGTAGTGAGCGAACGTGCGATCGCGTTAGGATGAAAGTTGAGTTGCTCGGCGGCGCTCGTCACACGCTGGCGTGTCGAATCGCTGATCTTGGCATTGCCAGAAAACACGCGGGATACAGTAGAGGGGTGCACCCCAGCGAGTTCTGCGACATGCTTGATAGTGGCTTTCATCTCTGGCTAGTTCCTGATCCAGAAGAGCACCGTGCAACCGATTGCACACTGCACTTATTATACATGCAATCGGTTGCATTGTCAATAGGTTTCTTGCGAATTTTCAAAAATGAATACTTTACAGAATGTTTTCTAGACGCATGCGTTTGATGGGGTAGGCCGCAGATGACATGCTCTGGCGGCCTGCGGTTAATGAGGAAACCAGCGAATCTTGTGCCGGTTGGACAAGCCGGGGCTATTCGTCGCGCTCGTCCAGCGCGCCGGGCCACTTGAATTCGACTACTTCACCATGCAAGCTGACGACGACGCGAAACCCCATCATCCCCAACCACTGCCGCGCGTCGTCGGGAATGCCCTGATCGAGCGCCCGATCCATGTTCTTGATGGACGCGTCGAGCGTGGCCTTGGTGAACAGGTCGTCGCTGCCCACCATCTTCATGATGCTTTCTTCGACCATGTCTTTGTTGGCGTTGACCTGCGCCTGGATCGCCTCAATCACCTGGCGGTCAACCAACTCTGCGTCAATGTGGCGAAGAAAGCCGTCGTCGTCAATCACGTACTGCGCCTCGACGCCGACCCTTGTCACCGTGAGCGGACGGCCGGCCTGATCAACCACCAGTCCCTCGAACACTGCTTTACGGCTCATGTCATCTCCATTCAATCTGCGCGCTGCGGCTCTGTTATTATCCTATTGACTGGCTCAATCCGCAACTCGCATTTGACTTTAGCGGCGCAGCGACTATAATTCCATGCAGCATGACCATTCGGTCTCCCGCGCTTTTTCGCCAGACGGTTTTCCAGTAGAAGGAGGTGGAGCATGTCCAGTCCGGAGGCCATCGCGCGCGCCCAGGCTATCAAAGCCAGGCACGAAAAAGAGTTGATGCGCAAGCGCAACGTCGTCGGCGTGGGCATCGGATTCCAGGAACGCGCCGGGCAACCGACCGGCGCGGTGTGCATCGTTGTTTCCGTGCGCGAAAAGCTGCCACCCGACCAGCTTGCGCCGCAAGACGTGATCCCCACAGAATTGGAAGGCGTGCCGGTGGATATCAAAGCGACCGGCGCATTCCGCGCGTTATGATGTGTAAGGGCGAGGCCACGCCCCGACCTTACGTCGCCCTCTACCCCACAAGGAGGAGAAATGGCAGCAGCACTAGAGCAACTCGTCAAGGATGCGATCACCGTCAAGGAGCAATACCTGGACAAGCTGTTTGTCATGCCCAACGTCGTGGGCATTGGCATCGGCTGGAAAGTCTCCGGAGGCGTGGTGACCCGCGAGCTGGCGATCACGATTTCCGTCAGCAAAAAGGTCGCCACGGCGCAACTGACGGCCGGCGAGATCATCCCCAAGCTGATCGGCGCGCTCAAGACCGACGTGATCGAGACCGGCGTTTTCAAGGCGTTCCAGGACCCCAAGCAAAAGATGCGCCCGGCCCGGCCCGGCGTTTCCATCGGCCATTACAACATTACCGCCGGGACGTTCGGCTGCCTGGTCAAGCGCGGCAGCGACGTGTTCATCTTGAGCAACAACCACGTCCTGGCCGATTCGAACAAGGGCAAAGCGGGCGACGCGATCTGGCAGCCGGGCAAATACGATGGCGGCACGGACGCGGACAAGATCGGCGAGCTGGCCGATTACGTCCCGCTTGCCTTTGACTCGAGCAATGGCGGGACGCAGCCGGGCTGCCTGGCGACGCTGCTCCGCCTGTTCGGCTCGCAGCCGCGCGCCAACGGCATCAATCAGCCCGGCAGCAATCACGTGGACTGCGCGCTCGCCAAGCCACTCTCGCCTGATTTGGTCACGCCCGACATCCTGGCCATCGGCAAGCCGGCGGGCGTGGGCGCGGCGACGTTGGGCGCCTCGGTGCAAAAATTCGGGCGGACGACGAACTATACGCAGAGCCAGATCATTCAAGTGGACGTGACGGCGACGGTGGATTACAATGGGCCGACCGCCGTTTTCCAGGGGCAGCTCATGGCCGGAGCGATGAGTCAGGGCGGCGATTCCGGCTCGGCGGTGCTCGACGATCAAAAGCGCGTCGTCGGCCTGCTCTACGCCGGGTCAGATTCCACCACGCTCATCAACCCGATCCAGGACGTGCTGACGGCGCTCAACGTCGAAATCGTCGCGGCGTAGAGACGAGTCGGCGACTCGCCTCTACCCATCTTTACCCGATTGACACTCTGGCGCGTTCAGAGTAAACTATTCACACTATCCGTTCCATTTAACCACAAGGAGGCAAAATGTATCAGCATCTGACGATCTTGGGGTATCTGGGTAAAGACCCAGAAATGCGCTACACGCCTTCTGGGTCGCCCGTGAGCACGTTCAGCATGGCAACCAGTCGCGCGTATAAAGATAACAACGGCCAACAGGTGAAAGAGACCTGTTGGTTCCGGGTGTCTGTCTTTGGCAAGACAGCGGAAAATGTTGCCCAGTACCTGCACAAAGGCAGCCTGGTGCTGGTCGAGGGCCGGTTGACTCCCGACAAGCAAACCGGCAACCCCCGCATCTGGGATAGACAAGACGGCACCAAGGCTGCGTCGTTCGACGTGTTTGCCACCAACGTCAGATTCATGCCGAGTGGCCAGCGTGCCGAGGCCGGGCCACCCGTTACGGACGAGGACCTCGCCGGTGCACCATCGGAGACGATGGGCGGCGAGGAAGCCATCCCGTTCTAACGCATCGCCTTGCGAATCAAATCGAGAACCCCGTCTTTTCCAAAGACGGGGTTCTTGCGTCATTGCCTCGGGCCGCCTGTGCCGGATGGATCCAACTCGACGAGGAAATACGGTCGCCCGCCGATGGGCGCGCTGCCGTCGTCTGTCGGCGTGTTGACGTTCGTCGCCGCCGGCAGCGTCACATGGTAGACTCCGCCAGAGGGTGTGACGATCTGCGATGAGCCATCCGGCGCGACGAGCCGCGCGCTCGCGCTCGTCGCCGTGATGACGGCGGTCTCGGCGGTGTACCCGCGCGCCCACATCGCCAGCACACGCTCTCCCGTGGATGGGCGATAGAACGAGAATAATTCTTGATTCGGGCTAGGCCGCGAACGCCACCTGGTCACGACATCGCGCAAGTGACTCGCGGCAGTCTGGAACGCGGCATACGACGGGCGCGGGGTATTGGGGTCAGGCGAATTGCGGAAACAGGCCGCATCGGATGGATTGCGCATCAGCCCGAACCCGCCGCCGAGGTCAGGATTAATCACGTCGCCGCAGTCGTCATAGAACTGAAAGTGCAAGACGGCTTCCACCGTGATCGCCGAGTTGATCCACGTGGCATACATCGCGCTTTGGATGACGAACGCGGCTTGCTCCTCCGGGTTGGCGCGATAGGGACGAGGGCTGCCGTCGTCTTCAAAACATGCCGGGCCAGGATACTCGTCACACAGCGACACGCCGCTTTCCGTCACCCAGAGCGATTTGCCCGTGATCGAATATGAATTGAGCGCCTGCGATGCCTTGTACAGATAATACCAGGTGTGCCACGACCAGGCATAGTTGTGCTCGGCCACGCCGTCAAAGAACCAGTTGCCGGCGGCTTTATCTGGATAGGTGTTGATGATGGCGAGTGTGTCCCTGAGCCAATTCGGCTTTTGGAAGTTCGCCAGCCCTCCAAAAACAATCTTGACTTGCGGATCGGCATGCTTGGCCGCCAGGTAGGCAACCTTCAAGAGGCGCGCATAATCTTGCGTCGTGCCAATCCAAAAAAGGTCAAAATCCTCCTCGTTCCAGATTTCCCAGTGACGCACGCCACGGTCGGCGGGCCAGCCCTGCTGTTGCGCCAACGCGCCGCCGGGCTTGTAGCGACTGACCGTCTCGTACACGAATCGCGCCCAGGGATTGTTCGAGTTGATCGTCTTGCCTGGGCCGGGCGTATCCGTGCCGTCGCTGAACACGAACTCGCCTAGCCCGATGGGCGGGCTGGCGGCGCTAGAGATGCTCTGCAGCAAGAGGCTGTTTCTCATGCGAGACTGCGGGCCGATGCGCGGCGCCGGCGCGGACGGGTTGCCATCAGTGGCGTAAAAATCCGGCGTGTTCATCAAAATCACAAGCGGCTGCAAGCCGCGCTCGACGTCCGCGATCACGGCGCGATCCACGTCGTGAAGCGGGTCGCTCCACACAAACTCGCCGGGGGTCTGCTCAACCGCCTGCCAGTAGAGCGGCCAGCGGTCCACGCTCGCGCCCGCGTCAAGCGCGCGTTGCAAGCGCGCCTCGTCGGCCGGCGCTTCCGCCGACGTGATGAACGCCGCGCCAAAGCGCGTCGTCAAGGAAAAGGGCGCGGCGTGATTGTTCTGAATGATCGGGAGAAACATCTGGCTCGTCACGCGCAGCGTGATGGGCACGGTGAGCGGGCTGCCGACGGTCGTGGTCGGCTCGGCGCTGATCGCCAACGCGCCGGAATAGACTCCGGTCAAGCTGAATGCGCTGGTGTTGACCTGAACTGTCACCTCGCCGCCGTTGACGCCGCTGATCGGCAAGACTGTCGGTTGAATCTGAGCCGCGCCGTCAACTGACACGGTCCACGTCATGATGGTCGAGGCGGTCGTGTTGGTGATGACAAGCGTCTGCGTCAATACGGAAGGCGATGTCACCGGGGCCATGAACGAGAGCGCGACAGGCTGCGCGGATAGAGTCGGATCAGCGTATCGCTCGGGCGCGCGAGCCATCACGCTCGGCAACGCCAGCGACGCTGCCAACGCAATCAACGCGCTCAACGCGGCCCGCCCGACGGTGAGCCGCCCCACCCCGGCGACACGGCCAAGAAACACAGTCACGGTTGACTCGATCGCGCTCAACGGTTGCGCCTCAAGGTTTCAGAGTCTCTAACGCCTGCCTGGCTCGCGCCAAGTTGGGATTATGCTGCAGAGCCAGGTTGAATTGTTCCCGCGCCGCGTTCGCGTCGCCGCGCTTTTGAAATACGAATCCTTTGTACAAATACATTTCTTCGGCATACGGATTGCTCTTGAGCGTGGCATCGGCCAGCGCCAGCACGTCGTCGAGGCGATTCGTCGCCTGGTACGCTTCGAACCAGCCGAACTGGTACCACGTCATCCGCCAGGGCTGGCCGAGCCGACGCGCCTGGTCGTAAGCGGCGACGGACTCGGTCGGCATTCCCAGCGCGGCGTAATTCGTCCCCACGTTGAACCAGCCAAAAGCATCCTTGGGATTTGACGCGACCTCCGCCTGGGCGCGCAAGAGCGCGTTGCGGTACATCGTAGCATCGTTCATATCCGCGCCGATGATTCTGGACAGCGCCTCGGCCTGCTCCGGTTTATACACGACAATGTACGTCCGATTAAACTGTCGCCAATACCTGTCCATCTCGTCGAACGGCACACTCTGATTCGGGCCGAGATACGAATCCATCGCGATAAACTCGCGCGTCGTGTCATTCCAACCGGCGAGGACTTGATAGTGCCCCATCCAGCCGAGCTTTTCTTCGGGCTCGAATCCTTTTTCGACGATGGGTGGAAATCCCGCGCGGATGAGCGACTTGAGCAAATCGAGCGAGCCGTTGGCGCGGACAATCGCCTGGAATCCCTGCGAGCGCACAAACGCCGCCATCTCGTCCGGGTTCACGTTGCGGTCTTCCGGGTCAGGCTTGAGGGACGCGGCGGCTTGAGCCTGCGTGCCTTTCCACCCGTGGTACGAAAGCGCCATCGCCAGGTTAGCCGGGCCGCAGTTGTTCCAGCCTTGAAAGGCATGGCGAAAGCCTGTGAGAAGCACAGTGGCCGACTCTATCGAAGCCGGAGTCATACGCGCCGCGATGGTGGCATTTGGAAAAACGACCGGCGTGGGCGTTACGCGACGAACAAGCGTGCCGGTTGGCTGAACAGTGGAGGTGGGTTGGCGAACCTGGGGCGCAGGAGAACTTGGAACTGTCGGGATCGGCGTGAGAAGCGAGGCGACGGCATGCGGCGCGGCGACCGGAGTAGGCAGCTCGACGCGCGGCAGCTGAAAATATCCTTGCAGCGGCTCGGGGACAAAGCGCGCCACATAGCGCGGCGGGATAAGACGCGCCACGACCGGCGCGGCGAACACACACGCGCATAGAAAAGCCAGCATCACCGCGCCGAGCGCGACTGCGCCTCTCAGCGCGCCAGGTCGCCGTGGTCGAATCTGTTTAGTGTGCGGATAACTGATGACGCGCATTTTGCTGTAGAGTGTAGAGGGTGGAAAGTGGAGGAAAACCGCTGCACTCTCTACTCTCCACGCTCAACGTCCTCCCGGTCTCCACGCTACACTAGAACAACTCGGCGATTCCAGCCAGCGCATCGCCGCGAGGTCAGATGTGGTCAGCAGGACGCCCGAAGGTTCCTGCGTTACCGCCAGCCATTTGCCGTCCGGCGACCAATCGAACCCCCGGCCCGGCGTCGCCACATAATCGCCCGTCCGCGCATCCAAAATGCCGACCGTATCGGCGCGAGACGGAAAAGTAGACGCCACCCGAAACGCGATAGAGTGATTGCCGGGTGACCAAGTCGGCGTCAACAGGCGCACACTGGCCTCGCGCCAACGCGCGCGCAACGCGCCCGTCTCCGCGTCCAACGCCAACAGCATCGGCCCTTCTGGCCGAACGATTTGCGCGGCGAGCAGCGTGCCATCCGGCGACCAAGTCAAGCCGACTGCCCAACTCGGAAAAGTTGGAGCATCTGTCAACGTCTGCAACAATTCACCCAGGCGCAGCGCCGTCACGGGATTGCCCGACGCATCCACAATCGAAATCAGAGTCGCTCGCGCTAGCTCGATGCCCCGGCCGGATGAAACGAGGTCAGAGCCGGAGAGAAACGCCAGCCGCTTGCCATCCGGCGACCAGGCCGGCAGCGCGCCCCACTCGATTTGCTGCGCGTCGCCGCCGTCCGCGTCGGCGATATAGATGCCGGAGGGCGAGAACGCCTGATAGGCCATGCGCTTGCCGTCGGGCGACCAGACGCCGCTCGTCGGGGCGATGTCGGTGACTTGTGTCTCAAGGTTCACCAGGTAGATCGTCGCATCGCCTCGTAAATTGACGCGCACACGGCCATCGGGCAGCCAGGCGATTTCGCGGACCGACTGCCGGGCCGCCACCGTTTTGAACTGCCGGGCGTCGGCCTCCATGATCACGCCGACATCGCCTTGCAGGTACGCCAACTGTTTCCCATCGGGCGACCAGAAAGGCTGCGCGGCGTTTTGGTCTTCGGGCGTGATTCTTTCCAGGCCCGTTCCGTCCGTCCGCATCTGCCAAAGCGCAGACTGATTCTGGCTCTGCGCGCACAAGAGCGCCAGATCGCCTTCCGGCGGAAAAGAGCCAAGCACCGGCAGACCGGCTCGATTCCGCAGATACGTCACCCACGCCAGTCTCAGCGTTGATGGGTTCACGCGCAGCGTCGTGCCGATGGCATCGCCAAAGGTACTGCCGCGCCCGGACGCTATCGCCGGCAACAGGCGCGCCACTGCGCCCGCGCCCAACTGCTGCTCAAGAAAATCGAGCGCGAGCGGCGTCATGACTTTGCTTGGCGCAACATCCATCCCACTTGGAGTCGCGCGCAGCGGAATCGTTTCGAGCGGCTGCCACGCGCCGGACTGCATCACTCGAACGAGCGTCGAGCTGATGACCGGCGTGATGAACGGCCCGCTCAACCCGGCCTGCGCCAACTCCCATCGCAAGGCCTCTTGAGAAGCAAGATAGCCCATGTTCAAGCGCCGCTGCGAAGCTTCGTACACCAGCGCCTCCACCACGCGCGTTCCTATCGCGCGATACAACTCGTCGCGCGAGCGCGCATCGGCGGGCACGCCGGTCAAGTGCGGCGAAGGCAGCTTGATCGTAAACGCGCCATCGTCAAAGCCATAGGTGAAATCGGCCAGGCGCGCCAGCGAATCCGCCGAATTTTCAAAGACGACAAAGATCGCTTGCGAGGGGCAAGGCAGCCGGCCGCACACGCGCTCCAGCGCCTCGTCCATGCGCGGAATCAGCGGCTCGAGCAGGTCGGCGTCGCGTTGGAGATACGCCATGGCAAAACGCTTGCCGCTCTTGGTGCGCCATCGCCCCCAATAGTCCGGGCCGGGCATCGCGCGCACCCAGCCCGAAGGCGTGGGCTTGTAAAACTGCGGCGACTGTAGCGTAATGCTCATTGGGCCGGCCGGCATCGGCTGCGTCACCGAAAACTGATACGTCACGTCCAGCCGCGCGCCGCCCGGCTCGAGCGCAATCTCGCCGGGCTGCGGCTGCGCGCCCATCGCCTTCCAGCCAAACTCGGGCAGGCCCACGCGCTCGAGCCGGGCAAAGCGTTTCTCTTGCGCCGCGCGCCAGGCCCAA
>CAYHAR010000041.1:0-23281 GCA_964354595.1 uncultured Anaerolineae bacterium | reverse complement strand
CGCGCCGTGCCCAGGATCGTGCCACCGCGCCCAATGATGCCGCCGACCGAGCGCGCGTCCATCGGCACGATTTCGCCGCTAATCAACCCGGCGTAACCGCGCTTGACGCCCATGACCTCCAGCCCGTGCGTCAACGCCGTGCGCACCACAGCCCGGATGCACGGGTTCAGGCCCGGCCCATCGCCTCCGCTGGTCAGAACGCCGATTCGCTTCATGCAAGTCTGCCTTGATCCGGCTCGGATTTTTCCGTGCCAGGCTCCGATACGCCAGGCTCTTGCTCGGGTTGGACAGGCTGAGCAGCTTCAGGCTGAGGGGAATCCACGTCGGTTGGAACCAGGTTTGCTTCCAAGTCACCCAACTCGAGGTTGAGGACTCGAAAGAAATCCTCAGAATAGTTTCTCAAATTGCGAACGAGCTTGCCCAGCTCGCGGGCCACTGTGACCATCTGGCGCGGGCCAAGCACGACCGTCGCAATCACAATGATCAGGAGCAGCTCGGTGCCGCCAACGCCGAACAAGTTGTCCACCTCAACTCCTCCCGGCTATGGCCGCCAGCCCGATGCTGATCACGTACAGGCCCATCAGCGGCAGCATCACCAGGCTCATGTTGACGGGATCAACCGTCGGGGTGACGACGGCGGCGACGATGGCGATGGCGACGACCGCATAGCGCCAGCCCCGCGCCAACTGGCCGGCCGTGACCATTTTGAGCTTGGCCAGGAACATGATCACCAGCGGCATCTCAAAGCTCACGCCGATCCAGAACATGAGCGAAGTGACAAACTCGAAATAGTTGTTGGGGCGGACTTGGGTGGTGATTTCCAAGAAACTGGTCAAAAAGGGCACGGCGGTTGGGAGCATCACGGCCCAGGTAAAGGCCACTCCGCTGACGAACAACACGCTGGCGAACGGCACGCCCAGCAGCAACCATTTGCGCTCGCGCTCCGTGAGGCCGGGTAAGATATAGCGCATCGCCTGGTACACGACGACCGGCATCCCCAGCACCACGCCGCTGAGCAGCGAGACGCGCATAAAGATGGCAATGTTCTCGGTGATTTCGATAGAGACGAGCGCCGACCGGCCGCCGATGGGCGCGGCCAGAAAATCCACCAATTGCCCTGCAAAGATAAAGCTCAACAGCGTCGTCACGACGACGGCGCCAACGGCCTTGAAAAGCCTTTGCCGCAGCTCTTCGATGTGCCCCAAGAGCGACATGGAGCTATCGAGCTGCGTTCGCGCCTGGCGATGCGCTCGCCCGGCCGCGCGAAAATAGTCGCGCCACGACCGCTTGGGGCGTTCAAGCGGCGGAGTCGTGCTCATGTTAGGCTTTCTTTTCTTTATCTTCGGGCTTTTCGGCCGGCTTGTCCTCGCTGGAAAGCCCCTTGCGGAACTCGCGGATACCCTGCCCCAGCTCGCCGGCGATCTTGCTGATGCGCCCGGCGCCAAACAAGACAATGATGATCACCAGGATAATGATCAACTCGGTAGGACCCAGATTAAAAGGCATGTTCCATTCTCCTTTTGACCGCCGTCCGGCGGTGAAATATCAAACGAGTCTTGACGGATGCATTCTAAATCCGAACGCTAAACATGTCAATCATCGCGCAAGCTGATGCGAGCGTCCACCGCCGCCGCTCCCATCTCCAACACCATCAGCGGGTTGATGTCCACCTCGTCAATGCGCGGGTTCTCTACCATCATTCGTGAGAGGGATAGCAGCGATTGAATCAACGTCTCCCGATCCACTGGCGGCCTGCCGCGCACGCCTTCCAACAATCGCTTGCCGCGCAACTCTTTAATCATCTCCTCGGCATCCGCGCGGCTAAGGGGAGCGACGCGGAACGCCACGTCGTTCAAGACCTCTACGTAAACGCCGCCCAGGCCGAACATCACCACCGGGCCAAAGCTGTGGTCACGCTTGCCGCCCAGGATCACTTCCAACCCGCCGTTAACCATTCGCTGTGCCATCAGGCGAGCCTCAGGCGCTCGCGCCAGCATGGCCTCCGCCTCACGTCGAACGGATGTTGCATCGGTCAACCCCATCGCCACGCCGCCCACGTCCGACTTGTGAGTGGCTTGCGCCGATAGAACTTTGAGAGCCACCGGGTAACCCAGCCGCTCGGCGGCTTGCGCGGCCTCTGCCGGATCGGTCGCCGTTTCCCAGGCCGCCACCGGGATTCCATACGCGCGGCAGAGATCTAGTGCGCGATCGGCGGTGAGCGTCTTGGCTCCCGCCAGCAATTCTCGCGCCTCCGATGGCGCGCTCGATTCGCAGCTCGCCTCGACGCGGCGCGCCCGGCGGCGATGCCAGTCTCGAGACGCGGCCAGCCCCCGCAAGGCGTGCTCGATTTCGACAAAGACAGGCAGGCTGATCTCTCGTTGCGTGGATTGCACCTCGTCCCCTTGCGAGTAAACACAAAACGCCACCGGTTGCCCCGATTCCTTGACAATCTGCTCCACTCGCCGGGCGAGCCGGTGCGCTCCTTCTATCTCGGTCAGGCTATAAGTGTTGATGAGAAGAACCGCAGAGGGCGCAAGCGCTTGCAAGCATCCCTCGACAACCCGCGCGTAAAGCTCAAAGTCAAAAATCACTCCCAGGTCGAGCGGATTGGTCAGCGCGATCACGTCGGCGCGAAAGAGCGCGCGCACCTTTTGGATAAAATCCTCCGGGAGAGGCGGCAAGCGAAAGCCATACCGCTCGGCCACGTCGGCCGCGATGACGGCGTGACCGCCGGAGCGAGTGATAATCACCAGATCATCCCCGCGCACGGGCGGCAGCGCCAGTCCTTGCGCGATGGACACGGCGTCCTCAAAGCTTTCGGCGCGCAAGATGCCCGCTTGTCGAAATGCCGCGCTTACAATCTGGTCGTCATCGGCCAGCGCCGCTGTGTGAGAGAAGGCAATGCGCCGGCTGGCCTGTCCCCGGTTGGACTTGTGGACGATGATGGGCTTTAACGCGGAACGAGCCATATCCATCAACTTGCGCCCATCGCCGATAGATTCGAGGTACAGGCAAATCATTTCCGTGCCAGGATCGTCTAGCATATAAGCCAAATAGTCCGTCTCGTCCAGATCGGCCTTGTTGCCAATGCTGACTCCTTTGCTCACGCCCACGCCGGCCGTGCAGAGCCGATCCAAATACGTGATCGAGACGCCGCCGCTTTGCGCAATCACCGAGGCGTGGCCCAGGCGCGCCGTGCGCGGGGAAAGAGGCGGAAAGGGCAGGCACATTCCGTTTTCCAGGTTGATGACGCTGATACAGTTGGGGCCGACAAAGCGCATGTCCCATCGGCGAGCGATTTCTGCAAGCTGCTGCTCCAACTGGCGGCCCTCCTCCGATAACTCGCCAAAGCCGCCGGACTCGACGACAGCTCGGCGGATCCCCTTGCGTCCGCAGGCTTCCATCACGTCGGGCACGGCGGCGGCCGGGGTGAGGATCACGGCCAGGTCTATCTCATCGGGGAGTTGCTCCAACGCGGTGACGATGGGCACTCCATGAGCCTCGCCGCTCTTTCGACCCACCGCATACACCTTGCCTTGATAGCCGAACGCGCGCAGGTTGCCGATAATGTTGCGAGCCAGGTTATCGGGCTGCTCCGAGACGCCGATAACGACGATGCTGTGCGGGTAAAAGATGCGCTGCATAGATGACCTCCACGAATGGTTCTTTGAACCGCCACGAGCGCAAAGGCTCTATTGTAAAGATGGCCGTGACACTTGCAATGCGAGAAGCTTGGGATGTTCGTCGCCGCTTCGTCCATTGAGAAGGAGCGGCAGTCGCGGGCCATCCGGCGCAAGATACAGCCCGACGTGAAGCAAGTACTCGCCCGGCTGCTGCGGCAGCTTGAGCAAGAATTGCTGGACAATCACATCGCCCGGCTGCCACATCTGCGGCTGCTGCACGCCGATTCGCTCGCCGTTGGCCGCCAGGCGGTCGCCGCTCATCACGTGCGCGTATTGCGCCAGATTTCCCTCGCCGGGCCGATTCGCGCGCCACCAGGTCGAGAGGCGTACCGTGCTGCCGGCGACAAGCGCGCGCGGCAACTCGTAACCCAGCAGCGTTGCTGGCTCGAACTCGAACGCGCCGCCGGGCGGCTTTTCCAGTGCGGCCAGTTTGACGCGCAACTCGGCTTCGCCTTCCCAGCGATAGAGCGTAAAGCCCGGATTATCCCTGGGCAAAGTCGGATCGCCCCGGTCGTGATAGATCGGCGTAGCGCGGCCCAACAGCATCGCCTCGGCCATCGTCGGGTCGCCGCGCGCCGGGACAACATAGTAGCCCGGCCCGCCTTCGCGTACATACACCCAGCCATCGCGGCAATCGAAAAAGATCGAGCGCATATCGGCGCGACCCAAACCGGCGGCCAATCCGTCTCCGTCAATCGGGCCGTCCGGCGCGTAACACACGGCCACCCACTTTTCCATCGCCGATGTTTCGCGCACATCATACACGAACAGCGAATGGCCGATGCGCGCCACAGGCTGTTGGCGGCGGAACCAATCGTAGGTGTCGGGATTATCGAGCCGCAAGCCCTGCCAGTTCGACGCGCTGATGACATACATGCCGGGCGCAGGCGCAAAGCGTCGAAAGCCAAACGCATCCGGCGGCGAATACGGCCCCGGCAACTGGCGCACCTGAATACCGTACCGTTCCGGCCGGCTGCCGGTGAACAAGGCCAAGTGAGCTTCACTGATGCCACGCGCATCCAGCCATGCTTTCAACCGCTTGATGTCTTGACCCCAGTCCAGGTTGGAATCGGCCAGAATCTTGTAGCCGTTATCCGGTCCGCCCGCGATTTCGTTAAAGTAGGCCAGATGATACGGGAACACGGCTGCCGCGCCTAGCGCGTACCATGCAAAGATAAGGAGGCACGCGCCAGCGGACGAGGTGACAAGATGACGGAGAAAAGTCGGAGGTCGGAAATCGGAAACCGGAAGTCGGAGAGCCGAAATCCAAATGAACAGAAATGGGAGGATAGGCAAGAGATGCCGATAGCCAATGTTGAGCAAAGTCTGCATGCTGATGCCAAAATACAACACCGGCAAAAGCATCAACACCAATGCTGACCACACTTTTCCGAGTTTCCCCGAGTTCCCCTGCTTCCCCAGACGATAGACCGAGACAATCCAACCGGCAATCGCCCCGCCTAGCAGAATCAGCGTCGGCAGCGGCGTCTTGACGGCGAACGCGACCGGAAAGTAATACCACCATCCGCGCGGCGAGATTTGGCCGAGCAAAAAGGCCACACGCCCTTCTTCCTCGCGCTCTTTGACGCGCAGCAGCCCGTTCCAGAACGTCGGCGCGGGGACGTTGATGGAGAGCGGCTTCCACGGGCCAACCTCGAAGCGGTACGCCGCCCATACGACGATTGCGCCGAGGGCGAATATCGCCAACAACGCAACGAGCGCCTGCTTCATCCGCCGGGCGCGCCAGCCTGCAACGATAGCGAGCGCGAGCAAGGCCGGCAAAAGAACCGCAGCAGAAAACTTGGCCGCCATCGCCAAACCGAACGCAAGGCCAGAGATGACTAACCACTTACGCGACGGTCGCCGCGCCCATCGGTCAAACGAGTAGACGGCGAACAGAATAAAGAACGTCACGCCAATGTCGGTCGTCGTCACCACAGAATGCGCCAGCAGGTTCGGGTCGAACGCAAAGAGAACCAGCGCTATCACTGCGGCCCGCGCGCCGAATCGCTCGCCCGCCCAACGAAAGATCAACGCGCCGAGCAAGAGAGCCAGCATCAACACAGGCCAGCGCGCGAGAAACACGATGCGGTCGGTAGGTCGCCCTTCGTCCCACAATGCGTGGCGATTAAGCTCTTCGCGGCTGAGCGGCTGCCAGCCCGGCAGGTTGGTCAATTGCGGCACACCCGGTTCGAGCAACAACGGCAATCCGGCCAGCGCGTGAATCAGCGGCGGATGGCCGAGCTGTAGGCGCAAGTCGCCCGCGCGCCAATAGGCCATCGCCCGGGCAATGTGCGAAGGCTCGTCCACCACCGGCGACTGCGCCGATAGATTCCCCACTGCCTGCACAAAGAATAGTCCCAACAGCGCAACGGCGACCAGGTAGGTCCAGACGTGTTTCTTCATCGTCTCACTTGCACCTGCCCCACATCGGCCACGTCGCCGCTTGTCCATGCATTGCGACCGGTCACGAGCAGCAACGGCTCGACCTCGTCGCCCACGCCCAGATGAATACGCAGCATTTCCCCAACGGGCAAGTCGGCATCGGCGCGCACGTCGTGTGTGTCCACGACAATCTGACCCGGACGCCAAAGTGTAGTCGGATACAGATGCGTACCCATCATCGCATCCAGTTGCCCGGCCGAGCCGCCATCAGAGCGCATCAACCGGATGAGTAAACGCTGGTCGCGCGAGATGTCCTTCAGCGCGCGCCAGTACGTCGTCACGCACAGCGTCCTGCCCGGCTCGACACGCTCAGAAGCGAATCGCACGCCGATCAGTTCGACCACATCGCCAAAGCGAGCCTCCGCCGGTTGCGCGTCAGCGGGCAATCGTTCAACGATCGGCTTGGCGAACGCGGGCTGGATCAATGCGAATGGCGCGGCGAGTGTGAGCGCCAACAACGCCATAGCCAGAACGCCCGGCAGCCATGTGTGCTTGGTCCATGCACCCAATCCAATTGCCATCAATACTCCAATCGGCGCGAGCGCCGGAAACAACAATCGCCCTTGAGCGGCGGGAGTGGTCTGCATATAACGCAGCACGCCCGCAAAGACAATGCCGAGCCATAGGACGGCAAATATCAAATTGGAAGTTGGAGGTTGGAGGTTGGAAATTAGAGATTTGAGAATGCCCGCAAATGCCAGGAAGGTGACAGCGGCCCAAGCGACATAGACTGCGTCGCCGAACTGGAGGCCGCTGAAATCAGCCCAGTAGGTGCGAAAGAGCGCGGGGAATTCAGGCGTGAGTTGCCAGAGGGCCGGCGTCGGCGTCCGCACACCAATGTCGGAAAGCCACACGCTCCATCCGAGCGGGTCGCCATACAGCGCGACGTTGCGCGCGTACCACCATCCGGAGACGAGCGCAGCCACACCCAAGACCATAACGGCTTGAAATATTAAATGCCCAATGCCCTGCTTCACAGGGCGTTGACCAAGCCAGCGAATCAGGAATGCAAGCCCTATCAGCGGCAGCAAGACGAGTCCGCTGAGCTTGGACAGTAATCCCAATCCCAAGATGATACCTGTCCCTATCGCGTATCCCTTTGAGATTTGAGATTTGAAATTTGAAATCTGAAGCGCAGCGACTCCAGTCCAAACCGCCGTTGCCGCCATCAGGCTGTCATTGTTGACCGAAGCGCAGATAAAAACGAATTGAGGCGTGAACGCAACGAGCGCCGCGCTCAAGAGCGCCAGGTCATCGCGGCCCATGACCGTGCGCCCAACAAAGTAAATGCCTATCACCGTCAGCGCGCCGAGCGCGAGCGAGATCAGCCGCGCGATGTGCACCGCCATCACACTGCCGGTCCACGGCCAATCTTCGCGCGCGGTGTGGACAAAAACGTTGGGCGTGTCGCTTGTTGCGCCGGGCGTGACGTGCGGATGGCTGGCGTTGAATCGCACCCAGCCGGGAAAATCACTGCGATCAAATGGCAGAATAACCAGCGCAATCGCCACATAGAACAGCGGCGGCTGGCCGCCTTCGCGCAGGAACGCCGACTTGGTTTCGGAAAACACGGGCAGCCCATTCCCCTTGGCCAGGTGATCGGCAAATGCAAAATGCCATAGCTCGTCGGGCGGCTCGAACAGCGGGACAGCGGCGCTATAAATCAGGCCGAGGATGAGAAAAACTGCGACGATGGCGCAAAGCCACAATCTGGGGGAAATAGATCGGGAATATGGCATGGCTTATTCCCCCGAGTTCCCCCGAGTTTCCGATTTTTGAAAGGAACTCTGGGGAACTCGGAGTGCTTGTTCATAGACTTGGGCCGTGCGAGCGGCGATGCGATCCCAGGTGAACTCGCGCGCCAGCGCCGCCGCGCCGCGCTCCAGCCTGGCGCGCAGTGCCGGGTCGGCCATCACGCGACGGATGCCCTCGGCCAATGCGTGCGCGTCGTTGATGGAAACGAGCAAGACGTTTTCGCCATCGCGCAATTCATCGAGTGGAAGGACCGGCTGCGTTGTGACGAGGGCGCGCCCGTGCGCCAGCGCCGCGTGAAATGTCCCGTGTCGGAGGCTTGCCCCTTCGACGTAAGGCAGTGCAAAAACATCCGTCGCCAAAAAGCTGGCCGTGACCTGATCCGGCGGCATGAACCCCGTCGCGTTGATCCGGTCGGCCACGCCCAGCTCGCGAGCCAGCGATTCCACGCGCGCAGCGTAGGCTGCATTCGTGTTCGGGTCAGAGGAGCCGGTGCGCCCGCCGACGTGTAACAACTTGACCGCGCAGCCTTGGGCTGCCAGCTCCGCCAGCGCGCGGATGAGCACCTCGCCGCCTTTGAGCGGATGCAGGAATCCAAAATAACCGATGAGCGTCTCATCCGGCTTGACGCCCCACCGCGCGCGCCACTCGTCGCGGTCGTACCCTTCAGGCAGGCGCGGCGCAATGTTGCTGCCAATCGGAATCCGGGCGATTTCGGATTTCGGAATCTCCCTCGCCTGCCCCGCCGTTCTTTGCGGGGTTAGGGGGGTGCGGATTTCGGATCTGAGAGCCAATTCGTCTTCGAGATTAGTGACGATAACTGCATCGGCGTAGCGAGCGAGCGCCGACACAGCTTGGCGGCGCAGCGGGCCGGCTTTGGGGAACAGGTACGGCACCTTCAAGTCGTGAAAGGTGACGACGACGGGCAGCGGATGAGGCCAGCGGATAAGCGGATCAAAGCGACGAGCGAATGGGAGCAGATTGATGGCTGGATGCATCTTGTAGGCGGCGGCTTGATATTGGATGTTGATTACATCCAGGCCGAGTCGTCGCACCACATTGCTCAACGCTCGCCAACATCCCCAGCCCCAGTTGCCCATCACCCGCTCGATCTGCACACCATTGCGTGCCGATTCGCTGGCTTGCAGATTGGCAGGCTTGGTTGTGATGACGTGAACCTCGTGCCCCAAGACGACCATCGCCTTGGCGACCTCGCGCGTGAAATCGCCCACGCCGCCTTGCATCGGCGCATATTCTGCGGTGACCAGTCCAACTTTCATTCACACCAATCCTGATCGGAGCACTTGCCAATAGGCGCGCACGCGCTCGCGGCGCAGCTCGCGTTTGTAGCCCAGTGCGCCTTGGGCGGCCTCTAACATCAATTGCCAGACGTACATGGCGAGCAACACGGCGCGCAACATGCCCGCAATCAGTTTTCCGTGATGCTTGCGAAAATACCGCACCTTGCTGGTCTGAAAATAAATGTGCCGCTGCGCTACAACCTGGTCGCTGCTCTTGCCCACGTAATGGACGACTTGGGCCGTCGGCAGATACACCACTTTCCAGCCGGCCTGCCTGATGCGGCGGCACCAATCCAACTCTTCCGAATACATGAAAAAGCCCTCGTCCAGTCCGCCGACCTGCTGGATCACTTCGCGTCGCACGAGAAAGCACGCGCCGGTCACCCAATCAACCTCTTGGGTTTCATCGTCGGCGCGATCGAGCACATAGTAATGGCGCAACACGCGGCGTGGCGCAATGGATTGCAGCCACGTGCTTTCAAACAGCGCAGTCATGAGCGTGGGAAAGCGGCGGCGAGAGGACTGCACACTGCCATCGGGATTCACCAACTGTGGCCCGATCACGCCCACGTCTGGATGCGCGTCGGCATAGGCGATCATGCCGGCCAGCGCGTCGCCGAGCACTTGCGTATCTGGATTGAGGATCAGCACGTAACGCCCGGTGGCGGCGGCGATGCCATCGTTGTTCCCGCCCGTGTATCCGCGATTGACCGCGTTGGCGATCAGCCGCGCGTCAGGGAACTCGGCGCGCGTCATCTCCACGCTGCCGTCGTCGGACGCATTGTCTACGACGATAATCTCAATGGTCAGTGGACGGTGATCAGTGATCAGCCTGCCATCACTGACTGCTGACCACTGATCACTGCTCACTGACTTGAGGCACTCGCGCAGCAAATCGCGCACATTCCAACTGAGGATGACGACCGATAAATCTACCATGCAGCTCAAATGTCACGGCGGCTCGTGGGCCGCCGTTTGAGTACAAATGCAGCGCGCCAGCCGCGCCGACTGCCGGACGGAATGAGCGTCAGGCTAGGTTCGCCGTCGAATGACAAAATCGGCCAGGTCTTGCATCGGCTGGCACGGAGAGCCGGACGGCAATTGCTGCAGCGCCAGGAGGCTGCGATGAGCAAAGTTGCGCGCCTCTTCCAGCGCCGTGTCAATCGCGCCCGATTCCCGGATGGCCTGGACAGCCCGGTGAATGTCCTCTTCGCTGCCGTGTCCATCGCGCAAAAGCCGGACGATCAACTCGTCGTTGGGATGTTGTTCCAAGTAGCAAAGCGTCGGCAGCGTGATGAGGCCCTGGCGCAAATCGCTGCCCACCGGCTTGCCCAGGCGCGTCTCGTCGCCGATAAAATCCAACACATCGTCCACCACCTGGAACGCCGTTCCCAGGCTCAGGCCATACTCGCGCAATGCAGCCACCTCGTCCTCGGTCGCATTCGCCAACACGCCGGCAGCTTCCGTCGCCAGCGCAAAGAGAGAGGCCGTCTTGGCATAGATGCGCGCATAGTAATCATCTCTGCGCGCGCGCGTGGGCAGGTCGCTGAATTGCTGCTTGAGCTCGCCGCTGCAAATCACCATCAGCGTTTCGGCAAACATTCGCATCACGCGCGGGCTGCCGGTTCGAGCGCCCAGGTCGGCTGCGCGAGCGAACAAATAGTCGCCCGTCAGAATAGTTGCGCCGGGCGTCCAGGTGGCGTTCAGCGTGGGGATGCCGCGCCGCAAGAGCGCCCCGTCAATCAGATCGTCGTGGACGAGCGAGGCTGTGTGCAGCATCTCGACAGCCGCCGCCAGCGCCAAAACCTCTGGCTCGATCCGCGCCGAATAGAGGCGGCTCACCAGGATCACCAACGCCGGTCGGATGCGCTTGCCGCCGCTCGCGAGCAAATGCTCGATGGCCGCCGTGAGAACCTCATATTCCAACCGAGGTTTCTCGCGCAATTTTTCTTCGACGCGCGCCAGGTCGTCCTGAATAGATTCAAAAATCTCAAAATGCCCTGCCATGTTTCCTTTGCCTTACAGGCGACGGTCGCCCGGCCATCCGAACAGCGCGCGAGCGTTCGCGCTCGTGTGCGCTGCCACCTGATCCAGATTCAAACGCTTGGCTCGTGCTATCGCCTGCGCCACCAGACGGACGTAACCCGGTTCGTTGCGCTGCCTGCGATGCGGCTCTGGCGTCAAGTACGGCGCATCCGTCTCGATCAGCAGCCGTTCCAGCGGAATGGCGCGCGCCACATCGCGCAACCGGCCAGCGTTCTCATAGGTCACCGGCCCGCTGACGCCGATATAGAATCCCAGCGCCAATACACGTTCCGCCATCGCCACATTGCCGCTGAACGAGTGCACCACACCCACGCGACCGTGGATCGAAGAGCGTAGAGTGCTGCTTGCGCCCCGTGGGTAGAGCGATGAATGCCAGTCGCGCAAGATGGCCAGTACGTCGTCGTGCGCGTCCCGGTCGTGGATGATGACCGGCAGACCAAGCTCTGCTGCTAATTCGAGCTGCGCCTCCAAGACGCGCCGCTGCGCATCACGCGGCGAGAGGTCGCGGTAATAATCCAACCCAATCTCGCCTATCGCCACGATCTTGGGCGACGCGGCCAATCGTTCCAGTTCTTTAAGCACATTCGCATCAAGCGTCTTGGCGTCGTGCGGATGAACCCCGACAGCAGCGTAAACACATTCGTGCTGTTGCGCCAACTCGACCGCCGCGCGGCTCGATGGCAAATCAACGCCTGGATTGACGATGCGCGTGACATCGCTCTCTGCCGCACGGGCAATGACCGCCTCGCGGTCGGCGTTGAATCGCCGCGCGTCCAGGTGGCAGTGCGAATCCACCAGGTCAATCACCAGCGCAACCCGGCGATGACGAGTCCGTCGTCCAAGATGGCCTTGACGCGATCTTGGCGCGTCGTCTCGCAGTACACGCGCACAATCGGTTCGGTGCCGGAAAAGCGGATGAGCAGCCAACCGCCATCTTCCAGCAAGAACTTGAAGCCATCCGTCATATTCTTGCCCACGCACTTTAATCCGGCAATGATGGCAGGCGTTTCTGTTTTCAGCCGCGCTTCTTGCTGCGCGCGAAAGTCCATCGAAGGCAACGCGGTGTCAATCCGGTCGTAATAGTGCGCGCCGATTTTTTCAAACAGCCAGGCGAGCAGTTGCGAGGGCTTTTTGCCCGTCCGCACCATAAAGTCCAAAAACAGCAGATTGCCCAGGATGCCATCACGCTCCGGCACGTTGCCGCGAAACGCATAGCCGCCCGATTCTTCGCCGCCGAGGATCGCGTCCACTTCCAGGAACTTGGGCGCGACGTACTTGAAGCCCACGCCCGTCTCATAGACCGGCACGTTATACAGCTTGCCCAGCTTGTCGAGCATCGAAGTCGTGGAGAGCGTCTTGACAATCGGGCCGCGTTCCTTGCGGACCTCCAGGTAATACAACGCAAGCAGCGCATACACCTGAAGCTGATTGACGAATACGCCGTGCTCATCGCCGATGCCCATGCGGTCGGCGTCGCCATCGGTGATGAGGCACACGTCATAGCCCAATTCCACCGTCTTGCGCAGGCCCACGTCCACGTTGGGCGGGATCGGCTCGGGGCGCTTCATCTCTGGAAAGAGCGGGTTGCGCTCGCTGTGAATCTCGGTCACGGTCGTTTTGCCGCCGGAAAGGATGCGCGGAAACCAGCCTGCGCCATTGCCCCACATCGGCTCGACGACGATCCTGAGTCTGGCGGCCTTGATCGGCTCCACGTCCACCAGGTCCTTGATATGCGTCAGGTAATTCACTGAAGCATCGAATTGGGTGACGATGCCTTTGCTCAACGCTTCTTTTAAAGCCATGCGCTTGACGCCAGCGATGTCAGGGATGAGCGACTCGATTTCCTTCAGCCCGTCGGGATCAATCGCGCCGCCGCGATGGTCGCGCACTTTGAAGCCGTTATCGCTCGGCGGGTTGTGTGATGCGGTGATGTTGATCGCGCCCGCCGCCTTCTTATCCACCACTGCATAAGAAATGACCGGCGTAGGCGTCGCGCCGTCGGTCAGCCAGACGCGCAGCCCATTGCCGGCCAAAACCTCGGCGCACGCAGCGGCAAAGTCTTCGCTGGCAAAGCGCCGGTCGTAGCCGACTACCACCGGGCCGCCGCTCGCGCCATGCCGGATGAGATAGCTGGCAAAGCCTTGCGCGCAGCGACGCACGTTGGCGAACGTGTAATCGTCGGCGATGACGCCGCGCCATCCATCAGTTCCGAATTGGATTTTCGTTTCCACTGTTGGTCTCCACTTGCTCCAATGTTATCGCCGCAGGGTCGTCATCTCCGTCACATCCGGGAAGCGCTCGCCCCGCTCAATCGCCTGGAGGTCACTCTCCACCATCATGTGGATCAACCCGGTAAAGCTCACTTGCGGCTCCCAGCCCAGCGCGTGCCCGGCCTTGCTCGGGTCGCCCACCAGCAAATCTACCTCGGCTGGACGGAAAAATCGCTCGTCGCGCACCACATAGTCTCGGTAATCCAGTCCCGCGTGACCAAAGGCCACCTCGCACATCTCGCGGATCGAATGCGTCTCGCCCGTGGCGACGACGAAATCGCCCGGCTCATCTCGCTGTACCATCAGCCACATCGCCCGGACATAGTCGCCCGCGAATCCCAAGTCGCGTTTAGACTCTAGGTTGCCCAGCCGCAACTCTTTGGCTCGACCGGCTTGAATGGACGCCACGCCCAGCGAGATTTTGCGCTCGACAAATTCCAAGCCGCGCCGGGGCGAGCCATGATTGAACAGGATGCCCGACGCGGCGTGCAGGCCATAGCTTTCGCGATAATTCACCGTGATCCAGTGCCCATACACCTTTGCCACGCCATACGGGCTGCGCGGGTAAAACGGCGTCTTTTCCGTCTGCGGCACTTGTTGCACCTTGCCGAACATCTCGCTCGAGCTGGCCTGGTAAAAGCGAATGTCTTTATTGACCATCATGATCGCGTCCAGCAGGCGCGTCACGCCCAGCGCAGTCACTTCGCCGGTCAGCACCGGCTGCTGCCAGGAGGTCGGCACGAACGACTGCGCCGCCAGGTTATACACCTCGGTAGGCTGGAATTCGCGCAAGAGGCCGATGAGCGATGCCTCGTCCAGCAGGTCGCCTTGCACCAGCGTGATCTTGTCTTGGATGTGGCGGACGCGCTCCAGGTTCACCACGGAACTGCGGCGCATCATGCCAATGACTTTGTAGCCCTGCGAAAGCAAAAACTCGGCCAGATAACTTCCGTCCTGGCCCGTGATGCCTGTGATGAGCGCTGTCTTGTTGGACAAGAGTGCCTCCTCTTACTTGTTGATTCTCACTCGCCAATCGTCCAGCACGTCACGCAGCGTCTGCTCGAACGGGACGCGTGGCTCCCAGCCGGTGGCGGCGCGCAGCTTGCTGGCGTCGCAATACGCCACCGGCGTATCGGACGGGCGCATACGCGCAGGATCAATCTCGACGCGAATCGGCATTGCGCTCAACGACAAGAGCGTCTCCAAAAGCGCCTTGACCGCGCGCGGTTGCCCGGAGCCGATGTTGTACACTTGGCCGGGCTGCCCCCGAGTGACGGCAAGATGATATGCTCGCACCACGTCTCGCACGTCGCTAAAATCACGCTGAACGTCCAGGTTGCCGACGCGGATGACCGGCTCTTGCTGGCCCGCCTCGATCAACGCAATCTGCTTGGCGAACGCCGGCGCAACAAACCCCTCAGCTTGACGAGGCCCGATATGATTGAATGGCCGCACCCGCACGACGGGCAAGCCGTGACTCAAAAAATACGACAGGCCCAGAAAATCTTGAGCCACTTTGCTGACGGCATACGGGCTGTTGGGTCGTAGCGGACTATCTTCGCGCAGCGGCAATTCGTCGGGGCGCACCAACCCGTATTCCTCGTTGGAGCCGACGACCATCACGCCCGGCTTGGCGCCCAGTTTGACCAGTCCATCCAGGATGTTCGCCTCGGCGCGGATGTTGTTTTCCAGCGTATCCCAGGGGTCTTGCCACGACACGGGGACGAACGCCTGCGCCGCCAGGTGAAAGATGACATCCGGCGTCACCTGCTCCAACATGGCGCGCACGGCCTCCCGGTCGCGCAAGTCCATCTCGAGGCAGGTGACTCGACGGTCGAGGTGTGAGCAATCCCAGCCTGGCAACACACAGCCAACGACTTGCCAATCGGTCTGATTGAGCAGATAGTCAGAGAGGTGGCTGCCGGCAAAACCGCCCACCCCCGTGATGAGCGCGCGCAATGGCTACTCCGTGACAAATTTCTCAGTGAAAGCGATTATACCGCAAAACCGCGTATCGCATATCGCGTATCGCCTGAACTGTGCGCGATAAGCGATATGCGACCTACGTGCCTTCTTCCCAACTCGCCAGGTATTTCTCTTGCGCCGGCGTCAGCGTGTCAATCCGCACGCCCATCGCGTGGAGCTTGAGCCGCGCGATTTCCTTGTCAATGTCTTCGGGGATCGGGTAGACGCGCTTTTCGAGCGACGGGCCGTTGCGGGCCATCCATTCCGCGCCGAGCGCCTGGTTGGCAAAGCTCATGTCCATCACGGCGGAAGGATGTCCCTCGGCGGCGGAGAGGTTCACTAGTCGGCCATCGGCCAGCAGGTTGATGCGGCGGCCATCGGTCAATGTGAACTGCTCGACGAATTCGCGCACGCGCTTTTTGCTCGTGGACATTTTTTCCAGCGCCGGGATGTTGATCTCGACGTTAAAGTGACCGCTGTTGCAGATGATGGCTCCGTCCTTCATCACAGAGAAATCCTCTTGGTCAATGACGCTGACGTCGCCCGTGGCGGTGATAAAAATGTCGCCTTCGCGAGCAGCCTGTTCCATCGGCATCACGCGATAGCCGTCCATCACCGCTTCCAGCGCACGCAGCGGATTGATCTCGGTGACGATGACATTGGCGCCGTGTCCCTGGGCGCGCATGGCAATGCCGCGACTGCACCAGCCGTAACCGGCCACGACGACCGTCTTGCCCGCGATGAGCACATTCGTCGCGCGGATGACGCCGTCGAGCGTGGACTGGCCGGTGCCATAGCGATTATCGAACAGGTGCTTGGTGTCCGCGTCGTTCACGGCGAGGATGGGAAACTTTAGTGCTCCGTCCTTCGCCATCGCGCGCAGGCGGATGACGCCCGTCGTCGTCTCTTCCGTTCCGCCGACAATGTTGGGGACGAGTTCTGTGCGCTCCTTGTGCATCGTCGAGACCAGGTCCGCGCCGTCGTCCATCGTCATGTGCGGCTGGTGATCGAGCGCGGCCTTGATGTGCTCGTAATACGTCTTGTTGTTCTCGCCCTTGATGGCGTAGGTTGGAATCTCATAGACGCTGACGAGCGCGGCAGCCACGTCGTCCTGCGTGCTGAGCGGGTTGCTGGCGCACAGCACCAAATCGGCCCCGCCCAGTTGCAGCGTGCGTGCCAGGTTGGCCGTCTCGGTGGTGACGTGCAGACAGGCCGACAGGCGCAAGCCCTTGAGCGGCTTGTCCTTGGCGAACCGCTCGCGGATCAGGCGCAAGACGGGCATCTCTTGCTCGGCCCACTCGATGCGGTATCGTCCGCCCGTGGCCAGGTTCAGATTCTTGACATCGTGTTCAACGGTCATGAGTGGCTCCCTTCGTGATGAATACTGTTCGTATCAGACAAAAGACCAAGGACGAAGGACCGATGAAAGTTGATCTTTCCTTCATCCGCAAATCTCAATTGACACCTTCCAGTGCGCCAAAATTCTCGCGGTATCGCGCGACGAATTCTCCCCAGGTGTAAGAGTGATTCTGCGTGCCGGGATGTTCCAGCACGTACGTCGCCGCCAGGCTGCCCATCCGGCCAATGACTTGCCAGGGCAGCCCCAGGCTCATGCCTTTGATGATGCCCGCGCGATACGCATCGCCCACGCCAGTCGGGTCGGCTTCGCGCAGCGGCTTGACGACGGGAATGTCCATCCGCTCGCCCTCGGCCCAGATCGTCGAACCTCGGCCGCCGCGCGTGACGACGAGCGCGCCCGTGCAACACAAGACCTCTTCTTCCGACATGCCCGTTTTGTTGCGGATCATCTCAAACTCGTAATCGTTGACAATCAGTATCTTGGAGCCTTCCAGCCCCTGGCGCAAATCATCGCCGCTCAGGCGGATGACCTGCTGGCTCGGATCGTAAATGTAGGGAATGCCCAACTCTTTGCACTCGCGCGGATACTTGCGCATCGCCTCCGGGTCATTGGGCGAGATGAGCGCCAGGTCAACGCAAGTCTTGAGGTCACGAAACGACAGCTTGTGCGCGTGCGCCATCGCGCCAGTGTAGAACGACGCGATCTGGTTGTTCTCGCGGTCGGTGCTGACAAAGAACGACGCCGTGAACTCATCCGGCACTTCGAGGATGGCTGACGTGTCCACGCCGCGCACTTGCAGCCAGGCGCGATACTCGGAAAAATCTTGACCGGCGGTCGCCATCACCAGTGGCCGCTCGCCCAACAGCGCCAGGTTGTAGGCAATGTTCGTCGCGCACCCGCCGCGTTGCTTGCGCATCGAGTCCACCAGAAAGCTGACCGACAGCTTGGCAATCTGCTCTGGTAAAATGTGTTCGCGAAAATAGCCCGGAAAGGTCATCAGATAATCGTAAGCAATCGAGCCGGTGACGACGACGTTCATCTGAACCTCACTTGAAGAATGATCCACAGCGCGCGCAGGCCGTCCAGCGGGACAATCTTTTTGCCTTCGGCGGCGGTGCGCGGATGATACGAGACGGGCACTTCGACCACGCGGCGACGGGTCTTGAGAATCATGGCGGGCAATTCAAAGTCCAAATCAAAACCGGCGCCGCGCAAATCCAGCGCGTTGAACACGTCGCGCTTGATCATCTTGGTGCCGACAGCTACATCGGTCAGGTGGCCGCAAAATATAAAGTTCGTGACCAAGTTGAGCCACCGCACGCCCACATAGTTCTGGACATACTTGTAAATCGCTCGTCCGCCCAGCGTGCGCGAGCCAAACACCGCGTCCGCGCCGGTTTCCTCCGCGACCTTGAGGAACATGGGCAGCTCTTCAGGATCGTACTCAAAATCGGCGTCCTGGATCACACCGTAATCGCCGGTGGCCTGCGCAAAGCCGGCGCGGATGGACGTGCCTTTGCCCAAATTGCGCGGCTGAAAAATCACGCGCGCCTCCGGCCAGACGATCTTTTGCAGCAGCTCGCGCGTGCCATCGGTGGAGCAATTGTCCACGACGATCATTTCCTTTTCCCACGTGCCCAGGTCCACCGCGCGGATGCGTTCCAGCACAGGCATGATCGAGTTGCACTCGTTGTAAGCGCAGGTGATGACAGAGAGTTTGGGCAATGGTCACTTCGAATGCAGGAGCGCCCTCTGGGCGCGATTCCTACAGGCTGGCAAAAAATTCCTGGAACTGTTCGAGCATGTACGTGATGCGCGCCTCGTCCAGGCCCGGATACACGCCGATGAAAAACGCGCTGCGCATCACCACATCCGAATTGGGCAGGTCGCCCACGACGCGCGCTTGAATATGCTGATAGCCAGGCTGGTGCAAAATATTGCCCGCAAACAGATAGCGCGTCTCAACATTGCGGCTTTCCAGGAACGTCGTCAACTCTTTGCGCCCGAACGGCGCGCCATCGCGGACGCACAGTGGAAAAGCGAACCAGCTCGGGTCGGCTTTGGCACTCCACTGCGGCAGAATCATAAACTCTTGAAACTGTTTGAGCGCGTCATAGATCAAACCAAAGTGACGCTTGCGCTTGGCGATGAAATCGGGCAGCTTGCCTAACTGCGCCACGCCCACCGCCGCCTGGAATTCGGTCAGCTTGAGATTGTAGCCGATCTCGGTAAAGAAATAGCGATGGTCATACGTGCCGGGCATTCCGGGTATTTCGCGCTCAAAGCGGCGGCTACACTTGCCATTAGGCGGGTTCTCGTATCCGCAAAAGCAATCTCGGCCCCAATCGCGCAAGACGCGCGCCAGCCGCGCCAGGCGATGACTATTCGTGAAAACGGCGCCGCCTTCGCCAGTGGTGATGTGGTGCGCGGGATAAAAGCTCAGCGTGCCCAGATGCCCGAACGTCCCGACGAATTGCCCAGCGTACTTGGAGCCGAGTGCGTCGCAAGTGTCTTCGATGACAAACAGATCGTGCGCTTGCGCGAACGCCATCACCTTGTCCATCTCGACCGGGTTGCCCAGCGTGTGCGGGATGAACAGCGCGCGGACGCGCGGGCTGTAGGTTGCTTCGAGCTGATCCACGTCAATGTTATAGCTGCCCAGTTGACAATCCACCAACACGGGCACGAGCTGATTTTGAACGAGCGGCGCGAGCGTCGTGGGGAACGTCATCGCCGGAGTGATGACTTCATCGCCGGGGCGCAGCCGATTCTTGAGCTGCTGTGCGCACAGCGTCGCCACTGCGATCAGGTTGGCCGACGAGCCCGAGTTGACCGGAATTACTTCACGCACGCCGAGGAATTCGACCAGCTTGCGCTCAAACTCGGGCCCGAACCGGCCATGCGTGAGTTGAAAGTCCAGCGCCGCGTCAACCGCGTTGATCAGCTCGCGCTCGTCAAACATGCGGCCCGCGTAATGGACGCGCGTCTGGCCTGGGACAAAGGTTCGGTCGGCGTGACGCGCGCGATAGTATTCGGCCACTTTATCAAAGATGTCTTCGCGCAGCGATTGGAGAGTAGCGGGTGACGGGTGGCGGGTGACGGGTGCGGCGAAAGTCACGACGCCTGGCGACTGGCGATACCACTCTACCGTCTGGCGCAGGCCGTCTTCAAGCGAGGTCGTCGCCTGCCAGTTGAGCAGCTCGCGCGCGGCGCGCGTATCAGCCACCTGCTTCATCGTCTCGCCGGGGCGATAGGGCAACGCGCCCACGAGCGGTTTGCCTTGCGAGCCAGCCAGCTCGAACAACCGCGTCACCACCTCGCCGATCGTCCAGGCTTGCCCGGCGCCCAGGTCAATGCTGACGCCCTCCACGCCGGGCGCGGTCGCCGCGCGCAAGTAGCCTTCGACCACGTCACTGACAAAGACAAAATCGCGTCTCTGCTCGCCGGGCGTCATTGGAAAATCGCGCCCCTCGAGCGCGGCGCACACGGCGCTGGGCACCAGTGTCTTGGGCGGCTGGCCCGGCCCATAGACGGCGAACAGCCGCATCGTCACCGCCGGAAGGCCATAGGTGCGAGCGTACATTCGCACAAAAGCCCACGCGGCCGCTTTCGACGCAGCATAAATATTGATCGGATCGAGTCCCTCTTTGGCCAGCGGATCGCTGCGCGCCGCATCACCGTACTCATAAGCCGTCCCGCTGTGGACAAAGCGCCGCACGCCCAACTGGTGCGCGGCTTCTAGCAAGTGCAGCGTCCCGTGGACGTTCACCCGCATCGCCACTTTGGGCGAAATGAACGGCTCGCTCATCCCAATCGCAGCCAGGTGAAACACGATCTCGGGGCGGATGCGCGCCATCGCCGCGCTCACGCCGTCCGCGTCGCCAATGTCCACCTCGTGAACTGACACGCGGTCGAGCGCATCGGCCAGCGAGCGCCGGTCGGACGTGGCGCGCATGAACGCCGAAACGCGCGCGCCTTCTGCCACCAGCCGCCGCGTGAGGTGCGAGCCGATAAAGCCCGTCGCGCCTGTCACTAGAACTCGTTTACCTGCTAGTTCACTCATTAGTTACTCGGTCAATCAGTCAATCGGTCAATTGGGAACCAAGTACTGGTTGACTGATCACTGATTACTGATCACCGGTCTCTGCCAAGAACAACCGATACCACGCCATCGTCCGCCGCAGACCCTCCTCAAGCGAATAGCGCGGCTCCCAACCCAACGTGCGCCCGGCCTTTTCGCTGCTGAGGTATTGCTTCTCGATTTCGTTCGACGCCTCGTTGAGAATGATTGGATCCAGCTCAGGATAGTCCGAGATGGCGATGATGGCCCGAACGATTTCCAACACGGACTTGGGATCGTCCATCCCGAAATTGAACGCCAGGCCGTAAAGTGCCGGATCGTCGAGCGTTTGCGCGAGCAGCATGTAAGCGTGCACAATGTCGTCCACATAGAGGTAATCGCGCGTCATCTTGCCGTCGCTGCGGATGACGGGCCGCTCACCGCGCAGGACGCTCCGCATTGTGCCAGGCACGACGCGATTCCAGTTCAAGTCGCCGCCGCCGTAAATGTTGCCGCAGCGAGTGACTGTCACCGGCAAACCATACGTCGTGCCGTAAGCTTGCGCGATGAGGTCGGCGCACGACTTGCTTACATCGTAAGGGTGACGGCCTTGCAGCGGCGCGAATTCGTCGTAGGGCAACTGGTCCTGGTCGCCATACGCCTTATCGGACGAGGCGACGACGATGCGCTTGACCAGCGGGCTGCGCCGGCAGGCTTCCAACACCGTCCATGTGCCCTTGATGTCCGTCTCGAACGTCGAAAGCGGATTGCGGTTGGCGATGCCCACAATAGTCTGCGCGGCCAGGTGGAATACGGTATCAATTTCGTATTCGCCCAACGCGCGCTCGATGAGCAAATAGTCGGTCACGTCGCCGCGCACCGTCGTGATGCGCTGCGTCAAGCCCGACCAGTTGAGATTGCTGCGCGGCACCCAATCGCGGATCAGTCCGACGACGTTCGCGCCCGTTTCGACCAGCGCCATCGTCAGCCACGAGCCGACCAGGCCGGTGCAGCCGGTGACGAATACGTTTCGGTCGCGCCAAAAATCTTGTTCCATCACCACACCTTCCACGGAGCCTGGCCGCTTTCCCACAACTCGGTCAGCTTTTGGGCTTCTTTGAACGTGTCCATTTTGCCCCAAAAGCCAGTGTGCTTGTACATCATCAATTGGCCGTCGGCCACCACACGCGGCAGCACTTGTCTTTCCAGGTCAACGCTCTCTCCGCCTTGCAGGTAATCAAAGACGCCCGGCTCGAACACAAAAAAGCCTGCGTTGATCCAATGGTCGAGCTGCGGTTTTTCGCGGAGGCCCATCACCCGACCGTGACGGTCCGCATCGAGAAGGCCATATTGGCTAAAGGGTTGGACGCCCGTGACGGTGGCGAGCTTGCCGTGCGCGCGATGAAAGCGCAAGAGCGCATCAATATCAATGTTGCCCACGCCATCGCCATAGGTAACAAAGAATGTATCCGATTTGAGATAGGGCTGCGACTTGCGGATGTGCGCGCCTTTTTCCGTGCGATTGGGCAGGCCCGACTCAAAGAGTGTGATGCTCCAGTCACTCTCAGGCTGCTCGGAATAGAACTCGGGGTTGCTCTCCTGGCCCAGCCTGAACGTGAACGGTCGGCTCATGGTGTTGTATTCCATGAAATAGCGGCGGATCCAATCGCCGCGATAGCCCAACGGCAAAATGAAATGCGTGTGGCCGTAGGCCGCGTAAATCTTCATGACGTGCCACAGGATCGGCCGGTCGCCGACTTCGACCATGGCTTTGGGCGGGACTTCGCCTTCACGCCCCAGGCGCGTGCCTGCGCCGCCGACGAGGATGACCACAGACAGCGATTCACTCATTGAGATTTCACCAATTGGGGCAAGCTCACGTCAAACGGCGGATAGGCGATGCCGTTTTCGGTGACGATGCCGGTGATGTAACGATGGGGGGTCACGTCAAAAGCGGGATTCGCCACGGCAATGCCCTCCGGCGCGATGCGCACGCCGCCGATGTCGGTCACTTCGCGCGGGTCGCGCTCTTCGATAGGGATCGCGTCACCGTCGAGCAGCGCAAGGTCCACCGTCGAAGTTGGCGCGACGGAATAGATCGGCACGCCATTTTCGCGCCCCACGACGGCTAGCTTGTAAGTGCCGATCTTGTTCGCTACATCGCCGTTGCGCGCGATGCGATCTGCGCCGAACATGACCAGGTTCACGCGGCCCGTGCGCAAGAAATGTCCAGCGGCGTTATCGGCAATCAGAGTGAACGGGATGCCCCACTGCTTCAATTCCCACGCCGTCAGCCGCGCGCCTTGCAAGCGTGGGCGGGTCTCGTCCACCAGCACGTGGACGCGCTTGCCCTGCTCGTGCGCGCAGCGGATGACGCCCAAAGCCGTGCCGTAATCCAC
>CAYHAR010000040.1:0-23355 GCA_964354595.1 uncultured Anaerolineae bacterium | reverse complement strand
TGGACATTTCATCGAGTCAACTCCTGGTGCAACGCCTATATCTGGGGGATAGAGTAAAAAGACCCCCAATATCTGGGGGTAAAAGCTTTGGAATTATAGCACACCCGCCGGGCAGTTGCAATAGGCCAAAGGGAGGCCAACCTTAAAATTTTCACCTTATTAAGGCACGCTCCCCTCGATGCCTGCGTTCATCGAGGGGAGCAGAAGGGGTGCGACAGCCGACCATTTGCGAAATAGTCAGCCATCGGATAGCCCAGGTTGGGAACAGGTTAGTCGCTCAACGCTTGCGCAAAAATGGAGGAATATCCAAATCTCCATCACCGAACACGCGAGTAGGCAACTCGGGCTGGACCGGGGCGCGCGGCTCGACGCGCGCTGGCGCAGGCTGCGGCGTGGCCGGCGCAGAGGGCGCCGACGCAGATGCGGCCGATGCCACGCTCGCGCCAACCGTCTCCAACACGCGCGCGCGACGCTCTGCGCGCAGAGCCGGGACCGTCTGCGCTTGCGCCACAGGCTTGACCACGACCGGCGCGGGTTGATCAAAGCCGGTGGCAATGACGGTGATGCGCAACTCGTCCTTCATGTTCTCGTCAATCACTGCGCCAAAGATCAGATTCACGTCCGGGTGCGCCGTCGCCTTGATGATCTCGGCGGCCTGGTTCACTTCGAACAGCGTCATCGAAGGCCCGCCCGTGACGTTGAACAAGATGCCGCGCGCGCCGTCAATCGTCACATCCAGCAATTTGCTGCTGATCGCCTGTTGCGCCGCGTCCACCGCGCGATTCTCGCCGGAAGCTGTGCCGATCGCCATCAACGCCGCGCCGCCTTCGGACATGATCGTCTTGACGTCGGCAAAGTCCAGGTTGATCAGGCCGGGCACCGTGATCAGCTCGCTGATGCCCTGGATGCCCTGACGCAGCACGTCGTCGGCCACGCGGAATGCTTGCTGGAGGCTGGCGCGCTTGTCCACGATCTCGAGCAGCCGGTCGTTGGGGATCACGATGAGCGTGTCCACCTGATCCTTGAGCTTGGCGATGCCGGCCTCAGCCCCTTTGCTGCGCCTGCCGCCCTCAAAGCTAAAGGGCCGCGTCACCACACCGATGGTCAACGCGCCGACTTCTTTGGCCACGCGCGCCACAATCGGACTGGCGCCCGTGCCGGTTCCGCCGCCCATGCCGGCCGTGATGAACACCATGTCCGACCCCTTCAAGACTTCGTACAGGTCGTCGCTGGATTCTTCGGCGGCCTTTTCGCCGATCTCTGGGTTGCCGCCCGCTCCCAGTCCGCGCGTCAATTTATCGCCGATGCGAACGCGCTTGGGCGCTTGAGCCAACATTAACGCTTGCGCGTCGGTGTTGACGCCAATGAACTCGACGCCGCGCAGCCCTTCGGCAATCATCCGATTGACTGCGTTCGTCCCGCCGCCGCCTACTCCGACGACACGAATCTGCGCGTAATTTTCGTTCAGAGTTTGGGGATTCATTCTGCTTCCTCCTGTCTTTGCTTATCGCATATCGCTTATCGCATATCGCCTACTCTTACACTGACCGCCCGAGTGCATCATCTGCGGTCTGTCGTCCGCGGTCGGAATTAGGGCGGTCGGTCGGATTGAACGAATCGAGTCTTCATCGCCCTACCCCCGGTCCGGCAAAAGCGCTTTGAGCCAGTCAAAGAATCGCCCGCCGATATTCGGCCCCGGGCGCGACGGGCGAGCGCCGCTGGCGCTTTGTCGCTGTCCCCATCGGAGCAAGCCGACGCTGGTGGAAAATGCAGGCGACATGATCGAATCCGTGAGACCCTGCAAATCGCATGGCCCGCCGATGCGCACCGGCAGCTTCAAGACTCGCCGCCCCAGCTCGCGGATGCCGCGCAATTGCGCCGTGCCTCCGCACAGCACCACGCCCGCCGGCAGCAGCCCATCGTAGCCGCTGCGCTTGATCTCTTGCATCACCAGGCTCATAATCTCTTCGACGCGCGCCTCGATCACCTGCGCCAATTCGCGGCGCGAGACTTTGGTCGGCACGTTGTCTCCGAACGCCGTCACCTGAATCATCTCGACCGGATCAATCGTATCGGGACAGGCGTGGCCGTACTGGATTTTCGCTTCTTCGGCGGCCGCGTTGGGCATCCGCATCACGACGGCAATGTCATTCGTCAGATGATTGCCGCCCACCGCCAAAACCGTCGTGTGCCAGATACTCCCCTCGATAAAGATGGCAATGTCCGTCGTGCCGCCGCCGATATCCACCAGCACCACACCCATCTCGCGCTCGGTTTCGGACAGCACCGCCTCGCCGGAGGCCAGCGGATCGAGCACCAGTTCGTCCACGCCCACGCCCGCGTCCTCGACGCACTTGATCAGATTGTGA
This sequence comes from uncultured Anaerolineae bacterium, assembly GCA_964354595.1. Lineage (GTDB taxonomy): Bacteria > Chloroflexota > Anaerolineae > Fen-1058 > Fen-1058 > JBGLNJ01. The sequence goes on along the minus strand of CAYHAR010000040.1, from coordinate 20,986 downwards.
ATGGACGAGATCGCGCCCGTGATAATGTGCGCTTCCACCTCCAGGCGAAAGCCGACCATGCTGATGGGATCGCGGATGCCTTCCTGCCCGTCCACGATATAGCCGCGCGGGATGATGTGGACGATTTCGCGGTCGTGCGGGATGGCGATGGCGCGCGCGGCCTCCATCGCGCGATCCACATCGTCCTGCGCGATGCCGCGCTCGCCGCGTTGCACGGCCACGACGCCGCGGCTGTTGAGCGACGCGACGTGCGCGCCCGCCAGGCTGACGTGCGCCCGCTCGATGTCATAGCCGCTGATGCGTTCGGCCTTTTCCACCGATGCGCGGATCGCCTGCATCGCTTCGGGCACGTTGACGATGACGCCCTTGCGAATCCCGCGCGCGGGCACCGTCCCCACTCCCACGACGCGCAGGCTTTCGTCGTCGCTCACTTCGCCGACGAGCGTGCAGACTTTGGTGGTGCCTACGTCAATGCCGACAATGGTTCGTTCCACGATACGCCTCACTATGATGCGTCAAAACTCAACTGCGCAAAATCAACCGGCGGCGGATGCGCGCCAGATTATCGAACAACCGAACTCCAAAGGCGACAATTGCAGCCAGGTACAGCTCTACGCCCAGCCGGTCGCCGATAAAGGTCAACAACCCCGCCAACAGCGCGTTGGCGAAAAAGCCGGTGATGAACACGCGATGGTTGTACGTGCCCTCCAGCTCCGCGCGCGCCGCGCCCAGCACGCTATCCAGCGAGGCCAGGATCGCCATCGCCGTGTAACGGCTGTACTGCGCCGGCACCTCGACCGAAAGTAAGCTACCGACGACGAGACCGATCAAGAGACCGAGAATGGGAAACCACATGATCTTTACGGGCGAGGCATGCCTCGCCCCTTCATTTACCGTAAAATGGCGCGCTCGGATAACGCACGTCCACGAATGTAGGACGGATGTTGCGCGAGGCCAGGCTGGCCGCCAGCGCCTTCCACATCGCCGCGCGCTCCGCCGCATCCGCTCCCACGCCAATATACACCGGCCAATTACCTTTCGGGTCGCTGAACTCGATGCCGCGCTCGGTCGTCAAGCGATACGACTTTATCTCGGGCAACGCTTTCACCAGCGCCAGCATCGTGTCCAACAAGCTCGCCTCAACCTTGTGTCCCGGCAGCGGCGCAGCGACGCCGGGCGCAACTTGGATCACCGGAATATCCGGCGTCTGACCGCGCGCCGGGAACGCAATGCCTTCGACGTCCACCCACGTGCGCGCCTGGCCCTGTCGCCATTCGAACGCCGGTTGACGCTCCATCACTTTAATCGCGCAATCGGCGGGAAGGCCGCACCACACAAAAGCAGCAGATAGTTCTGGCATCTTGGTCAAGAGCGACCCGGCGACCTTGTCCGGTTGCAGCCACAGGACGTGCAGGGTCTCGATGCCGCTCGCCGCGACAATCTCACTGGCCGGCGCGCGCTGATTGCCTGTCACCGTTGGGCTGTAAATGTAAAACGCCTCGCTCGTCGTCAGACCGAGCGCGCCCAGCGCGACCAGGAACAGAATCGCTCCACTGATCACACGCGCGCTCGTCGTCGCGTCGAACACGGGTGTGGCCGCGCTGGCCTGGCTCACAGCCGTCGTCGTGAACAACATCTTGCGTCGCCGCGCGGGCGGCTTGCGTTTCCACGTGTTCATGGCTTGATGCGCGACCGCTTCTTGTCCGCGTGGCGTTCCAACGCCAACTGGATCAACCGGTCAATCAATTCTGGATAAGGAATCCCGCTGGCTTCCCACAGCTTGGGATACATGCTCACGGCGGTAAAGCCTGGAATCGTGTTAATCTCGCTGACGAACAACTCGCCCGTTTCGCTCGCGAGCAAAAAATCCACGCGCGCCATGCCCGCGCAATCCACCGCGCGGAACGCGCGAATCGCCAGCTCGCGCACGCGCGCGGCCAGCTCGGCCGGGATGGGCGCCGGGATGATGAGCTGCGTGCGCTCGTCAAAATACTTGGCCTCGTAATCGTAAAACTCGCGGCCCGGCTTGACCTCGCCCGGCACAGACGCGATGGGGTCATCGTTGCCCAGCACGCTGCACTCAATCTCGCGCGCCTGCGGCACGGCCATCTCGACCAAGATTTTGCGGTCGAACGAGGCCGCTTCGGCCAACGCCGCGTCCAGCTCGACGTAGCCGTGAACTTTGGTGATGCCCACGCTCGAGCCGAGATTGGCCGGTTTGACAAAGCACGGAAAGCCAAGCCGCGATTCGATCTGCGTCATCACGGCGGTCGGGTCGCGCTCCCACTCGCGGCGCAGAAAAACCAGATGCAGCGCAACCGGTAGTCCGTGCACGCGAAACACGTCCTTCATCACCGCCTTGTCCATTCCCACCGCGCTTGCCATCACGCCCGCGCCGACGTAGGGGACATCCGCCAGCTCGAACAATCCCTGCACCGTGCCATCTTCGCCCATCGGGCCATGCAGCACCGGAAAGACCACGTCCACAGCGTCCGAGTGGCGCGCGCCGGCGACCGAAGGAAGCAACGCGCGACTCACGGCAGACGATGGACGACTGACGACGCGCGTCCCCAGCAACTTGGGCATCGTCGCCTGGCCGCCAGTCAACGCCTTGAGCGGATCACCGCCTGCCAGCCAGCGTCCCTCTTGCGTCACGCCAATCGGCACGATCTCGTACTTGTCCTTGTCCATCGCGCGCATCACCGACTGGGCCGAAAGCAAGCTGATCTCGTGCTCGCCGGACTTGCCGCCAAAGATGATGCCCACGCGCACCTTGCGCTGCGCCTTGCGCCTTGCGCCCTGTTTCACCATTCCCCCACCAGTCCGATCTCTAACTCTAACGTCACCCCAAACTGAGCCGCCACTCGTTCACGCGCCAGGCAGATGAGCGAATACATGTCCGCCGCGCTGGCCTCGCCCAGGTTGATGAAAAAGTTGGCGTGCAACTGGGATATTTCTGCGTTGCCCACGCGCGCCCCTTTTAACCCTGCTGCTTGGATGAGCCGGCCCGCATAGCCGCCTGGCGGATTCTTGAACATTGAGCCGGTGCTGGCGCCCGGCGGTTGCTTGCGCTTGCGCCGCTCAATGTACTCGACGGCTTTCACTTCCAATTCCTCGCGCGTGCCCGGCCTCAATTCAAACTCTGCGGCGATCACCACCGGCTTTTGAGATTTGAGATTCGAGATTAGAGATTTGAGCCGACTCGTCCGATAACCGAACTCTAGCTCTTGCGCTGGCCAATCCCGGACATGTCCATCAGAATCAAGAATGCTCGTAGAGACAAGCGACTGAGCAATCTCGCCCCCATGCGCGCCCGCGTTCCCGATCACCGCTCCGCCGACGGTTCCCGGCACGCCAATCGCCCACTCTAATCCGGCCAGTCCCCGCTCGACGCACTCTCGTGCCAACGTCGGCAGAATCGCGCCGCTTTCGCATTTGACGTTTGACGCTTGAAAACTGATTTGTCGCGCCCGATTGAGAATGACGAGTCCGCGAATACCCGCGTCTGAAACCAAAATGTTGCTGCCCGCGCCGAGAATAAAGTATGGTACTGTTAACTTGCGAGCCAACAGAACAATATCGTGCAAATCGTCGGCCGAGTTCGCCACGATGGACCAGTCCGCCGGGCCGCCGATGCGGAACGTCGTGTGGCGGCTCATCAGCTCGCCGCGCACGATCCTTCCGCCTAGCGCTTCCTCAAGCTCGCTCCACGCTCCTCGCTCCACGCTCTACGTTCCCCGCGCCAGTTCTTGCAACAACTTTACGCCCACGCGATTGCCGTCGCCCGCGCTCAACGTGATGACCACGTCGCCCGGCCTGACGTTCGAGAGCAGGTACGACGCAGCCTCGTCGAGGTCGGCGATGTAACGCGCATCGCGGCGGCGCTTGTCATTCATCCGCGCCAAAATGTCCTGGCCGGAAATGCCGAGCGTGTCATGCTCGCGCGCGGCATAAATCGCGGTGACGATGACATGGTCCACATCCGAGAACGCGGCGGCAAACTCGTCCAGCAGCAAGCGCACGCGGCTGTAAGTGTGCGGCTGGAACACGGCCCAGAGGCCCCGACCGGGAAAGCGCGCGCGCGCCGCTGCCAGCGTCGCCTTGATCTCGCTGGGATGATGTCCATAATCGTCCACCACCGTCACGCCGGCCGCTTCACCCTTGATCTCGAACCGCCGCAGCACGCCGCGAAACTCGGTGAGCGACTCGCGCGCCCGCGCCAGCGGCACGCCTAGTCGCTCGGCCACAATCAGCGCCGCGAGCGAGTTGGCGACGTTGTGCAGTCCCGGCACGCGCAGCCTCACCAATCCCGCCGATTGCCCCTCGCGCAGAACCACATAGTCGTTGCCACCGGCGTTATTGGGCTGCGCATCCACCGCGCGCCACGCCGCGTCCTGATTAAGCCCGTACAGCGCCACTGACTTGTTCTTGCGTTGCTGTCGTTCCGCCAGCTCGCGCGCCGAGTGATTATCCGAACACGCCACCAGCACGCCATCGTCCGGCACCAAATCCACAAATTCGCCGAACGCGTCGAGCATCGCGTCAAATGTTGGATAGCAATCTGGATGGTCGTGCTCGATGTTGGTCACAACAGCGGCCCAGGGCCGCAAGCCCAGGAACATCCGGTCGTACTCGTCCGCCTCGATGACGAACGGCCCGGTTCCCGCGCGCGCGTTCGTCCCCAAGCTGCCGATCACGCCGCCGACGATAAACGTCGGACCCAGTCCGGCGTCCAAAAGAATATGCGCGATCATGGCCGTCGTCGTCGTCTTGCCGTGCGTGCCCGCCACCGCCACGCCCCGGCGATCCTGCATCATCCGGCCCAACAACTCGGCGCGCTTGACGACCGGGATGCCGCGCGCCCGCGCCTCGACGATCTCGGGATTGTCCGACGGGATCGCCGAAGAAACGACGACGCATTCTGCGCCTGCCACATTTTCCGCGCGATGGCCGATGGCAACCCCGACACCGCGCGCGGCCAGTTGGTCGGTCGCCAGCGTTGCCTGCTGATCCGACCCGCTGACCAGATACCCTTCGTCGAGCAAAACGTTGGCGATGGCCGAAAGCCCGGTCCCGCCAATGCCGACGAAATGGATGCGCGCTCCCATCAAGAGATTGGCAATCGGACTCATCTGAGCACCAACAAGACCATCATGAACACGACCAGGAACGGCAAAAAAGGCCCGAGCATGGCTGGCGGCAGAATCTGGAGCATCTTGTGCGCCGTCAACGTGTAATCGCCCTGCAACAATCCCAGCGCCCTGACCGTCCCGTTGTACTTGTCCGCGTAAAACCACAACGACCCGGCCACCAGGTAGCCGTTGATCAGGCCAACCATCAACGCCAACAAGTTACCCTGGATGCCTTTGGGTTCTTCGCCGGGGTACTTGATGACGTACCCCTGGTAGGCGGTGAACACCGCTCCCAACAAAGCCGCAGTATAAAAGATCAGCCAGACCGGCTCACGAGTGATCCAATCGCGGGCCGCGGGCAGGTTGAGCGTCGTGGCGATGAAATCCAGGATGCGCGGCATGTTCTCCATCAACCGCGTCAGCCCGAACAGCACCACGACGAGCACCAGCGTCACACCCAGCTCTTTGAGAAAGCCGCGCACTACGCCCACAATCGCAAAGATCAACGCCAGCGAGATCCACAGATTCTCAACGGGAGTCACGTCGCCGTTCCTATCACTTGCCTTTGGCTTTACCCTGCCGCGATCCCAGCACGCCAAAGGTGATCAGCGCCAAGACCGTAATCAGAATCGGCAAGGTCAATTGAATCCGCAGCAGGTTGGTGATGGGCGTCGTCGGCACCTCGATAATCGTCTTGGTGGACGTGATGTGGCGCGGGAACAAAAAATACGCCATCAGGTATCCATTGGCCGCGCCGACCAGCGCCGCCAACACTTGGGTGATCAAGCGCGGCGACTTGGCCTTGGCCGACCGCCTGTGCCCGATCAAAAGCCCCGCCGCCACCAACAAGACAAACAACGCCGAGCCGAGATAGCGCCGGTGGACTTCGACCGTAATCAGCTTGGGCGGCTTGGCCGGCTTGACCAGTTTATCGGGCGGGGTGATGCGCTCGCGCACGATTGGCTCGGCGAATTGGTACACCGAATTGATGGGCGACTCTAGTCTCTCGGCCAACGGGTCAGCAAACAGAACGCCCGCCCCCACGCCGAGCAAAACAAACAATTCGATGGTCAGGCCGCGCCGCACGCCCAGGAAAGCAAAGATCGCGGCGACCATCGCCACGAACCACCACTCGCTGATGACAACCAGAGTAGACTGTGGGGTCATTGCGCCCCTCCGGCGAGCGACCGCAGTTGCGAGGCGAGCGCCGACGCAGCTTCAGGCCGCGCCAGGCTGCGGGCGCGCTCGCGCATCGCGGCCCAGCGCGTTTCATCGTTGAGCAGGTTTTCCAGTGTCGGCAATAATTCTTGGCCCAACTTTTCATCGTCCAGCCGCGCCGCCGCGCCCTGCTCCACCATATAGTCGGCGTTAACTTTTTGATACCGCCACGCGAACGGATACGGCGTCAAAATCGCAGGCAAGCCCATCAGCGGCAGCTCACCCAGCGCCGAAGCGCCCGCGCGCGAGACGACCAAATCGGCGGCGGCCAGCGCCAGCCCCATTTCCTCGCCGTGCAGATAAGCGAACAACTTGTAGCGTGATTTGAGCTCGTCACTCAACATCTCGCGCCTCGCCTGCGCTTCGCCCGCGTCCAGCGTCCCGCTGATGTGAATCACCTGCCAGCGGGCCAACACCGGCTCCAGCGCCTTGCTCAACGCGCGATTCAAGCTGCGCGCGCCCTTGCTTCCCCCAAACACCAAAATCGTCTTGTGCAAAGCGTCCAAGCCAAAATGCGCCCTCGCCTCGTCTCGCGCTTCTCGCGCCCGGATCAATTCCTGCCGCACCGGGTAGCCCGTCACCACCACTTTGCGTGCGGGCAAAAACTGCCGGCTCGGCTCCGCCGTCACGCAAATCTTGGTCGCTAACCGGCTCAGAAATTTGATCGCCAGCCCCGGCTCAATATCGGGCAGGTAAACCAGGATCGGCACTCGCCGCAGCCAACACACCGCCGCCACCGGAGCGCTCACAAATCCGCCTGTAACGAACAACACCTGCGGCTTGCGCTCTGCCGCGAGTATCCACACTCGCGCAAATCCGCGCGCCAGTCGCGCCAGGTTGCGCGCCGCCGTCCAGGGCGCCAGTCCATGCAGCCCGCCCGCTGGAATCGCCTCGAAGGGCAGCCCGGCCCGCGCCACCAACTCTTGCTCGACGCCGCCTTGGCTGCCGATCCAGCTTATCACGTCGGCAGTCTGCGGTCCGCGGTCCGCCGTCAACGCTTCAACGACTGCCAGTGCGGGATACACGTGGCCGCCGGTCCCGCCGCCCGAAATCCAGAGTCGCACTGTTTGGCCTCTTGCGAATCCGCGTCCCGCGCGAGACGCTCAACAAAATCCCCACCGCGCCCATGACCGTCACCAACGCCGACCCGCCGTAACTGATGAACGGCAGCGGAATGCCGGTAAAGGGCAACAGGCCGGTCATCGCCGCAATGTTAAACATTGCTTCAAACACCAGCCAGCACGTCGCGCCGGCGGCCAGCAACGCGCCGAACACGTCCGGCGCTTGAGCCGCAATCTTGAACCCGCGATACGCCAGCAGCGCAAACAACCCGACGACGATGAGGCAACCCACCAGCCCCATCTCTTCGCCGATGATGGCAAAAATGCTGTCGGTGGCGGGCAGCGGCAGATGGAGTAATTTTTGTCGGCTCGCGCCCAGCCCGCGCCCCAACACGCCGCCCGAGCCAATCGCCACGAGCGCCTGCTGCAATTGCCAGCTCGCCTGCGTCGGATCAGACAGCATCTTGACGAACGTGACGATGCGCTCCTTGGCATGCGCCGAGTTCATCACCAACAGCGCAAAGGTCACACTCGCTACTGCGCCGCCGCCGAGTATCTGCGTCAATTCCGCGCCGGCCAGAAAGAACATGGTCGCCGCCGTAAAGACGATGAGCGACGCCGTCGAAAAGTTGGGCTCCAACACAATCAACCCGGCAATGACGCCGATGAGCACGCCGAACGGGATGAGGCCATAGCTCACGTCGCGAATCTTTTCGCCTTTGGAGGCCAGCCAGTCAGCAATGTAAATCACTACCGCCAGCTTCATCAACTCGCCCGGCTGGATCGAGCCATTGGCGAGCGTGCGCCGCGCGCCATTCATGTCCGTGCCGAAAATCAGCACCAGCACGAGCATCACCAACATCACGCCCATCAGCGGGATCGAGACGCGGTGCAGGTGCGAGTAATCCAGCCGCGCCAACGCCACGAGCGCCGCCAATCCCAGCCCCACCCAGAGCAATTGGCGGAGCAAAAAGTATGCCGGCTGCTCCTTCGCCTGGTACGCCAGATCGAACGTGGAGCTATAGACCATCATCAGTCCGATAATGAGCAGCGCGCCGACCGTGACCGCCAAGATGTAATCCAGGCGCGGCCAGCTTTTGGGATTCACCCGTTCCACTCGCCGGAGGCTTTCCGGCGCGGCCAGCGAAGCCGCCTCGTGTTGTTTATAGCCCGTGCGTTTCACGTCTCACTCCAACCTGTTCACGTTCTCCGCAAACTTGGCCCCACGCTCTGCAAAATCTCGGAACGCATCAAAGCTCGTGCCGCCGGGCGAAAGCAGCACCACGTCACCCGGCTCGGCTAACTGCACTGCCATCTTGACGGCGTTCTCCAATGTCCCCGCTCGATGAACGCAGAGTGCGGAGCGTGGAGCGTGGAGCGTGATTTGAGACTCGACCAAATCTGCCATCTCACCGAACAATACCAAATGTGATACTCGCTCAGCCATGAGACGCGCCGCGTCCTCCCACGGGAGGTGCTTGTCGCGCCCGCCGCACAGGAGGACAATCGGCTCGTCGAACGAGCGCAGCGCGGCGACGAGTCGCTCCGGCGCAGTGGCGATGCTGTCGTCATAGTAGCGCACGCCGCGCAGCTCGCGCACCAGTTGAAGGCGATGCGCCACGCCCGCAAAGCTCGTGGCAACCTGCCGCATCGCGTCCACGTCCGCGCCTCCTGCGCCCGCCAGCGCGCACGCCGCCAGCACGTTCCAGACGTTGTGCGGCCCGCGCAGTTTCAACTCGCGGACAGCGCACACTCTTTGCTCCGTGTCCTGCTTGAGCACGATGTCTCCACCGCGCACAAACGCGCCGCGTCCCGCTCGCGCGTCGGCCTGTTGGCTAAAGAATCGCACGTACCCGCGCGCGTCGCCCGCCAGCTTGCGCGCCTCTGCGTTGTCGTAGCCCAAGACCACAATGTCCTTGAAATCCTGGAAATCCAAAATGCGCTTTTTGGCGGCGATGTACGCCTCCATGCTCGGATGCCGGTCAAGATGATTCGGCGTGATGTTGAGCACCGCCGCAATGTGCGGGCTGGTCGTCATCACTTCCAGTTGAAAGCTCGAAAGCTCCATCACCACTTTATCGCCCGGCCCGATCTTGTCCAAATCGGCGATGAGCGGATTGCCAATGTTGCCGCCCACCCAAGTCTTGGATCCCGCCGCCTTGAGCATCTCGCCCACCAGCGCCGTCGTCGTCGTCTTGCCGGCCGAGCCGGTGATGCCGATGACCGGTGCACGCTCTGCGCATCGCTCGACGAAAACCTGCGCGTCGTTCGCCAACGCAATGCCGCGCTTTTGCGCCTCGATGACGATGGGCAAATCCACCGGCACGCCGCCGCTCAAGCAGAGCAAGTCGCATCCATCCAGCAATTCCATCGGATGGCCGCCCAGCGCATACTGGACGGGCAGGCTCTCCAGACTCGTCATCGCATCGGCAAGTTGTTCCGCCGTCTTGACATCGCTGACGGTGACGCGGGCGCCCTGCTCCGCCAGGAAGCGCGCCAGCGCCATCCCCTGGCGGGCCAGGCCCAACACCACAACGCGCATTCCATTCAAATCACGGGCCAGAGACATTGTGTGTTCCGTAGCGCGTATTCCATATTGCGTATCGCACGACGGAATACGAAACCGTTTCACTTTTTGCGCCTGCCGCCTGCCTGACGCTTTTGCTCCCGGCTCACTTCGCCCACGCCGACCCACAGATAATTCGGCCCCACCGTCTTGAGCGTCTCTACTTGCACACCCTCAACTTGATCGGTGCCGTTCTTGGCTGACGGATGCACAAAGCACAACGTTGGCGGCTGGCCGTACTTGCGCTCATAGTGCGCCGCAGCCCGCGTCACTTTATCCTCCAGCGGACGGCTGGGCGTGTCATCGTACCAAAGCAATCCCCATTCCATGTTGACCTCACCGAAAAGCAGATCGAGGGGCCGGGGTGTGCTCGCCCCTTCTCCTCGTCGGGACCCGCCGGCCCCTCGATCCCCCGCAAACGCGCTCCTGTTGCTTTGCCCCTCGGATTAATTTACAAGAGCGCGAGAGCGATCCCCACCATGGCTGACCAGATTCCCACCAGCCAGAACCGTTGGACGATTTGCGTCTCGCTCCAACCCAACAACTCAAAGTGGTGGTGCAGCGGCGCCATCTTGAACAGCCGCTTGCCTTTGGTCAGCTTGAAATATCCCACCTGCAACGTGACGCTGAGCGTTTCGGACACGGGAATCAGCGCGACGATGGGCAACAGCAGCCATTGGCCGCTCATCAGCGCCACCACGCCCAACGTAGCTCCCAACGCTTCGCTGCCCGTGTCTCCCATGAACATTTGCGCCGGGTGCGCGTTGAACCACAAGAACGCCATGCACGCGCCCGCCACCGTAAAACAAAACGGCACCAGGTACGAAACGACGGGTCGCTCCGGCAGCGGCTCGATCTGGAACGATTGCAGATAGGCGATGACAGCATACGCCATGAACGCCGTCGCCGCGATGATGCCTGCCAGCCCATCCAGCCCGTCCGTCATGTTCACCGCGTTGGACGTGGCGACGATGATGAACACCGCAATCGGAATCCACAGCAGGCCGATGTCAATCTTGTTGGGCATCGTCGGCACGACGACGCTGTGGATATCGGCGACAAAATACAAGATGAGCGCAATGAGGGTCGCCACAGTCACCTGGATCGGGAACTTTACTCTTGCGAGCATCCCTTCGCGCTTGCCGCGCACGCCCATCAGGTCGTCCACTGCGCCCAGCGCCGCAAACGCCGCCATCGCCGTCATCGGCACCAGGATAGACTTGCCGACGATGGTCGCGCCGAGCAGGTTGGCGATGTTGAGCGCCGCCGTGATGACCAACACGGGGACGACAATCATCAGCCCTCCCATCGTCGGCGTGCCCGCTTTGACCTGATGCGTGGACGGGCCTTCGATGCGAATCTTTTTGCCGATGCCATAGTGCTTGAACAAGTGGATGAGCGGACTGCCCCACACCACCGCCAGCAAGAACGAAAGCCCGCCCAGGAATAGCGCCGTTCTCAACTCAGCCCTTTCCCAACGCGTTGACGATCTCTTCCATCTTCATCCCGCGCGAGCCTTTGACCAGCACACAATCGCCGGGCCGGATGGTTTCTTGCAAGTATTCAATCGCCGCTTGATTGCTTTCGCACAGACAGACGCGATCCGGGTTCATGCCCAAACTCGACGCTTCTTGGCCGATGATGCGCCCGCGCGGGCCGACGGCGACGAGAAGCTCGACCACGTCCATCGCGCGCCGCCCGACGAGCCGGTGGCCTTCTTCCTCATAGCTGCCCAGCTCGAGCATGTCGCCCAGCACGGCAATCTTGCGCCCTTCCAATTCCGCCAACAGATTCAGCGCGGCAAGGGCCGAAGCCGGACTAGAGTTATAGGTATCGTCGAGCAGAGTTGAGCCTCGCGGGCCGGGCACCGCCACCAATCGAATCTGCGCCTGCCGGTCTTGCAAGCCCGCCAGGATGTCGTCCCACGTCATCCCTTCGGCCAGGCCGACCGCCGCCGCGCGCAGCACCGTGTGGACGCTGTGCCGCCCCAACAGCGGGACGTGAACCTTCATGCTCTCGCGCCGATAGTGCATCTGAAAGCTGATGCCTTCCAGCCCTTCGCTTTCAATGTCATCCGCCCACAAGTCGGCGCGGCTGTCGAGGCCGTACAACAAAACACGCGACCTGGCCCGGTCAGCCATCGCCAGCACCAGCGGCTCGTCATAGTTCAGAATCGCCACGCCATCCGGCGGCAGCGCTTCGACCAGTTCTGCTTTGGCCGCCGCAATCGCCTCCAGACTGCCGAGTCGTTCCAGATGAACCGGGCCAATGTTCGTCACCACGCCGACCGCCGGTCGCGCCAGCTCGCACAGCCGGGCGATTTCGCCGCGCGCGTACATGCCCATTTCCAACACCACGCGCTTGTGCCCAGGCTCAAGTTGAAGCAGCGTCAGCGGCACGCCGATTTCGTTGTTAAGGTTACCTTCGCTGCGAAGAACGCGGAATCGGCGCAAAAGCACCGTCCACACCAATTCCTTCGTGCTCGTCTTGCCCACCGAGCCGGTGATGCCCACCACGCGCGCATTAAATTTGCTCCGCCACCAGCCGGACAAGTCCTGCAAGCTGGTGAGCGTGTTGTTCACGCGCAAGCAAACCGGCAGCGTCACTTGCGCGACCGCTGTTGACTCTGGTCGCAGGTCAATCACACGGCAATCAAGCGGCAGGTCTTGCTCGACCAGCGCCGCGACCGCGCCCCGGCTGAACGCATCCGCCACAAAGTTGTGGCCGTCCGCGCGCTCGCCCTTGAGCGCCACGAACAGGTCGCCCGGCTCCGCCTCGCGGCTGTCAATCACTACGCAGCGGATCGGCTGCGCCGCTTGCGCCGGGCGTTTTCCGGAAAAACATTCAAGAACGTCAACAAGAGTCAACATTTTTATCTCGACGCTCTCGCCTCGTCCGGCGGGACGCCCATCAGCACAAACATCCGCGAGGCCAGCCGCGCAAAAACGGGCGCGGCCGTCTGCCCGCCATAGGGCGAGCTGGTGGGCCGGTCAAGCTTGACCAGGATAACCAGGCGCGGGTCGGACACAGGCCCCCACCCCACAAACGACGCAATCGTCCACGGGTCGTCGTACCCGCCGGGAATCGGAATCTGCGCGGTGCCGGTCTTGCCCGCGATACGATAGCCTGGGACTTTTAATTGCAACTCGCGCTGAATGGCTTTTTCGAGCATCCCGGTCAACGTGCGCGCCACCTGCGCCGAAATAGGCCGACCGATCGGCGTGGGCTTGGCCGACATCACCTGGTCGCCGTCAATCATCTGTCCCACCACGTGCGGACGCATCAGCACGCCGTCGTTCGCCACCGCCGCCACCGCCGCGAGCATCTGAATCGGCGTGACACTCAAGCCCTGCCCAAAAGCATTCGTCCCCAAATCGCTCTCGTGCCAGGTCAGGTCGCTGGGCGTGCGCAGCTTGCCCGCCTCCTCGCCCTGCAAATCAATCCCCGTCACCTTGCCGATGCCAAACGCCTGGACGTAGCGATAAAACGTCTGCCCGCCCATCTGCGTCGAAAGTCGCGCCGCGCCCACGTTGAGCGAATGCGCGAGCAAGTCCACCATGGTGGACGTGCCGTGCGCTTTTCGGTCCCAATTGCATATCGGCCATCCGCCGACCTCGATGCAAGCGGTGTCGTTGTACGTCGTGTCCGGCGTGACGCGCCCCTCTTGCAGCGCCGCCGCCATCGTCAAAATTTTAAAGACCGAGCCAGGCTCATACAGCTCGCTCACCGCTGGATTGACGAACCGGTCGGGCGGCGTAGCCGGGTAATTGTTCGGGTCGAACGCGGGCGCATTCGCCATCGCCAGAATCGCGCCCGTGCGCGGGTCCATCATAATGATGGTGCCCGACTTGGCGCCGGTCTCAGAAAGCGCCCGCTCAAGCTCCGCTTCGGCCAGCGCCTGAAAGGTGCGATCAATCGTCAGCACCAAGTCCACGCCGGGGCGCGGGCCTTCGAGATACAATGGGTTGGACGACGATGGCTCAAACCAGGCAGCCTGGCTGGCTCGCATCACTTCCTGGCGTCCGCCCAAGAGCGCGTCATAGCTCTGCTCGACGCCGTAATAGGCTTTCCTTTGTGCGTTGACAAAGCCCAGCACGTGTCCCGCAAGCTGCCGCTCCGGGTACGCGCGCCGCCAATACGGAGTTGAAGACACCTTGCCCACATCGAGCTTGAGAACTGCTTTGCCGGTCGTCATCGGCAGCTCGGTCGCCAGCAACACCTGTTGTCGCGCACCCGCCAGCTTGGCTCGCATCTCGCCGGGCGGGATGTTGAGCAGCGGCGCAAGTTGGCTCACCACTTCGTTAATATCCCCGCCCACGTCAGCCGTCACCTGGAAGCGCGCGACGTTATCGGCCAACAGGTTGCCGCTGCGATCCCAGATGCGACCGCGCGGTGGGACTATCGTCTCGGTTCGTTGTTCCTCTTTCTCGACCTGGCCCTTGTACTGTGGATACTCGACCACTTGCAGACGGACGAGCTGCACGACAATTGTCGCCCCCAAAAGCGCCAACACAACGGAAAGTGCAATCAGCCGATGACGAGTCTGGTCACTCATGTCTCACTTGCTCTGGAACCACTGCCCACGCAACGTGGGCGCAGTATCGGGCGGGACTGCCGTCACCCGCAGGTACTCGACCTGTGCCGCCGGGACAAATCCAAGCCGGGTGGTGTGCTCTTGCAATCGCGGGATGCAACCTTCAATGGCAACTTGGTCCAGCAACTCGGCATTTTCACGCTGCAATTCGTCGCGCTGTTGGCGCAGCGACTCGATGCGGCGTCCGGTCGTTGCGATTTCACTAGCCTGCGCCAGGTACAACGCCGCCAGCAATCCCACCAGCGCCAGAATCAACCCAAGCCGGACCACCACCGGCCCGACCGGCCAGTTCGGCTGCTTAGCTCCGTGCGTCCACAGATTCTTTAGCATTGCGGAAACTCGCCCTTTAGGGGATTTCGGATTGCGGATTCAGACACCGCTTCGCACGATCTGAAATCACAAGTGTCGGATGACGCGCAACTTGGCACTGCGCGCCCTGGGATTGACAGCCACTTCATCTGCCGAGGGCTCGATGGGTTTGGCCGTGATAACTCGCAACGTCGCCCGATGTCCGCAGCGGCATACCGGCTGATCGGACGGGCAGATGCAATCGCGCGACTCGGCCCGAAAGAAATGCTTGACGATCCGGTCTTCCAGCGAATGAAACGTGATGACGGCGAGCCGTCCACCGGGCTGCAACAATTCGACAGCTTGAGGCAACACCGATTCCAGGGCGATCAATTCGTCATTGACGGCGATGCGAAGCGCCTGAAACGTCCGCGTGGCCGGGTGAATCTTGCCGCGCCGCCCGCCTGCCCCCCGCGCCACCACCTCGGCCAACTGCTGCGCGGACTGGATGGGCCGCGCATTCACCATCGCCCGCGCGATGCGCCGACTGGCGCGTTCTTCGCCATAGCGGTACAATAAGTCTGCCAGTTCTTGAACAGATAGCTCATTGACCAACGCACTCGCCGGTTGGCCGCGCGTCAAGTCGAAGCGCATGTCCAACCCGCTGCTGCTGAACGAAAAGCCGCGCATCTCATCGGCCAGTTGGTCGGACGAAAAGCCCAGGTCGAGCACGATGCCATCCACTGCATCAAAGCCATGCTCGCGGGCCACGCGCAATAGATCAGCGAATGAACTGTGGACGAGCGTCACACACGCGTTGAACCCTTCCGACTCGAATCGCCCGCGCGCCCGCGTTATAGCCGCCGCGTCTGCATCCAGCGCCAGCAGCGTTCCATCCGGCGCAGAGACGCGAAGGATTTCGATAGCGTGCCCGCCGCCGCCCAGCGTCCCATCAATGTAGCGCCCGCCGGGGCGAATCGCCAGGGCTTGCAACGTCTCTTTTAAAAGAACTGGAACGTGCTGGCTGTTCAAAGGAGTGAATTAGATGCCCAACGCGGCCCAGTGCTCGGCGTTGCTCGCCGCGTTGCGCTCAAAGCTTGCGCGCACTTCGGGCCAGACCTTGGCGTCCCATACCTCGATGCGCTGGTTAATGCCGACGACGATCACATCACCATCCAGCCCAGCATAGTCGCGGAGGTTTTGCGGGATGAGGATGCGGCCCTGCTTGTCCAGTTCCACGTCCGAAGCGCCGGAGAAAAAGTGGCGCGAAAATTCGCGCGCCTCGGCCTGCGTCATCGGCAGCGTGCCGATGCGGTCAGCCAGCTTTTGGAATTCGGCCATGGTAAAGACAAACAAGCACTTGTCCACACCGCGCGTCACGACGACGCCGTGGCCCAAATCGGCCCGGAATTTCGACGGGAGCGTCAGCCGCCCCTTATCGTCTATACTGTGGGAAAACTCACCCAAGAACATTAGTTCTATTCCCCACTTCCGCCAGTTATTTTTCAGATAGTACGGGAGTACTCCCCACTTTGACCCACTTTTTCCCACTAACAGACACATTATACACCACTTTTTACCCAAAAGTCTATAGGCTGTGAAACTTTTAAGGTACAACCAGGTTTGGCTCTCCTAACCCTATTGGGGTGGATTTCGATAGGTTGCCTGCATGTCAAGGCTGTCGCAGACTGATATACCTGTCGGTCTGTGATGCGTGCAATGTGATACGGGACCCGCGCGCACCACGTTTCACGTTTTACGTGTCACGTGCTATACTCTCTGTCGTGATGACGGCAAGAGACCTCATATCAGAGCGAACCACCATTTTCCTTTCCGGCCCGGCCGGCGCGGGCAAGACCACGCTCGCCGTCCAGCGGATGCGCGCGCTGCTCGCCGCCAGCGCGCCGGGCGATTCCATCATCGTGTTCGCGCCGCAGCGCAGTTTGCTTCGGCCATATCAAGATCAATTGGAGCGCGCCGACCTTCCGCCCGGCAGTCGCCCGTGGCTGCTGACCATCGGCGGGTTGGCGCGGCAGACGGTGGACTTGTTTTGGCCGGGCGTGGCAGGCCGAGCCGGGTTCGCCCATCCCAACGAGCCGCCGGTTTTCCTCACGCTCGAAACGGCGCAGTATTATATGGCGCGCGTCGTCGAGCCGCTGATTAAAGAGACGGGTTATTTCGAGAGCGTCCGTCTTCAGCATCCTCGCCTTTATAGCCAGATTCTCGACAATCTCAACAAAGCCGCGCTCGTCGGATTTCCGCACACCGAAATCGGCGAGCGGCTCAAGGCAGCCTGGAGCGGAGAGGCTCGCCGCGCGGTCGCGTTCACCCAGGCGCAAGACGCGGCAGTCCGCTTTCGCCAGCTCTGCCTGCAAAACAATCTACTCGATTTTTCGCTCCAGGTCGAAATCCTCACGCGCCACCTGTTGCCCACCGAGTGGTTCCGTGATTACTTGTTCGGGCAATATCGCCATCTGATTGCGGACAACATTGAAGAAGAGCCGCCCGTGACGCACGACCTCTTGCGCGACTGGCTGCCCCACTGCGATTCGGCGCTGCTCGTCCACGACCAGAACGCCGGCTATCGCAGTTTTTTGGGCGCAGACCCGCAAGGCGCATTGGCGCTGCGCGACGTGTGCCGTGAATACATCGAACTGTCGCAATCACACGTGACCTCGCCTGACCTCGAATCATTAGCGGCGGTAGCGCAACATTTTGGATCAGGGCTCCGAAATCCGAACGCGCCGCGCGAAATCCGAAATGCCCTCGGCTATGGCGGTGGGAAATTTCATCCCCAGATGCTCGATTGGGTCGCAGACGAAATCTCTCGGCTCGTCAACGAGGAAGGCATCGCGCCGGGCGAGATGGTCGTCCTCGCGCCGTTCTTGAGCGACGCGCTCCGTTTTGCATTGGCTGACCGGCTGAGTCGTCGCGGCATTCCGACGCGCTCGTTGCGCCCTTCGCGCGCGCTCAACGACGAGCCGGCCGCCCGATGTCTGTTGACGCTCGCCGCGTTGGCGCATCCCGATTGGAATATCGTTCCGGCCACAGCCGATGTGGCTCACTCGCTGGCGCTGGCGATGGATGGCCTGGACGTGGCGCGCGCGCACCTGCTGGCTCAACGCGCTTATGCCGAAAAGCAGGCTCAACTGCGCCCGTTCGATGGGTTAAAGGCCGACCTGCAAGACCGCATTGGCTTTGACGTGGGGCAGCGGTACGATTACCTCCGCCAGTGGCTCGACGACTGTCGCGCGGCGCACACGTCGCCGCTCGACCACTTTCTCAGCCGGTTGTTCGGCGAGGTCCTCTCGCAGGCGGGCTTTGGATTCCACCGCAACCTGGACGCGGGCCGCGTGGCCGCCGGGCTGATCGCCTCGGCGATCAAGTTCCGCCAGGTCGTTACATTCGCGCAGGAGGATGCGCTCGCCACGGCAAACCGGGCATACGTCGAGATGGTGCAGAGCGGCGTCATCGCAGCGCAACAATATGCTCCAGTCGGCGCGCATCCCGACGCGCGCGCGGTGCTCCTCTCGCCCGCCTACACTTTTCTGCTGAACAATCAACCGGTGGACGTGCAGTTCTGGATCAACGCGGGCAGCCCAGGCTGGTGGGAACGATTGTATCAACCGCTCACGCACCCCTACGTCCTCACGCGCCACTGGCAAGCGGGACGCAAATGGACGGACGAAGACGAGCAGGCCGCGCGTCAACTCACGCTCAGCCGGTTGACGCAAGGCTTGATCCGCCGCTGTCGAAAAAAGATTTACCTGGCCTTTAGCACGCTCAACGAACAAGGCTTTGAGGAGCGCGGACCGCTGCTAATGTTGGCTCAGCAAATCCTGCGAATGACGAAGGACGAATGACGAAGGACGAACATCGGTCATTCGTCGGAAGCTATCAGATAGCACATGTTCAAACCCAGACCAGCACAAGAAGAAATCCTGAAATACACCGGGGGGCGCATGGGCGTCTCGGCGGTGCCGGGCAGCGGCAAGACGCACTCGCTTTCCTGCCTGGCCGCCAGGCTGGTCAAGGAGCGCATCCGCGACGACCAAGAAGTCCTCATCGTCACGTTCACCAACTCGGGCGTGGACAACTTTAACCGGCGCATCCGCGAATTCTTGAAGAGCGAACAGGGCTTGATCCCCGACGTGGGCTATCGCGTCCGCACGCTGCACGGCCTGGCGAACGACATCATCCACGAGCGCCCGGCCCTGCTGGGCCTGCCGGAAGATTTTCAAATCGCCGACGAGCGCGAGTCCAACCAGATCCTCGACGACATCGTGGCAAGCTGGGTGCGCAGCAATCCCGAAGCATTGGAAGAATTCATCGCGGAAGATGTGTCCGACGACAAGCGCCGCTGGATCGAGCGAGAAAAGTGGCCGGAGCTGGTACGCGCCGTCGCCGCGAGTTTTATCCGCCGCGCCAAAGATTTGCAGGCCACGCCCGCCGAGCTGCGAACAAAGCTGCCGGACTGGCACGGCGATTGGCGGCTGGCGCGGATGGGATTGGAAATTTACGAAGACTATTCACGTGCGCTGGCGTATCGCGGCAGCGTGGACTTTGACGACCTGGTGCGGCTGGCGTTGGAAGCGTTGCAGATTGACGCTGGTCTGACGGCGCGGCTGCAAGACCGCTGGCCGTATATCCTGGAAGACGAAGCGCAAGATAGCAGCGAGCTGCAAGAGAAAATCTTGCGAATCCTAGCTCCCCCTCCCCTGTCGGAGACGGGGGAGGGCCGGGGTGGGGGTTGGGTGCGCGTGGGCGACCCGAACCAGTCCATCAACACCACCTTCACCACGTCTGACATCCGCTTCCTCAATCGCTTTCTGGACGAAGAGGACGTGATTGACCGTCCGCTCCATGAATCGGGCCGCTCGACGCAACGCATCATTGACCTGGCGAATTATCTCGTGGATTGGACAGCCAGCTCACATCCACACGCCGTTGTGCGCGCCGATGCCTTCCGCCCTCAACACATCCGGCCGACGCCGCCGGGCGATCCGCAGCCGAACCCGCTTGACAGCGACGACCTCGTCGTCACGCTCTATCACAAGCCGCTCTCGCCGGACAAGGAATTAGAACTGGTGGTGGACTCGCTGGAACGCTGGCTGCCCGACCACGCCGACCAGACGGTGGCCGTGCTCGTGCCCGATAACAGCCGAGGCTACAAGCTCGTCGAGCGATTGGAGCACAAGAAAATTCCGCACGACGACCACCTTAACACGACCGCGCCCACGCGCCAGGCCGCCGACGTGATTGGCAGCGTGCTGCATTACCTGGCCGCGCCGCTGAATGGATCGCTGCTTTCAAATGTCTACAAGCACTGGGCCGGTGAGGAGGGCGACGCCGACGCCAGTATCCTGGCGCGCAAAGCCCTCCTCACCGCGTTGCGTCGGTGCGACGAGATCGAATCGTTTCTCTGGCCGCGCCCCGACCATGACTGGCTGGCCAATCAGGTGGGAGCGATTCACGAATCGCCCCTACCACAATTCCGGGAAATGGTCCGCCGCTGGCTGGACGCCTCGGCGCTGCCGATTGACCAGCTCGTGCTGACGCTGGCACAAGACCTCTACCGCGAACCGGCCGACCTGGCGCTGGCGCACAAGATTGCCGTCGTCTTGCGCGGGCTGAGCCAGAGTCATTCCGAGTGGCGGCTGGCAGACCTGGCAAACGAGCTGACGCAAATCGCGCGGAACAAGCAGCGCTTTGCCGGCTTTAGCGACGACGACGTGAGCTTTACGCCCAAGCCCGGCAAGGTCACCGTCACGACGATGCACAAGGCCAAAGGACTGGAATGGGATCGCATATACCTGGTGGGCGTGAACAACTATGACTTTCCGTCGGTGCAAGCGCACGACACGTACCGGGGCGAGCGCGCGTTCGTCCGCAGCGGGCTGAACCTGGAAGCCGAAGCCGTCGCGCAACTGGAGGCGCTGCGCGATCCTGACCCGCGCAAGGTGGCGCAGTACGTCGCGAGGTCAGCCACCTATCGCGCGCGGATCGAATACACCGAGGAACGCCTGCGGCTGCTGTACGTGGGCATCACGCGCGCCAAGAAAGAGCTTATCGTCACCTGGAACGTGGGCGGATTCGAGAACGCGCCCAAGCAGGCCGCCGCGCCGTT